>CAKROK010000123.1 GCA_934373295.1 uncultured Christensenellaceae bacterium | reverse complement strand
TACGAAACCATTACAGCTGCCGTAACCGCCGCTGAAACAGGACATCTGGTTATGAGTACACTTCATACCACATCTGCTTCTGATACCATCAACCGTATCATCGACGCATTCCCCGCTCATCAGCAGAACCAGATCAGAACACAGCTTGCAACGGTTCTCGTAGGTATCATCGCTCAGACCCTTATCCCCAAGGCTGACGGCACAGGTCGAGTTGCAGCTCTCGAGATACTCAACGCCACCGACTCTATCAAGGCTATGATCCGTGATAACAAGGTACACCTTATCCAGACAGCTATCCAGACAGGTAAGAAGGACGGAATGGTCTGCCTCGATCAGGAGCTTGCACGTATGGTCAAGGAGCGTGTCATCACCGAGATGCACGCAAGAGAAAAGAGCCTCGATATCGCCGAGTTCGAGCGTTACCTCAAGGCAGCAAACTGATATACAAAAATCGCACTTTTTACACTGTTGGAGGCGGGAGCTTCCCCCTTCAACGGTGCAAAATTGTATATTGATGACCCGAAATTCGGGTCACATATACAGAAAAACAGTGTATTTTTACCAACTGATTTTTGTATAGTGCAAAAATATGCAATAATGTGTGATTTTTATAGTTTTTCATAGGATTATTACAGTGATTGTGAAATAAAGATGTACAAAACGGGCGATAACGTTTAACTTGATGTGCAAAATATATTTCATATTAAATATGGCATTATGAAAAACTATAAAAATCAGTGATTTAAGAGCTTTTGAAACAAAGATTTTGTGCAACTTGCTTGATTAATTGCTGTTTTGAAACGATTATGTGAAGTAATCCACAAATTCACAAAATTAGAGGAAAAATTATCAGAAAACTATTGACATTTGCCCGCAGATAGATTATAATGTAATTACAGTCAAGGGAGAGAGGAAAACGAAAAGAAATCCTCACCCAAGACCTACATTGGTATCTGCCAAATGAACGGAGGGTGTCCAATGAACAAATCAAGGCGGAAGCTGAAAGGCTTCACCCTGCTTGAGCTGATAGTTGTTGTTGCAATAATTGCAGTAATGGCTGCGGTACTTGTACCGAGCGTTATGGACTACATAAGAAGCAACAAGATCAGATCGGCAAACGAACAGGCTCAGCAAATCTTTATGGCAGCTCAGGATTATCTGGTAAGCGAACAGACAAGAGGAGTAAAGGCCGCCGATATAACGGACGGAACACCAAGACTCTGCTGGATACAGGTAAATACCGAAAATGTCGTTGACAGCTCAGCCTATGACAAGTCAAACAAGACCACTGTTGTTGATTCCTACGGCATCAAGAAAAGCACAGGCTCCGACAACACAGGTTATGTTTCAAGGACTATCGGCTCGGAAACATCTTATCCCATTGCCGACGGAATTGAATCAAGACTTGAACCCGGTTTCAGCGGTTCTTGGGTGGTTGCATTCTATCCCAGTACATTTACAGTAGCTTATGCAGTCTACAATGACTACTACACATCGGTTTCAGAT
>CAKROK010000122.1 GCA_934373295.1 uncultured Christensenellaceae bacterium | reverse complement strand
GAATTTGACCGACCGCGCCGAGATCGGCGCATGACGAAAGGAGCAGAAAACTATGAAGATGCTTTTGACCGATGAGGAATTCCACGTCTTGACCATGTTTCGGGCGTTAACGCCCGACAAGCAGGCGGAGTTCCTTGACTTCCAGCGTGCACTGAATCGCGGCGATATGGAAACCTGCCGCCGCTTCTGCGAGCGTTGGAATGCGTCTGACGTGTTTAACGCCTTTCTGGCGCGTTCGATGGCTTGATAGAGGATTCTATCAACCGATCACAAAAAACGCTCCTAGGCGGCCTAGAAACGAAAATAGGAGGTACTGTGACGAATAGCAAGCGCAAGGGCGACGCGGCGGAACGGGAATTGCTGGAGGTATTGTCCTCCAGCGGCATTCCTGCCGAGCGTCACCAGCAGGGACTGTTGGCAGATTTCAAGGGCGGGCACGGCAACCCGGATATCTCCGCGACCATCGCCGGGCATCCGCTGCACATCGAGGTCAAGCGAACCGAGCGTCTGCGGCTTCATGAAGCGATGGAGCAGGCCAAGCGGGACGCGGTGAATGCCATTCCCGTGGTCGTTCACCGGGCGAACCGTCAGCCGTGGATGATTTCGCTGGAGCTGAGCGAATTTCTGGCGATTTTCGCCGGAAACGAAGCGCGACAAAAGTATGACGGCTTTCGGGAGTAACGACGAATGAGCGACGAAAGAAGGCGATTTATGAGCAACCCTAACATTGCAGAAGCAGGCCGGGCGACCCGGTTTGCTCCCGGCTTGAAATCGACGCGGGAGGCAAGCGCCAAGGGCAACCGTGAGAAGGCCGCAAAGAAGACGGCGCGGGAGTTGGCGCGGCTGATCCTCTCCTCCCCTGCCCCGCTGGAGGACGACAAGGCGAAAGAAATTGCCGAAGCGCTGGGCATCGACGCGGACAAGGTGACGTTACAGGCGGCAGCGCTGTTTGAGATCGGCAAGCGGGCGGCTGGCGGGGATTCAAAGGCACTGGATTATCTCGTCGCTGCGGCAGGCGATCCGAAAGACGACCTTTGGGATTTCTGCATCTGATGCTGACATTCACGGACGAGCAGCGCGCCGCGCTGATTAAGATGCGGCAGGACTGGCAGGCGGCGGAACAGGCGCGGGATGCGCTTGATCGGGCGAAGCTCCCCATTTCTTCCCGCTCGTTCGATGCTGTCCCCTCTCACGGCCTGCCCAAAGGGCTGGACGACCGCCTGACCCGCATAGAAGCCCTACAAGCCGCCTTAGAGCGCGCTGTGAGGCAGGCGGCAGAATCCCTCTCCCTCACGGACGAAGCGCTCAAGATGGATGAAATAGGCATACCGGAGTTCCGTTTTTTCTGCGCCTATTACAGACGCGCCGAGACGCTGGAGGAAGCGGCAAAGGCGGCGAACATCACCATGCAGAGGGCGCAAAAGCTGCGAAGCCTCGTCGAGTTTTCAGCGGATGAAAAGCCGAAAACCAGAAGAAAGCCCTGGTTTTATCGAAAACCATATGAAGCCAAAAGGTTTTGAAAGAAGGGAAACACATGAACAATCTTGAGATTTTCCAAACTCCCGAATTTGGAACGGTGCGAAC
>CAKROK010000121.1 GCA_934373295.1 uncultured Christensenellaceae bacterium | reverse complement strand
ATTTTGTTGGGAAATTTGGAAAAAAGTGTTGGAATAAATGAGGAATTAAGCTAAAAACAACAATTCCATAAGGGGGCTTTGTACATGTATACGGAGCGGCAGGATCAGATTATCAAGTATCTTGCGGATGTGAAATTTGCTAAAATCGAGCAGCTTGCCAAAGAGTTTGACGTATCCAATGAAACCATTCGGCGCGACCTGTTTGACCTGGAGCGAGAGGGCGTGATTAAGCGTATCCGCGGCGGTGCGGTGTTCAACACGCTTCTGGCGCATGAGATGGAATTCTCTAAAAAGCTGGGCAATCATCAGGAAGAAAAGCAGGCCATTGCGCGGATGGCGGTGGAATATATTGATGACAACGACGCGATAGCCATGAGCAATGGAACCACCAACATTGCATTGGCACGGCAGCTGGCTCGAATGCGGCAAAACCTGACAATTATCACGAATTCGCACGAGGTTGCGGCGGCAGCCAACGAAGGATCATCGCATAAGGTCATTTTGACGGGAGGACAGATGCGCAAGCACAACGGCAGCATGATTGGCAGTCTGTGTTTGGATTGCATTGGACAGTTCCGCGTGGATAAAGCGATTGTCAACATTGACGGCGTGTCCATTGAGAACGGCGTCATGGAATATAACACGGAGGAAGCGGCGGTAATCCGCCATATGCTGAGCATCAGTCAAACGAAGATGGTGCTGGCTGAATATCGTAAATTTAACGAAATGGCGATGAATGTGATCTGTCCGGCTGCGCAGATTGACGTAATCGTTACGGACTGGAACGTGAGTGCTAAGGAAATCAAAGCATGGGCAGAGGCAGGCGTCAAAGTTATTTCTGCCGAAAAAGAATAAGAACGAAATTTGAATTTAATGTGGAATTCGCAAATAAACGCCACAAGGCGATTTGCGAATTTTTCATTACCACTCAAGAAGACGATTGTTATAAATGTTGACAATTTACAATGAAATACGGTAAGATTCAGCTGTAAGATACAAATGAACCCAGATGAAACGAAAAAAATAAAACGCAAACCCGCTGAATCGGCGGACTTTGAAGCGTAGGAAAAACCGTGAAAAACATAAAGGGTTTTGAAGGCAGAGAGCGCGAGGCGCGCAATATTTTCAGTCATAACGGTTTTTGCTATGAACTGATTCCTGAATATGGAAAGTTTCCGGCGGGCTTTGATTACACGATGTACTCCGGCGGATACTGTGATGCGGATGACAATCTCTACCTGTTTAGCCGCGATACGGATCGACCGATTGTCGTGCTGGATGTGGAAGGCAGCTACGTCCGTGATTTCGGAAAAGGGCTTTTTAAAGAGGTTCACAGCCTTTGCGTTACGCCCAACAACACGCTGCTTTGCACAGATACGGCTCTGCACGTCGTTCGCGAGCTTTCGATGGAAGGCGAGCTGATTCGTGATTTCGGAAATCTGGGTGTGCCCAGCGACAGCGGCTATGAAAAAGACGTTTGGCGCAGGATGATGCGCGAGGGCAAGATTGTTGCGACGGACTTGGCGTTTGATAAGGGCTGGTCGTTCTGGATGTCTATCCAGACGATCAAGCGTGCGGCGCCGCCGTTTAAC
>CAKROK010000120.1 GCA_934373295.1 uncultured Christensenellaceae bacterium | reverse complement strand
TTCCTGGTATAATGTAATTGACTCATCTAACGGTCATTACATTATACCTTTCTCCTTTCTATCAACCTTTTGTTCCTCGGTTGATTACGGTGGTGTACATTGGTATGATATAAATATGTGATGTGGATTTGTATTTCATTTCTGTGGCTTTGACTACTTACGGGAGGTTCTTACCACACCTTATTTCTAAATAATGATTAGTTAGATGAGTCTTGAATTCGTATCTTGTACCAGGTTTTACGAAGTAAGTGCTGTGGATAACACATTACATATTTTTACGAAAGGAATGCATTATCATGATTTTAGTCGGAATCGACATCGGTAAAAACAAACACACTTTTTCCATAATTTACAAAGGAACCGGTGAAATACTTTCAAGTCCCGCTGTCTTTGATAACAATCAAATCGGATTTCTGTATCTCATCAAAAAACTAAGCAATTATGCCAAGTCGGAACTTCTTATCGGAATGGAAGACACCGGGCATTACCATTTTGCTCTGCTTAAACATCTTCTTGATAACCGATATACGGTTGCGCTCATCAACCCCACGACAACTGACCTTACAAGGAAAATTCAAGGCGGTATCACAAAAAATGATCCTCTTGATTCTCTTACTATTTGTGATGTGATCGGTTCTAATCAGCGTAAAAAGCCTTACCGCATTACAAAAGTGAACCGCTTTGACCTTTATGAGCAAAAGCAATTGACGCGACATCATCACAACTTGAAAGAGGAATTAAATCTTTATAAAAATCGCCTTCAGAAATGTATTGATATCGTGTTTCCGGAATTTAATTCCTTATTCCGTTCAAAGTATGGCATTGTTTATATGAATGTTTTGAAAACATTTGCTTCTGCTGAAAATATTGCAGCTGCTGATATTCGAACCATCCGGAAATGCTTTGAATGTAAAGGACGCGGAAAACATATTTCTCTTTCTGCTGAACAGCTTAAAGCAGTAGCCAAAACTTCCATCGGAATAACTTCTGTTGCTGAAGAAATTCAGATCAGACACCTTGTATGTCAGATTGAGATGATAGAAGAACAACTTTCTGAAATAGACAAAAAGATAGAAGAGTTCTCCTTGCAAAACAACTCTCCTATCCTCTCCATACCAGGAATTTCACACTTCTCTGGTACATCCATTTTAGCGGAGTTAGGAGATATTTGCAACTACACAAAAGCATCTCAAATCATCAAATTTGCAGGTGTTGCACCGTATCACTATGAATCCAGCCAGTTTACCGCCCAGCACACCGCAATAACTAAAAAAGGTTCAAGGTATCTAAGAAAAACGCTGTATCAGATTATTTTGCCGGTTATCACTCACAACAATGTCTTTACTGCTTATTACAACAAAAAGTTAGCCGAAGGCAAAGGACACAGATGTGCTCAAGGGCACTGTATCAGAAAACTTTTAAGAATCATCTATCACCTTTTAAGTACCGAGCAGGCCTTTGATCCCGCTTTGCTGATATAACCATACATACAACTCAACTTATACAATTAACCTTCCCTGAAGGTCTATTTGTTGTGCCACAAAATCCATACTTATTCACATATTTTCAAGGTGCTTACTTTTTGCTAACTAAAATTCAATTTTTCAAAAAAACTACTTGATTTTTATATAGTTAGCTCCC
>CAKROK010000119.1 GCA_934373295.1 uncultured Christensenellaceae bacterium | reverse complement strand
ATGCAGAGCTCGGCTACTATGTGTCCGGACAGGAGCCATCCGTGAAGCTTTACACCTGGCAGTATCAGGATTCCAAC
Source organism: uncultured Christensenellaceae bacterium (assembly GCA_934373295.1). Taxonomy (GTDB): domain Bacteria; phylum Bacillota; class Clostridia; order Christensenellales; family Christensenellaceae; genus HGM11616. Next base: position 1,634 of record CAKROK010000119.1, on the reverse strand, counting down.
GGCCAGCTACAGACCATGCATTTTTCCAGTCTGGCAGAAGGTCTGCAAAAACTGCCGACAGCAAAGCTCCGACAGGAGTTTGCAATGAATGTCCGTCTAAATGCAGATGGTGAGATAGATACTTCGGCTTCAACAGGAATCCGCTCAGTGAGTGACCTTACCGGAGATAACGTACCGGTTTCATATCCCGATTATCAGGAAAAATACTTTCTTTCATCAAGCGATGATGCAGATCAGTGGAAGGAAATCGATTTCACTGATCCGACAGGCAAAAACACCCGAACCGACAAGGTACAGGTGAAGGGCGAGTATCAGGAAAACACAGCGCACACCGGAGACTACACCAGAGAAGAGCAAGAGTATTACCCGATCAAGGGAAGCCCTGTTGATGATTCTAAAGAGAAATACCGCGAAAATATCCAGAACTTTTATTTTTCAGAAAGTGATGAGAACAGCCGCGGTGCATATGATCTGGATTTCGAGACAGTGACAAATGAGACTATAAACAAAAATCTCAAGGCAGGAGCTGGCAACACACTTTCGAAGGAATATGATCCGGATAAAGGATTTTTCGGCCTTTATGAGAATGTATATGAAGATCTTACGTCTGTGATGGCAGAGAACATCCAGAAACATATTTACACATTTCCTGGCGAAAATACGGCAAAAGAGTCATTACGAAAGCTCTATGAAAATCTCCAGTCTTCGATCTCACAGGTCGCAGATTTCTCATCAGGTGACATTGGAGACAGTGCAGATACATCGGCTGATACAGAATCCACTCCGGCGGAATTTGGCTCAGACAGCTCTTCACAGAGTCCGACTTCTTCTGAGCGAGACAACGGAGATTCCGTCAGCTTTGACAATGGCTTTGCCGACAGCACAGGAGATATTTCTTCCGATGGTTCTGTTGATGAATGGAATGACACAGATAGCGAAATAGAATCCGAGGCAATGGGTGCGGGAGATGATTTCGGTTCTGATTTTTCAGATACAGATTCGGGAGTGACAGACAGCTACGACGAAAGTGGTATAGATGACAATACTTCGGATGCGTCAGATTTTACTGAAAGTGCGGATGATAACGCAGATGTCGGTGAGTCTGTGGATGCAGAAATGACTACAGCAGATGAGCCTGTGGGAGATCCGCTTCTGACAGAAAGTGTCAAAAAAGTTCAGGAAGTTGATACAAATACAGAAACAAATACAACTCCGGAAACAGTCGGAGATAATCCTGGAAAGCAGGAGAACCCATATGTTTACGTCAGTGAACAGATCAATGTTTTTCCATATTATAAATATACAAAGCTTGGTACATTTTCTTATGTGATGGCAAAGCAGCAGATGGTTGCGCAGAGGGACAAAGCAGCACAGGATAGCGGTGAGAGCATTACTCGTCAAAATGGAGATATTGTCCTGGAAAATGACCAGTACTATTATTACAAAGTTGATGATGCCGGAACAAATAAATATCTGCTAACGCTGGTGACCGGACGTCAGCCGGTTGCATATCAGGACATTCAGCAGATTCCGGAAAATCTTGGATACGACTATTATTATCGTGTAAATGGAGTTTATTTCTGCTGTACAGATGGTGACAGCACTGATGAGAATAATAATTATAAATTCACTGG
>CAKROK010000118.1 GCA_934373295.1 uncultured Christensenellaceae bacterium | reverse complement strand
GTCCATATCCTGTCGCATATACACGAAATTCTTTTTCTAATGCCGTCTTTCCGTCGGATACGATACACTTATACGCCCCGGCATCGCCTGCTTCCATTGTTTTTGCATATGTGTTTGTATCAACCCCGTCAATTTTTTTCCAATCATAATCCTCCTGATTTGATTCAGCTCTATACCATTCATAGGTAATTGAATTTTCACTGTTGGTCATTGCATAAATATTTAATTTTAACGGTTCCCCCACTTTTACATAAAATTTTGCATACCCCCATGACTCAGCTTTATCTCGATCATAGTCTCCGATGATCCAGCACTTCAAAGTTCCATTATCAAATGTGGCACTTGTTTCTATTGCCGAATCCATCTGATCTCCCTGCTGAATATCCCAGATACCATCGGATAATATATCTTTTGCCTGTTCTCCAATAATGAACTCTTCATCCTCTGTTTCTCCTGCAACTTCTTCCAGAATGATTTCCTCATCCTGTGGATCTGTTTCGTCCACACTGATTTCATCATCAGCCTGGAGCTCTTCACTGTCCTCCTCTTTCCTGCTTTCTTCTGCTGCTCCTGTGCTCTCTTCTATGACCTCCGTCATATCTGTCGCACTGACCATTACTGCACCGTCCATGCTGTTTATTAACATAGCAGCTGACAGCAGCATGGCAATCTTTTTCATTCGTTTCCTCATGTCTTTTCTCCTCCCACAGACGTTTCCATTTATACTACATCACGCCATATTTCTGTTTCTATTTTAAAAAGAAATTACATGGCTCTCAAGATGGGGCACGATTTGTGGACAGCTTTTTCTGTTATTTTTTTACAATTTTTGTTGCTTTTAGATGTTTTGTTTGTGATAATATGTTATTCTGTTACATACAGGTTAAAGTTGTGAAAGGAATTGTATCTATGTCTGTTTTTTCTGATATGCTTAAGAATTTTGTCCATGAGAAGGATGTCAAAGTAGGATCGCTGGCGCATTACTGTGAACTGGAGCGCTCTACCGTCTATAAATTTATCAATGGAAAACGTGAACCGATGTCACTGGAACTGGTGGAGCGAATTGCTCATTTTTTGAAGTTAACTCCGTCAGAAACTCTTCATTTTCAGGAAGCGTGGAAAATGGCACGCATGGGAGAAGATATCTACTATACCCGAAAAAGTGTAGAACATTTTCTATGTGATTTTCCGAGCAAGTCTATGACACCTGCTCCTGTTTTCTCCCATGCCGAAGACAGCTTTATCCCCCAGTCATCTGACCGCAGCTGTGTTTTGCTTAATTCCCGACAGGCAATGGATTCTGCTGTCCATCAGATTCTGCTCAAAGAAGCTGGAAAGGCAAATGGAGAGATTGCTCTTTTTTTGCAGCCGGATTTTTCTTTTTTATTCCGCCTGCTGTCCAGCATACTGCCTAGCGAAGCTCTGAAGATCCAGCATATTTTCAGTTTAAACCATACTTCCCAGTTTACTGATCACCATGAACTGTATCAGCTCTACTATCTGCGGAATCTTTTTCCACTTTATATGAATGATCTGGATTATCATACTTACTGTTTTTATGGAAATGATGATTTTCATTATCAGAGCCTGACCATTTTCCCTTATATGATTCTGACTTCTGAGTCTGCTATTACCTGTTCTGCTGACTACCAGATGGGAATCCTCTACCATGATGCAGATATCCTACAGGCATTATGGGAGCTTTTTATTGCTCACCGGGATCGCTGTCTTCCTTTATTTAAGAAGATACCTATC
>CAKROK010000117.1 GCA_934373295.1 uncultured Christensenellaceae bacterium | reverse complement strand
AGAGTTTTACCCCCCATCTTTAATGTTTCAAAGAACCCGTTGTTTTCATCGAAAATCGTGATACTTGGATGTGTGTTTAACATATATCTTCTTCCCACTTCAAAAGCCGCCGATACTGGTATAGCTGGAAACAGGTGAATTTGGCATCTTGTTCCGTACTTGTTTAGAATTTCATCAAGCACATTTTGATATATGTGCCAAAATGCACTCAAATCTTCTACACTTTTAATGCAATCAACACCAGTTGTGTCTGCTTTAATTTTATATACCGCTTCGTATTCACCTACGTTAAAAATACGGTCATTATTCACATCATTGGTTAAAGAAATGTTGAGGGCAATAGTACTATTGGTAGCATCAGTTCTGAGTACATCGACAGTAAACTTATTTGTGAGCTCTTTTGCTTGCCATTCCCATGTGTCTGGGAACCGTGTTTTTTGATAAACATCGCAAGGAAGTTTGTCGCCAATCAGTTCTCCAAGTTTGATAATCAGCGGAATAGGTGCAACAGAAAATACGGAAAAATCTGCATTGCCACGTTGTATAATTGGGTTTTTCATATATAAGTCAAATGAAGCTTTCAGTTGTGCCCAACAATCATCCCAATACTCTTTTGATGTGTAAGGGTAGACTGATTTTATCTGCAGATTAATGCCATAAGATGAACCAGGTTGCTTGTTTGGCAAAACTGCTTTTGCTGCCAAATCATAGTCAATATCAACTGCAGTAATTCCCTTGATAGGAGAAGAAAAGCATACCACTTCGGTTTTAGGAACATTGAACAGGCCGCATATCTTTTCAATTTTCCCCTCATGTGCTCGTTTCATTTCCTTTAGCCGTTCAACAGGATAATCTCTCGGACCAGTTGTAGGATTATCTATCAGCTTGTGATGATCTGCGCACATAAGCATTAGATTCTCTAGTTTATCAGAAAGCAGCGGAGAAAGTGTTTTATCACCACGAGGACCTTTTGCGCTTGAAGCAATAATATGAGCTACATATGCGTTGTTAAACTTCGACAATGTAACACCATCGAAAAACAGTCTTTTGTTACATCCCTCAAATTCACATATTCCTGCCGACTTACTGCACAACATTCTAACTGTGTTTTCGGATGGCGCTTTATTTCTGCCCATTAACTCCTCGCCTCTCATCTAAAATCAGACTGATTTTAATCTTTCTTGTAAACCATTTTACCATCCTCAATCAATGAGTTAGTTATCACCAAGTTGTACGCACCGATTCTTGAGTGCCAATGCTTATGCTTGAAAAACGTTTCCCAGTCGAGCTCTAATATGAACTCCGGTTGATAGTTCTCATCAAGTTTAATCACAACCACATATTCAAATAAAGGTTTTATGGAAGCAATATCGGTATCTTTTTCGATTCCATAAAAAGCACCAGTTGTATTTGTCGTAATACACTTTATAGAGTATCTCTCACCATTTACACTAATGGCGTCAATGTTTTTGGTTGACGGCGGAGCAAATTGCAATTTGGGCAACCCTTTTGTTTTGGTATAAAAATCAACAACAATGTATTCACCTAAATCGCCAGTAACATTCTTTGAGCGAATTAGCTTATCTTCACGCATTTGGAATAGCAATTCGCCATAAATCCGAATAAGCTCCATGCCGGAATACTTTGAAAAATCCATGGTATGAAATCCTTTTGATTATTTTGTAAAACCTTTGTAAGTCCAAAGCCGAGCATATATGCAGCCATAGCAATTAATAAATCTATAATCTCTTATACAGATAAGT
>CAKROK010000116.1 GCA_934373295.1 uncultured Christensenellaceae bacterium | reverse complement strand
CGACCTGTCTCTTGGCAATGGGAAGGAGACAAATGAGATACTGTGTCGGCTGAAGGGACGGCTCTGCTTGATTCGAGGAAATCACGATGAGAGGTACTTAAGGGACAAGGATTTTGACGCATCCCGGTTTGAATGGATCAAGGACTATGCGGAGATCCATGACAATAAGCGAAAAATCGTGCTGATGCACTATCCAGTATTCTGCTATAACGGCCAGTTTCGGCGTGGGCCGGATGGAACACCGCTGACCTATATGCTGCACGGACATATTCATAAGACGGAAGATCAAGTACTGGTGGACAGGTTCTGCACAGAGACCAGAGCCATGATGCGGAAAAGTGCCCATCAGGAAACAGCGCAGCCGGTGCCGTGCCAGATGATCAACTGCTTCTGTATGTATTCGGACTACATGCCGCTGACACTAGAAGAGTGGATAGAGTGTGATTGTAGACGGATAAGTCAGAGAGACTGTAATGGTAGAGAATGAGCTTTCACAAAGTGATTCGCAGGAAATAAAAACGGGAAAGCCGCAGATAATTTCTTTAATCCGCTCTTTACAAGTAACTTTTGGAAAATAAAAACGAAAAATCCGTTTTTATTTTTAAAAACTTGCGATAATTAGAAATTTTAGAATTTTCTCATATGATCTTGCATTACATGAATACAAAATTCGTAGTAGAGTGCAATTTCAAGAGGATATAAGCTGGAGAGTTCATCGACCATATGAGTGATGGACGCCGCCAATGATGGTGGGAGCCAGAATTTTGTCGCAAGAAGCACTTCAAACGGCCGGAAAATTGTCGCAGCAAAATGCACTGTGGGATAAAGATGAGGGAGAGGTATTCCTTTTGAACAAGATTTATGAAGATTACATAAGAGAAAAGGTACATGAGCAACTAATCGGAATGGTAAAGCGAATGTTGGAGGTTTCGCTTGAAAAGATTGCGGAGTATTCAGGTTTGGAGCTGGCAGAAGCAGAAAATTTGTAAAATATGAAAAGACTTAGAGAAGATTTTGCTATATTGACTAAAAATAAGAAAACACTGAATCTTAAACAAAAAACTTGATTAAAATTGAACAATGGGGTATACTAAGCATGGAGGTGTTTTAGATGAAGCTACTGCGCGTCAAGGCAAGTCACTTTAAGAATTGCCAAGATGATACGGTTATTGATTTGGTCGCTAAGTCGAAGAAGACGACAGAAGACAAGGAATATGAGCTTCAGGAAATTGCTGAAGGCTTGTATGTGTACAGCATTGGAGCGTTTGTCGGAAAAAATGCTTCCGGTAAAACAACTGCACTAGAACTGCTGGATTGCTGCTATGATATTTTGGGCAAGTTTAGTCTGGAGAACAAGCACTATTCCTATGAGGGAATCAAACTAGAAATTATCTTTTTCCATGAAGGGTATGTATATAAATATGCAACAGAACTGAAAGCAGATCCAACATTAGCAAATCGAGCAACTTTTTCTAATCAGCATATCTACAAGAAAAAGTATTATAAAACTAAGCTGAGTTCGTTGTATACCGAGGATTTTGTTGAGCAAAAAAATCTAGGAGAGTTACCGGAAGATACGGCAAGCACTTTTTTTGTCTTAAAGAAAAAGCGAGTATCAGCTATTTTCTTCGGTAGCGATGGTATGGGAGTGGACACATACCAGATGGCATTCCGGCTGCTCAAAACCTATCATATACCAGATGAAATGCTTTCTGCGATTATTCGTATCTTTGATAGTAATATTCAGAGCATTCAGATGCTTGACGAGCATAACTATCGT
>CAKROK010000115.1 GCA_934373295.1 uncultured Christensenellaceae bacterium | reverse complement strand
TCATAGCGGATGAAAGCACGCTCGAGGAATGGATATTCGACAAGAAAAAGGCGGAGGTCATTTTCGCGCTCGAGGGGGATAAGGAAGTCGGCTTTGCGCTGTTTTTCCACAATTTTTCGACGTTTTTAGGACGTGCGGGGATATATCTCGAGGATCTTTTCGTCCTCCCCGAATATCGCGGAAAGGGCTATGGCAAGGCGATATTGAAAAAGCTCGCGAGCATCGCGGTGAGCCGCGGCTGCGGACGGCTGGAGTGGTGGTGTCTCGATTGGAACAAGCCCAGCATCGATTTTTATCTCTCCATGGGCGCGGAGCAGATGTCGGACTGGACGGTATATCGCGTCGCGGGGGAGGGGCTTAGGGAGCTATCAGAAGATTAAAAAACGGCGGGCAAAATGCACTATCAAAAATCAGCACATTATGACCGCCGAAAAGTCGAATTAATATTTAGCGATAAAGCGGATATCAGGTCGTCTCGGTATCCGCGCTTATCGCCTGCTTTAAACCGCAAACAAAGGCGTCGTCCGCATATATGAGGATGGCCTTTTTGTTTTGCTCGTTTTGATAGACGAGCGCGGTGCAGCTCTCCTTTTTCGCAAAGGCGAGGCGGCGCGCCGATATCTTTGGATATGCCGTTTGCAGCTCGTTATAGGGCAGAACGTCCACTATAAAGCGCTTATCGCACGCGAAGATGACCTTTTGCCCGTCGTATATCATGCGCTCGGCGGTGAAGATATCGTCGGCGTAGATGTATCGATATTCGAATATAAAGCGCTTTGTCACGGCGTATGCCAGCAAAAACGCGAGAACGAACATGACGTATGTCATGACCTTTGCGTTCAAAAGGTAGTCTATAAAGCCGCCGATGAACGTCATCCCCGCGAGCATCGCGACAATGGCGGTGATTATGGCGATTATTTTTATTCGGGACGAGCCTTTATGCTTATGCAGGTATGTCAGCTTCATGATATGCTCCTGTTTTTTAGTTAATGATATCACAAAGCGGAGAGTGGTTCAAGCTCATGTCTTTACGGCGGGGCGGTGCTCCTTTTTTGCGGGCTTATTTTTGCTGAGCAGCTTGCCGAATATCAGCCCCACGAGGCCGCCCACGAGCACGCCCATTATCGCGTCCGCAAGCAGCACGGACAGATCGCCCATGCTCCCCTCGACGAGGGAGAACGCCAAAAAGCCCACGACGACGTATATGAGCCCGGAAAGCGCGCCCGCGGCGAGGTGATTTTCCATAAGCCCGCGCGACGCGACGAACGCGGCTATAAAGACGGAGGCGACCTTTATTATCTGATTGACGGCGGAGATCCTGCTTTCATCCATTCCCGTCTGTTTGATGACGAGCGCGAGCGCCAAAACGGCCGCGACGGTCACTATGAGCGCGGCGAGCGCGCCCCGTATAGCGCCGAGAAGCATCGGAGAGCTATTTTTTCCGGATTTTCTGGTATTTTTCTTTTTCTTTGCAGTCATCTATGGATCCTCCTCACTTTATGGTTGATTTATATGCGGCTGGGGTGGGGGGATATGCGCCCAAGGGCGCAATTAATACTGAAGGACTTAATAATTAATAACCGGATAATGGGGTGCGGGAAGAATGGTTTGTGAGCTTGAATTTAAAAGGTGGAAAATCTCGTGCAAATCAATCGCTTGAGCATAAGACATTATTAAGATTAAATACATCACTCTGCTATTTTTCTCTGAAAACCGTGGTTTTCAGACTTTCCCATAAGGAGGTCTGCGACCTCCTCATCCTTCTCCGCTAATTCGTTCAGGT
>CAKROK010000114.1 GCA_934373295.1 uncultured Christensenellaceae bacterium | reverse complement strand
TTAACAAAACATATTTTTCTGCCATAGATGCGATGATTTTTTCCTTTGTGTGAATCGCGCCATTTGCCTTTAATGCATTTAACTGTTTGTCAAGTTCATCACAGCCGTCAAAAGCAATGTCAATATGATCTGTCATTTCCAGTGATAATACCATAAGTCCTAACTTTTTGCAAAGTTCTGCTGTGTCATCGGATGGCGTTACTACTGTTATCTTTTTCTCCTCTTTGGCAAGATATTCTGCCAAAAATCCTACGGTAGAACCACCGCCAAGTCCGACACACATGCCGTCGTTTATGTATTTTAGTGCTTCTTTGGCACATAATTGTTTCATATTCATTGTTCTGTCTCCTTTTTTATGTCACTTATTTTTGAGCGTGTTTTACTTATTTTCTCTGCATATTCTCTTGCAGCGGTTTCTTTAAGAAAGAAAGTATCAGGCAGCCAACTAATGCGCCAATGAATATTGCCAATGCATACATCAGTGGATTTCCGATTGTTGGAAGAACGAAAATTCCGCCATGTGGTGCACGAAGCGTACAGTTAAATGCCATTGATAATCCGCCTGCTGTCGCAGAGCCGATGATGCAGGAAGGAATGACTCTTAACGGATCTTTTGCTGCAAATGGAATCGCTCCCTCTGAAATAAAGGATAATCCCATAATATAGTTCACAAGACCGGATTCTCTTTCTTCTTTTGTCCAGCGATTTTTAAATAAAGTTGTGCTAAGTGCGATTGCTAATGGAGGAATCATTCCACCTGCCATTACTGCTGCCATAATATAAAAGTTACCTTCTGCTAACTGAGAAGTAGCAAATACATAAGATGCTTTGTTGATCGGGCCTCCCATATCGGTTGACTGCATTCCTGCAACAACAATGCCTAAAAGGATTTTAGAAGTGCCGCCCATGCTGCTTAATACGTTACTAAGTCCTGTGTTGATTGCTCCTACAAATGGATTGATTAATGTTGTTACTACGGCAACTAAGAAAATACCTGCTACTGGATAAATAAGCATTGGCTTGATTCCCTCTAATGCTTTTGGAAGTCTTGAACATAACTTTTTAAGAAGAAGTACGATACATCCGCCAATAAAACCAGCAAGTAAAGCCCCTAAGAAACCAGAGTTTACATCGCCACCGGCAGGGTTACCAAAGGTACATCCCATCTTTGCTACAATACCACCGATAAAACCAACAGCAAGTCCCGGACGATCTGCGATAGACATTGCGATATATCCTGCAAGAACTGGAAGCATCATACCAAATGCCTGCTCACCAATTGTCTTTAAATAAGCCGCAATCGGTGTATTTTTACCAAAGTTTGACGGGTCAATGGAGTAATCATCTAATAAGAAAGCAAGCGCGATAAGAATACCACCACCGATAACAAATGGAAGCATATGAGATACACCGTTCATCAACGCTTTGTACATCTGTCTTCCAATACTCTCTCCGCCTTCTGTCTCTACTGCCTTTTCTCCCTCATGATGATAAACTGGCACTTTTTTATCAATGACTTTTTGAATCAGCTCTTTTGGCTTCTGAATTCCCTGTGTTACACTTGTCACTAAAACAGGCTTTCCATCAAATCGCGCCATCTCTACATTTTTATCCGCCGCAATGATAATTCCGTCTGCTTTTTCAATTTCTTCCGCAGTCAGTACATTTTTTGCCCCATCTGCACCGTTTGTTTCTGCTTTTAAGAAATATCCCATCTCTTCACCAGCTTGTGTCAAACTTTCTGCCGCCATAAATGTATGTGCAATTCCTGTTGGACAAGCAGTTACTGCAAGTACGCGATAGCTTTTCTCTTCCTCTGTCTGCATCTCAAGCATATCTCTCTGTGATTCTGCCTCATTGATAATCTGTAAAAACTCTTCCTCTGTTTTCGCCTTTAATAAAGACTCCTTAAAAGAAGGATTCATAAGAAGTGTGGATAACTTTGCTAATGCCTGCAAATGAAGATTATCTCCTGTCTTTGGAGCGGCAATAATGAAACACAGCTTTACATCCTGTCCATCTGGTGCCTCATAATCCACACCATTC
>CAKROK010000113.1 GCA_934373295.1 uncultured Christensenellaceae bacterium | reverse complement strand
TTAACGGAACACGCGCTTACTGTTAAAATCATAAGTGCCAAAATCACAAGTAAAAGTCGCTTCATGATATATCCTCCCTTTTTCTAAATACAGAATATAAAAAACCGCGCGCAAAGTCCATATGTGCGGGCAAATCTTCAGAATTCTTCAGATTTACAAAAACCCGTTGACTTTTATGCGCCGTGTGGTATAATACTCTTTAATAAAGGCGATGACGAGAAGGAGTAGCCGTATTTTGCGCATCAAGAGAGGGGACGGGCGCTGAAAGTCCCTTGGCGGATACGGTGAAGCAGTCTTTGAGCTTCGAACCGAACGCGAATATCCCCCGATATTCTTTAAGTAGGCTTCGACGGGGCTTTGACCGTTACATCAAAGGCGGCATGAATGTGCCGGTAAAGTGCGAGGTATACTCGAATTTAGGTGGTACCGCGGATTAATTTGTTGATTCGCCCTGATTGCAGATTTTGCATTCAGGGCTTATTTTTTTTAATGTGAAAGGAGCTTTATAATGAGAACATTTGAAAAATCATCAAAGTTGGATAACGTTTGCTACGATATAAGAGGCCCCGTCATGGACGAGGCAAACAGAATGATAGCCGAGGGTAAGGAGATACTGCGATTAAACATAGGCAACCCCGCGCCCTTCCGCTTTATGGCGCCCGATGAGATAGTGCGCGATATGATGTATAACCTGCGCGACTGTGAGGGCTATTCCGACTCTAAAGGTCTATTCTCCGCACGCAAGGCGATAATGCAGTATTGCCAGTTAAAAAAGATACCCAACGTCGATATCAACGACATTTATACGGGAAACGGCGTGTCCGAGCTCATCACGATGTCCATGCAGGGCCTTTTAAACAGCGGCGATGAGATTTTACTCCCCGCGCCCGATTATCCCCTCTGGACGGCGTCCGTCACGCTCGCGGGAGGCACGGCGGTACACTACATGTGCGACGAGGAGTCCGACTGGTATCCCGATGTAGACGACATAAAGAAGAAGATCACACCCAACACAAAGGGCATAGTCATAATAAACCCCAACAACCCGACCGGCGCGCTCTATCCCAAGGAGGTTTTGGAGCAGATAGTCGAGGTCGCAAGGCAAAATGACCTCATCATCTTCGCGGACGAGATATATGACCGCCTCGTCATGGACGGATTAAAGCACACGTCCATAGCATCCCTCGCGCCCGACCTTTTCTGCATCACCTTCAACGGACTTTCAAAGTCGCACCGCGTTGCGGGCTACCGCGTCGGCTGGATGAGCCTTTCGGGCGATAAATCCCGCGTAAAGGGGTATATCGACGGCTTAAACATGCTCTCCTCCATGAGATTATGCTCGAACGTCCCCGCGCAGAGCATCATTCAGACCGCGCTGGGCGGAACGCAGTCCAGCGACGATTTCCTCCTGCCCGGCGGAAGGATATATGAGCAGAGAAACCTCGTCTATGAGATGTTAAATGACATCCCCGGCATTTCCGTCAAAAAGCCGCACGCCGCATTCTACATCTTCCCCAAGTTGGACGTGGAGAAGTTCGGCATAAAGGACGATATGCAGTTCGCGCTCGACCTGCTCCACAAAAAGAAGATACTCGTCACGCAGGGCACGGGCTTCAACCTGCCCACGCCCGACCACTTCCGCATAGTGTTCCTGCCCAACAAGGAGACCCTCACCCGCGCCTGCACGAGCATCGGCGAGTTCCTCGAGACGTATCATCAATAATCGCATAGCACATATGACCGACCGGCTGTCCGATCGGCCTTTTTCATTGGCGGCGGGGTTTAGCATATCATCGCAATGTTCCATCAAAATTCGCGCCGATATGCCCTCCCGATGAAGTTAAAAAGGTCCATCTCATACGTAGGTGTGCGGCGCAGGTTTTTGCGGCAAAGCCGCAAAAACTAAGCCCGCCCGTCCCCGCCCCATATGGGGCGGGGACGGGCGAGCACTTTCACGCGCGAAACGGCGGGAGCCGTTTCGTGCGTGAAAGCTGCGCCGCATGTCATCGGCAAGCTCGCTTTTTAATCGTAGAACAAGGCGCATGAGTTGCGTATAAAAAATCCCTTTCGGCGGTTAGCCGCGTCAAAAGAGATACCTTATTATTCATTCGATTTCCCACAGTTTTCTGTCGAATATTCGTCGTTTTCTGCAAGTGATATGCTTTATTTCAACCGTCGAAAGACCCCCCAAAAAAAATAGCGTCATCAAATAACCGCATGATAATCGCATTTTTCTATTGATTTATTTGGGAAAATATTGTATTCTGTAAATAACGTGAATGTTGATTATTTGGTATTCACGCCGGCGTTGCCAATAACGGTAGGCGGTTGACCTTTCTTCATTTTTTAACTTCTATTTTTTAGAGGCAAT
>CAKROK010000112.1 GCA_934373295.1 uncultured Christensenellaceae bacterium | reverse complement strand
GCCTTAACCATAGCATCCGCAGCTTCGATAGAGCCGATGAGACCCTTTGTTTCTACCATTCCAAGTGCTTCGATCATTTTTCAATAGCCCCCTAATTATTAATAGTTGTTGTTGATTATGTTGGTGTTGCCGGTCGGGCACTTCTGCTTGCAGCGACCGCAGTTGATACATGTATGACCCGTCTGCTTGCCCGTGACGATAGCTACGCCGCTCGAGCAGCCGATCCTGTTAGCGCCGGCCTTTATCATGTTAACGGCATCCTCATAGCTCCTAACGCCGCCGGAAGCCTTAACACCCATGTTCGGGCCGACAGTCTCTCTCATGAGCTTGACGTCCTCAACGGTCGCGCCGCCGGTGGAGAAACCGGTAGAGGTCTTTACGAAAGCAGCGCCCGCGTTCTTGGAAGCGAGGCATGCCTTGACCTTTTCATCCTGGGTGAGTAAGCAGCACTCAATGATGACCTTTACGAGGGCGTTGCCCTTAGCAGCCTCAACGACCGCGCGGATGTCATCCTCAACGAGCTGCCAGTTTCCGCTCTTGATAGCGCCGACGTTGATAACCATATCAACTTCCTTCGCGCCCTTGCGGATAGCGTCCATAGTCTCAAAGACCTTGGATTCAGTCGTCATCGCGCCGAGGGGGAAGCCCACAACGCAGCAGGGCGTAACGCCGGAGCCTGCGAGCTGCTCAGCTACGAACTGAATGTTCGCCGTGTTTACGCAGACGCTTGCAAAGTGATACTGCTTAGCTTCGTCACAGATCTGCTTGATCTTGGAGATAGGCGCATCTGCCTTTAAGAGCGTATGGTCGATATACTTCGCCATAGATGCGGGCGAGAGATCAGCCTGCGCTGCGACAGCACCGCCCTGAGCGTTCATCTGCGCGAGGACCTGCTCAACGGCTTGTCTTACAATTTCGTTAATATCCATCGTATCCTCCCATTTATTATATTCATCGAATACTTACGAATAGGGTAATGCATAAGATTACCTGTAACCATTATCGCAAAAAATGAGGCAAAATGCAACAGCAAATTTGTACTGACATATGTATTTTTTACCATACATTTGGTGACGTTTGTATTTTTAGGCGGCACATGAGTCGAATAACATATAATTATAATAGGAAAGAATGGGATAAAAAAGTGATTTTAAGAGTTGACAAGGGAATATGTTATATGATATAAAGAATATAGTTAGCAAAGGCTAACTAAGTATACGCATATAAATGCGCCAAAATTTGCCGATTAAGTTAGCATAAGCTAACTGATAAATCGCGGAGAGGAAACGTATGGAAGGACATTTTATACTGCACTGTGCGCCCACGCTTGCGTCAATAAAGGTGGGAAACATGTTTGGATATAAATACTCGAGCGAAAACGAGCTTGATGAGGCTATATCAAAGTGGAACGAGCGGTTTTCGGGGACGGGGGTATGCGTGGCCCTTCTAAAAAAGACGGACAGCAAGGCGTATGTATACGTATACCGCGAAAAGCTGCTGGAGGCGAGCCTGAAGCTGCCCTGCATACAGAAATTTCTCTCGCAATATGGGTATACTGATACGAGCGTATCGCACGCGATAGCCCATTTAAGGGAAAGAATGGCAAAATTCGGCGAATTTCCGCATGAGATAGGCGTATTTTTGGGTTATCCGCTCGAGGACGTCGTGGGGTTTATAGAAAACTGCGGCGAAAACTCTATATGCACGGGGTGCTGGAAGGTGTATTCTAACGAATTCACGGCGAAAAGGACGTTTGAGCAATATCGGCGGATAAGGGAGACATACCTTAAAGAATGGATGAACGGAACAGATATTTTACGGCTGATATCAGTCGCTTAAAATAACATATTATATAAAGGAGATTTTTACACATGAGTAAGGTTGCTGTAGTATACTGGAGCGGAACGGGAAACACGGAGGCGATGGCGAACGCCGTTTTAGAGGGCGCGAAGCAGGCAGGCGCGGAGGCGGCGCTGTTCACTTCTGCGGATTTTAACGCGGGCATGATGGATGAATATGATGCGATAGCGTTCGGCTGCCCGTCCATGGGTGCCGAGCAACTGGAAGATTCCGAATTTGAGCCGATGTTCGAGGCCGTGAAGCCGTCTCTGGCGGGCAAGAAAGTCGCGCTGTTCGGCTCCTACGGCTGGGGCGGCGGCGAATGGATGCGCACCTGGGAGAGCGACTGCGCAGCGGCGGGCATCACGCTTTGCGCCGAGAGCGTCATCTGCCAGGACGAGCCGGACGACGCGGCGCTGGCCGCCTGCGCCGCGCTTGGCGAAGCTTTGAAGTAATATCAAAAAATGGACGCGCAATGCGCGTCCATCAGCCTGTCGACAAAAAGGGTACTTTCGGTTCGCGAAAGTACCCTTTTATGATCATAAACAGCTTTTCAATCCGCCAAAGAAGGCCGTTCTTGTCCTTCCAACTTGAAAAGTGAGTCAAGGATTGTTCGGTTCACGGCGTTCAGGCAAATCCGGTTTTTCCTCATATCCGTTGATCGCCATTTTGCGAAGGTAAGCGCTCATATTCTCTATCCCAAGCTGCGCCATCCTCGCCTTTA
>CAKROK010000111.1 GCA_934373295.1 uncultured Christensenellaceae bacterium | reverse complement strand
TCCATGACAGTCCCGTCTGCCAGGTATTGCATTGTGGCTACAATCAGCTCCCCGATCTGGGCAGGGGAATACATCTCGTTCAGAACCTCGAAGTCCTCCCGCATCATCTTGAAGTAAGTAAGTTTTGCCAATCCTTCCCACCTCGCTTACACGCCCACGCGCCGGATCCCGCCCAGGTATACGGCAGGCTTCGGGATATTGTCGCCGCCGTCCTCGCACTGGATGAAGTGAACAAGATTCGGATAGTAGAGCAGCGTCTTTTGTCCGGCCTGCCGAATGGGAAGTTTTCCGGCCTTGATCCACTGCCGCAAAGAGTATTCGGAGACGGCCAGACCGTCATCTCTGGCCCGCTGGACAGCCTCACGCACTGTCAATACGTTTTTCGCTGTCATGGTCATTCCTCCTTTTTTACCGCAATTGTATCAACCGAAATGTTGAGGCTATGTGCAATTTTCCCCGCTGAAACAAGAGAGCAGCTGCCGCGAGAAATGATTGCGCTCAGTGTTTGCCTGGAAATGCCGCTCATTACCGCCAATTGCGACATTGTAATCATCTTTTCGGCTAGTATCACCTTGATCTTGTGCGAATCAATTTTCATTCAATCATCTCCAGTTTGAACGTAATTTCGTTTACATTGCCATTGTAAACCTTTTTTCGCTTAATGTCAAGTTCTTTGTTGATATTTCGTTTATTCTGTGGTAGACTATCTCTGAGGTGATTACCATGACCACTACAGAACGTATTGACTACATCTTGAAAAGCAGAGGAATGAGCCGAAGACAACTTGCAATTGCTGCCAAAATTCCTCCCTCCTCTTTACAATCCGCTATGACTAAAGGTAAGAGTATGTCTCTGGATATGCTTCTCCGCATCTCTGAGGCATTGCAGGTAAACCCATACACACTCTTTGATTTTGATGATTCCTCGAATTTAATCTTTGCCAGAATCAACGGAGAACGCAAAGATCGTCTATTAAACGCGTTCTCTCTCCTGAACGATATTGGTCAGCAGCGTGCCATTGAGTATCTGGAAATGCTCAGCAATACAGAGAAATACACGGAGAAATAGTCATGGCAACCATCGAAAAACTCACCGGCAAGACCGGCACCACTTACCGGATCACCGTCTATTCTGGCTTTGACACCCAGGGGAAGCGCATTCGGCACAGGCAGACATACAAGCCAGATCCCGGCATGACACCCCGGCAGATTGAGAAGGCTGTCCAGAGGGCCGCTACAGACTTTGAGCGGAGTATTGAGCAAGGCTTCGTGCTGGACAACCGCCAGACCTTCGCAGACTACGCCGCCTATGTGCTGGACCTAAAAGAGCGCAGCGGAACAAAGTCCAAGACCCTTGACCGTTACAGGGAGCTGATGGGCCGCATCAATCAGGCCATCGGCCACATGAAGCTGGCAGACATTCGCCCCCAGCATCTCAACAGTTTTTACAAGAACCTGTCAGAACCGGGCATCCGGGAGACCGGCGGCATAGCAACGGCAAAAATTGACCTTGCCGCATGGCTGAAAGCCAATAAAAAGAGCCGGGCCGGTATCGCCAGGGCCGCCGGGGTGGCGGCCTCTACGGTCAGCGCAGCCGCCCAGGGGCAGCCGATCCAGGAGGCAAAAGCGGAAGCCATTGCCCAGGCTATGGGGAAGCGTCTGGGAGATGTGTTCACCGTAGAGTACGATATGGAGCCGCTGTCAGACAGGACCGTACTGGCCTATCACCGGCTGATCTCCATCATCCTTGCCCAGGCAGAAAAAGAAATGCTGGTCCCCTACAACGCAGCGGCCAAGGCCACACCTCCTAAGGCAGCAAAAAAGGCCCCCAACTACTTCCAGCCGGAGACCATTTCCGAAATACTGAAAGCGTTGGAGGCCGAACCTCTCAAATGGCAGCTCATTACCCACCTGCTTCTCGTCACCGGCTGCCGCCGTGGCGAGATCATGGGGCTTAAATAGGACAAGGTGGACTTCAAGGAAAATCGAGTAAAAATTGACAGCGAACTGATTATTTCCAAGAGCAAGGGCGTTCACGAAAGCACCACCAAGACAAGTGATATCCGCTATCTGGCTCTGCCTGCCGAAACAATGGCGCTTTTGCGGAAGCACAAGCGTGAGCAGCTCCGGCTACAGCTTGCCAACGGGGACAGGTGGATCGATAGCGGCTATGTATTCACCCAGGACAACGGGGACCACATGAACCCGGACAGTATCACCGGCTGGCTCCGGGACTTCTCCAAGCGTCACGGCCTGCCCCACATCAATCCCCACGCATTCCGGCACACGGTGGCCTCTGTGCTGCTGGCCAACGGAACGGACATCGTGACAGTGGCCGCACAGCTGGGCCACGCCAGCGCCAGTACCACGGAGAACTTCTATGCGCACATCATCGAGGAAAACAAAGCCAAGGCTTCCCAGTGTATCGCTGACGTGCTGCTCCGCAAAAAGGCATGAAAACACCGCCCGAAATTCGGACGGCGTGACCCTCAAAAGCAGGTTTTTAACCCAAGTGACCCAAAATTGACCCAAAACGGCGAACAGTCCTGTTTCAAATCATGCGCAAAAGTTAGAAAAATCCCGGTATTCGAAGCGAATACCGGGCATTTCTCTGGCTCCCCCTGTTGGACTCGAACCAACGACACACGGATTAACAGTCCGTTGCTCTACCGACTGAGCTAA
>CAKROK010000110.1 GCA_934373295.1 uncultured Christensenellaceae bacterium | reverse complement strand
TTTTGAAACTTCCGTTACAAAAAGTTCTTGAATTTCGAGATTAGGGATTTTTAATGCCACCGTATCTTCTGGCAATGCTTCAGCAATCTCGCCGTCTCTGAGTTGTGTCAAATACCCCGTCAAATACAACATACTCCATAGATTTTCCTCAGAGGAATGAAGGTAATCGTATGCCAGATTCTCATCCACTTTCTGGACAATGTATCCACCATCCATCAAAGTTTCAAATTTCTTTGTAATACTTGCACCCGCATAGTCAATAAAAGAACGAATTACCGCATTATCGCTTGTGTTTTTCCAAAAGTTATCCGGTTGAGCATTAGAATCAGTCATCAGCTTCTGCACATAGCACATCACATCCCAAGGACAGTAAACATCAACACTTCCGAAATGATAGCCATCGTACCATTTCTTCATAATCTCTGCCTTACCTTCTATGGCAGCATCCTCAAGAATTTGATCCACTTCGCTTTGTACAAAACCAAAACACTCGCTAAGACGTGAGGGCATAAATGTTTCCGACACAAAATTATTTGTACCCGTAAAAATACTTTCTTTCGCAATTTTAAGACAGCCTGTAACTACTGCAAACTTAAGTGCTTGATTATCCTTTAATGCCTGCATCAAGCTCTTCATGGTGTCGAGCATTTCTGCATAATATCCATTATTATTCGCTTTTTCCACAGGAACATCATATTCATCAATCAGCAAAATCACAGGCTTTTTATAATAATTCTGCATCATCCCTGTAAGGAGTAAAAAGCTGCTTTTTATTTCTTTTTCAGAGGCACATCCATCAGCGAGGTGCTTAAATGTGCTATTTTCAAAATCTGTCCCCTTTCCATCTTGAATCAAATATAGATGTTTATTGAATAAATCTGCAATTACCATTGTGAGCATATCATACGCTTTTGTGTAATTGAGTCCAAACACCCTGCTAAATGAAACAGAAATTGTAGGGTACTGATTCATCCATTCGTCACACAAAGCCTTGTTTTGGGAAATTTCCAGACCTGCAAAAAGAGTTCTGCTATCCTTTCGGATATCAAAAAAGTTTTCCAGCATACTCATGCCCAGCGATTTGCCGAACCGCCGTGGGCGCGTAATCAATGTCACTTTATTGCTTGCTGTCTTAAGAAGCTCGCTGATTAAGACAGTTTTGTCAACGTAATAGTATCCATTTTGACGAATCTCTGCAAAATCAGATGTGCCAACCGGAATTTCCAGGTTATTCATATCGCCGCTCCTTTCCAAAGCATTACTACCGAGGCCACTCTTGCGCATAGTCCTCAAAAGGATACTGCACCCCCAGTGTACTTTGATTTTATCATTTATCTCTGGAAATATCAAGTCAATCGGACGGAATAGCCGGCTATATTTTTGATTCTTCACGGAACCTTGGGGGCAACCGACAAGAGCTGATACTATTCCCAAATAACCTTGCGCTGACTTACAAAGTATGATAAAATATAGTCGGTGAGGTGAAAAGGATGGAGAAATATCTCATTAACGAAAAACGTACCAAGACAACGTAGATGTAGAATAGCAGCCGAAGTTGAGTAGAACCGTTTTTTGTCAGACGAACAAGTAGGATTCTGTATCACATTTTGTTTCTGCTGATGTGCGAGGGCAAGATACACAAAGAACGCCAGCCACATAGAAAGATGGGATGGATATGGAACTGAAAAACTAAGAAAAGAGGTAAATGAACCATGACAAGAGAAATAACTATTTCTGCGAGTACGAGACCTGTATGTTCTTCGTTCTTTAAAATCAGGGAACAAGATAGTGAATACCAATCTATGGAGGAGTTCGCATACACACATTCAGAAATTGATAATTCATTGTTGCGAAAGTGCTTCATTAAATATCGCGATAAAGATGAACTCACCTATGAGCAATACGTTGAACGGTTTCATGAATTTGTAGGCACTATGCGGTTTGTTAATTTTAAGCCGTCTCCATTCATCCTCGAGCAATCAATTAAACCATCAGTATATTTTGCTCAAAAAGCTGATGAATGCTTGCAAGCTGCAAGATTTTTCACCATTAAAAGTTATAAGTTGTTTGATTCTGATGATAATTTAAGTTGGTCACAAGGCTATACACCACAATTTTTCTTCCGATGCCTGTACTTTGGAACAGCCTCAACGTGGTACATTAATACTTACGATCAAATATTACAAACGGTGTATTGGGGGAAAAAGCTCTATACTTCTGCAAAGCTGAAAAATGGGGAAGTATACAATGATACATGGACGCGGGAAACGATCATGGAACATTGTAAATATAAATTTGTTAAGAACGAGTTGGAAAATAGGAATATGCAGGAATTGCAAAACAAGCTATGCATTTGTTATGATGCAATTTCAGAAGTGCGTAAGTGGGCAAATTATATAAAGCACAAAGGTGGCGTTGACTACAAATTTTTGAATGCGCCAAAACCCTTCGGTCTTTTTTGGGTGTGTGGTGATGGCTCTATCAAACGTGAAATTACGGATTTCGAATCACCAATAGAAGTCGATATTGATAAGAAAATACCAGTTCTTGTGGCCGCACATACGGCACTCTATGATTGCATTAATGCCGTTATTGACGAAATGGATTACAAGCAATATGCAATACAGTTTGGCGGAAAAAATGATGGATAAGATGGAGAAAGCAAAAGCTGGAATTCCACAAAAAACTTCTATTGAGATTAGCCGAA
>CAKROK010000109.1 GCA_934373295.1 uncultured Christensenellaceae bacterium | reverse complement strand
CCTTGAACAGATTAGCGGAGAAGGATGAGGAGGTCGCAGACCTCCTTATGGGAAAGTCTGAAAACCACGGTTTTCAGAAAAAAATTGCAGACTAGAGAATTGAATCTGAATAATATCATATGTGAAAACTATTGATTTGCACATTATTTTGGAGCTTTGCGTTAGCAAAGCAACCTAAATATTCAATTTACGTATGAATTCCCTCTTTTAAATTCAAGCGCTCGGGCCAAACAAAAAAAGCAGCCCGAAAGCCGAGCTGCTCGATTTTTTATTACTTTGTGCCGAAGATCCTATCGCCCGCATCGCCCAGGCCGGGGACGATATAGCCGTTTTCGTTGAGCTGTTCATCGACTGCCGCGACGTAGATGTCGACGTCCGGATGCGCAGTCTGGACGGCGTCAATGCCCTCCTTAACGGCGACGAGGCATGCGAGGCGAATGTGCTTAAAGCCGCGCTTTTTGATCATTGTGATGGCGTCCGTCGCGGAGCCGCCCGTCGCGAGCATGGGGTCGACGACGATGAGCTCTCTATCCAGCGAGCCGGTGGGCAGCTTGCAGAAATACTCGACGGGCTTTAACGTGGTCTCGTCGCGATACATGCCTATAAAGCCGACCTTTGCCGCGGGGATGAGCTTCTGGAAGCCGCCCAGCATACCTAAGCCCGCCCTCAGTATGGGAACGATGCCCACGGTCTTTCCGGAGATCTCCTTCGCGACAGTCTTGCATATGGGCGTCTCAATCTCCTTATCCTTGAGCTTGAAATCGCGCGTGACCTCATACGCCATGAGCATGGATATCTCATCCAAAAGCTCTCTGAAGTCCTTAGTGCCCGTCTCCTTCATCCTCATGATGGAGAGCTTGTGCTGTATCATAGGGTGATCGATTACTGTAAGTTTTCCCATTTTGTATTATCTCCTTTTAAGCCTCATTTTCAAGCTGATGTATCATGTCTACTCTTCTTATATGCCGCTCGGCGCCGCTGAACTCGGTGGTCAAAAACTCGTCCACTATGTCGAGCGCAAGGCCGATTCCTATAACGCGCGCACCCATAGCCATCATGTTCGCGTCGTTATGCTCGCGGGTGGCGTGTGCGCTGAAAGTGTCTGAAAGCAATGCGCAGCGTATGCCCTTTATCTTGTTGGCGGCGATGGAGACGCCTATGCCCGTGCCGCAGAGGACTATCCCGCGGTCAAATTCGCCGCTCGCGACCGCCTTTGCGGTGTCCCGCGCGACGAGCGGATAATCCGATGAATCGGGGGAATAAGTGCCGAAGTCCTTATACTCATAGCCCTTTTCCTCGAGATGCTTCATTATGGCGTGCTTCATGTCATAAGCCGCATGGTCGCAGCCTATAGCTATCTTCATATTAAAACCTTCTTTCACAGATGTCGTTTCTCGCATATAATTATATCTCATAATCCGCCCCGTGTCGACGGAAAATGTATCATAACGCAAAAATTTTGATGAATATGCGCGCTTATGGTATAATCAAAAGAGAAATATCAGCGGAGGATACGCGCTTGAAGAAGAACGAGCTATATGAAATTCATACTGACGACCTGACCGTCGAGGGAAACGGCGTGGGCAGGATAGACGGCATGGCGGTGTTCGTCCCCGGGATGCTTCCGGGAGAGACGGGCGTCGTGCGCATAATAAAGCTCGCGAAAAGCTATGGAATAGGCAAGCTCGTCGAGCTGAAAACATCTTCGCCCAAAAGAGTCGCGCCCCAATGCCCCGTGTTTGACAGATGCGGCGGATGCAGCCTCATGCACATGAGCTATGCGGCGCAGCTCGACTTTAAGCAAAAGCGCGTGGAGGACTGCATACGCAGGATAGCAAAGAGCGGCGCGGCGGTAAACGATATAGTCCCCGCAGATGACATTTTGAGATACCGAAACAAGACGGCGTTCCCTGTGAGAAGTACTCCGGACGGCATAGCTATGGGCTGCTTCGCCCGGCGCACTCACCGCGTCGTCAATGTCTCCGACTGTCTAATATCCTCAGAAAAATGCGCGCAGATACTCAAAAAGCTGCGAGAATTTATGGAAAAATACGGCATAAGCGCATATGATGAGGGGACGCATACGGGCGTGCTTCGCCATGTCGTCATAAGGGAGAGCAGCACGGGCGAGAGGATACTCGCGCTCGTCATAAACGCGGGAAAAATCGCGCATGAAACCGAGCTCATCGAGCTATTCAAAGAGGACGCGGACACAATCGCGATAAACAAAAACACCTCGCAGGGAAACGCGATATTGACGCCGCACACGCGCGTGATATACGGCAGCGGGCATATAACCGAGGATATCTGCGGGCTGAAATTCCAGATATCCATAAACAGCTTTTTACAGATAAACCATGCGCAGACGCAAAAGCTGTATAACCTCGCCCTCGACCGCGCGAATATAACGGATGCGGACGTCGTCGCGGACCTTTATTGCGGCGCAGGCACGATCAGCCTCATAGCGGCGCGGCGCGCAAAGGCGGTCTACGGAATCGAGATCGTCCCGCAGGCGATAGAAAACGCCGATAAGAACGCACAGGCAAACGGCATAACCAACGCGCACTTTTTAAACGCGGACTGCGCACAGGGCTTTGAGCAGATAGCGAAGATATCGGGCAGGCCGGATGTGATAATAGTCGATCCGCCGCGAAAGGGGCTGGATGAAAAGGTGATAAACGATATCGCCGCAGTAGGTACGAGCCGCCTAATATACGTCTCCTGCGACCCCGCCACCCTCGCGCGCGACGCCGCGCTTTTCGCCCCTCTCGGCTATGTCCTTAAAGAGGTCACGCCCGTCGATATGTTCCCCAATACTACGGCGGTGGAGACGGTATGCCTCTTAGTTCTGAGAAATCCTGTGACACATATCAACATTGATGTAGATGTGGAAGAAATGGTGCA
>CAKROK010000108.1 GCA_934373295.1 uncultured Christensenellaceae bacterium | reverse complement strand
ATCCATGACCGTTCGTCTGTGCGCCCCGCCAGAAGATGATATTCCATCCGACGGCCCGTCCTGCTGCTCATGCGGCATTTCCTGCTGCGCTTCATCTGTCATCCCGTCCTGCGGAGCCATATTTTCGATCTGGCTTTCCTTATAGTCATACACGCTCGCCATATCGTTTGGAGCCTCACAATTTTTTGGGAAAAACGCAAACGCTGCGACGGTAATTATCACTAAAACCGCCGCCGCAGACGACGTGAATCTTATTATCCGACGCTTTTTCGCCGCTTTGCGCCGCTCGTCCTCTTCTCTTATTTTTTGCATTGCATCGGGAAGATAATCGGGTACGTCAAGAGACAGCGCAGACGAAAGCTCCAGGAGCTTTTTTCGCTCCGTAAACTGCCTTGCGCATTCGCCGCATTCGTTCATATGGCGGACGAATTCGTCCGACTGTTTTTCGCTAAGCTCGCCGTCAAGATATGCGTCTATGAGCCTTGAAAAATCCCTGCAATCCATAAAAAAGTGCTCCGTGTAAAAACGTTATCGCTTATTAGACGATTTTTTCACATAAAATGTTCCGCTTTTCTATGATATTTTATATTATTTTCGCCATTTTTTCAAGCTGCATATATTTTTATAATTATAGAAATGATAAAAGAAAAAAGGAGATAGTCTATGAAAAGGCTTCAAAACAGCGTACCTTTTACATATATCACGCTCACGTGCGGCTCGCTCATATGCGCGTTTGCGCTCAACTGCTTTTTACTGCCCTATAAGCTGACAATGGGCGGATATTCGGGGATAGCCTCCGTGTTTTTATACGTTTTTTCGCTGCCCGTGGGCGTGGGCATGATACTTCTTAACATCCCGACGTTCATCATCGCGTTTAAGCTATTGGGCAAGCGCATGTGCGTTCGCTCGGGCTATGCGCTATTGATATTCAGCGCCGCGACAGAGCTCATACCCGTGCGCGCGCTTTTGGGCGACATGCTTATGTGCGCGATATACGGTGGGATAATAATGGGTATCGGTTTGGGCATAAACATATTGTTCGGCGGAAGCACAGGCGGGACGGACCTTTTGGCGCTCATCATCCATCGCATCAACCCTGCGTTCAGCGTGAGCGGCGTGCTGTTCGCCGTGGATGCGCTGGTCGTGCTTTTAACGGCGGTTTTCGCGGGCATAAACGAGGCGCTCTATTCGCTCATATGCGTATACATCGTCATAAAATGCTTCGGCATAATAACCGAGGGCGCAAAAAGGGCGCGTGTTTTCGTGATAATTTCCGATAAACACCCCGATATAAAGCGCGCGGTTTTTGACGAGCTTGACCGCGGCGTGACTGAGCTAAATGCATCGGGAGGATATTCGGGAGATGATCGCCCCGCGCTGTTATGCACGGTCGAGGAGGGGCGGCAGTCTGCGCTGTTAAAGGTGCTCGTCGAGCGGATAGACGAAAATGCGTTCGTGATAAGCATGGACGCGCGCGAGGTCATCGGGCGGGGATTTAAGAAGTAGCCCGTCTTGAAATCATCGATAAAAAGATATAAAATTGGTTTACGAAATAAAAAAGGAGATCTATATGCTCATAATCAAAAACGCAAGGATATTGACCATGACGGGAGACGACCTCGACCGCGGGGATATCCTCATAAAAGACGGAAAAATCGCCAAAATAGGCGAAAAAATAGACATTGGCGGAGCGGAGATTTTTGACGCGGAGGGGCTCACCGCCATCCCCGGCATAGTGGACGCGCACTGCCACCTGGGCATGTGGGAGGACGGCATCACGGACGAGGGCGCGGACGGAAACGAGACGACCGACCCCGTCACGCCCGAGCTGCGCGCGATAGACGCGATAAACCCCGTCGACCGCTGCTTTAGCGAGGCGCTTGCGGGCGGCGTGACCACCGTCGTGACTGGCCCGGGCAGCGCGAACGTCATCGGCGGGCAGTTCGCCGCGCTAAAGACCTACGGCGACTGCGTGGATGAAATGGTCATAGCCGAGCCTCATTCCCTCAAAACTGCACTGGGCGAAAACCCCAAGGGGGTATATTCCGAGCAGAAGGTGACGCCCTCCACGCGCATGGCGACCGCCGCGCTCTTTAGAGAGGCGTTTATCGACGCGGGCGAATACGAAAAGGAAAAGCAAGAGGACGAAAAGACCAAGCTGGATTTCAAAAAAGAGGTGCTCCTACAGGCGCTTCACGCCCAGCTCCCCGTCAAGATACACGCCCACCGCGCGGACGACATCCAGACCGCGATAAGGCTTTCAAGGGAGTTCGGCCTGCGCATATCGCTCGACCACTGCACGGAGGGGTATATGATCCCCGCGCAGGTCAAAAAATCGGGCGCAAAGGTCATCCTCGGCCCGTTCATGACGGACCGCTGCAAGCCCGAGCTTAAAAACATGACCATGGAGGCCCCGCGCATACTATATGAAAACGGCGTGGAGTTCGCGATAATGAGCGACCATCCCGTTACCCTGAGCCAGAATCTGCCCGTGGTCGCGGCGATGGCGGTGAAGTACGGTCTGCCCGAATATGAAGCGCTGAAGGCTATAACTATAAACGCCGCAAAAGCCGCATGGTTAGATGATCGCATCGGCTCTTTAGAGGAGGGCAAGGACGCGGACATCGCCCTGTTCGCAGGCGACCCGTTAGACGTGCGCACCCGCGTCGCGGCGGTGTTTGTGGACGGCGTAAGGCGGGCATTGCGCCCCGTGGGCGCAAGTAAAATGTAAGAAGTAATAGTGAAAAACGGAGAGAAAGGTTTGCGCGCATGAGTTTAAAAGTGCGGATATACTCGTAAATTGAAGTCATAGGTTGCTTTGCTTACGCAAAGCTCCATTAGAGATTTGTTCAAGTCAATAGTTGGCTTTTAAAGGCAATATTCAGATTAAAGACTTTACTTTGCAGTTTTTTCTGAAAACCGTGGTTTTCAGACTTTCCCATAAGGAGGTCTGCGACCTCCTCATCCTTCTCCGCTAATCTGTTCAAGC
>CAKROK010000107.1 GCA_934373295.1 uncultured Christensenellaceae bacterium | reverse complement strand
GACAACGCTCATCGCTCAGCCCGAGCTAACCTCAAGGCTATGTAGGGACTACGGCTTTGACCCTGCGCAGATCAAGAACGGAAACGGCATGAACATCGGCGGCACGGTCGAGGTAAACGGAGTCAAAATAACAATGGTCGAGGCGACTCACTCCAGCGAGACGGGCGAGCCCTCCGGATTCATGATAGACATAGACGGCGACGTGATATATCACGCGGGTGACACCGGCTTAATGGCGTCTATGGAGTACTTTAAAAAGCTCTATTCACCGAGAATAGCATTGCTTCCCGTAGGCAGCGTTTATACGATGGACGTCAAGGCGGCGGCAATGGCGGCGGATATTCTGGGCGTTGAGGCGGTCATCCCCATGCACTATTTGAGCTTCCCCATACTCACACAGTCCGTGGAGGGGATGGAGAAGTTGACTAAGGCGGATGTGCTGGCGATAAAGCCGGGAACTACCATCGAATTTTAATAAAACTGCTTTAGGTTGATGAAGAACAAAAAATTAGCGGGAATAATAAAGGACTACATCGTGATAACGCTTGCGATAGCGCTCATGGCGGTGGGGATATACCTTTTCAGATTCCCGAACAACTTCACGTTCGGCGGGGTGACGGGCATAGCGGTCATAGTTTCAAAGCTGTTGCCCGTTTCCGCCGGAACGGCGACGCTCATAATGAACATAATTCTGCTCATAGTGGGCTTTATCTTTTTGGGCAGGGATTTCGGCGCAAAGACGGCGTATGCGAGCCTGCTCTGTTCGCTCATGCTCTCCGGCATGGAGATAGTATTCCCCATGAACGGTCCGCTGACGGATGAGCCGCTTTTGGAGCTGATATTCGCCGTGACCGTCCCCGCGGTAAGCTCGGCGATAATTTTCAACTTGGGCGCGACGAGCGGCGGGACGGAGATCGTGGCGATGATCTTTAAAAAGCGCACGACCATGGACATCGCCCACGCGCTCGTATATGTCGACTGCATCACTGCGATAGCCACGTTTTTCGTGTTCGACGTAAAGACGGGGCTGTTTTCCGTATGCGGATTATTCGCGAAGTCCTTTGTGGTGGACGGCGTGATTGAGAACATGAACCGCTGTAAGTGCTTCACCATAATCTGCGACGACGCTCAGCCCATATGCGATTTCATAATGAACAAATTGAAGCGCAGCGCGACCGTGCTCGACGGAAAGGGCGCGTTCAAGGGGGAGGATCGCAGCGTGATACTCTCCATAATGAACCCGCACCAGGCGGTTTTACTTAGAAATTACCTTAAAAAAGAACAGCCGAACGCGTTTTTATCCATAACGAATTCGAGCGAAATTATAGGAAAGGGCTTTCACGGATTTTCCTGATGAAATACAAATTATTGATGTTAGACCACGACGACACCGTCGTGAACAGCACGCCGCAGGTGCATTATCCCGCGTTTATGGCGGCGCTTAAAAAGCTGCGTCCGGAGGTCGATTATACCTTGCAGGAGTTCATGAGCCTAAACTTTAAGCACGGCTTTTTTGGGCTGATGACAGACGTGCTGGGCTTTAATGAGGATGAGATAGACTATCAGGAGAAGGTCTGGCGGGAGTATATGGAGTACGTCATCCCCGAGTTTTTTCCCATGATGGCGGACATTTTACGCAGGTTTAAGAGCATGGGCGGCGTTATCTGCGTCTCGTCGCATTCATATGACGAGTACATTCTGCGCGACTATGTGGCCAACTGCGGCATTCGTCCGGACGCTATATATTCATGCAGCCTGCCCGAGGAGCAGCACAAGCCGTCGCCCTATGCGATAGACGAGGCTATGCGCCGCTTCGGAGTATCAAAGGAGGAGATACTCGTCGTGGACGACCTGCCCACCGGGCTAAAGATGGCGGCTGCGCGGGAGGTCGACTTTGCCTTTGCGGGATGGAGCCGCTATGACGGCGAGCTGATGGACTATATGTGCAAAAATGCGAAATACGTCCTGACGGAGGTTTATGAGCTGGGGGAAATCGCATTAAAATAAATGAAAACAACATGCCGCCCGTAAATGAGCGGCATGATTTTTGTTATCGTGCGTTTTATTCCTGTGTTTTAGCGGAAAAAGCGGAAAGAGCGGCGAATTTTGAGTTTTCAAGCAGGCCTATGGCGTTGCTTTCGTCTGTGTCATACGCCCTGTATAATACCCGATATCCGTCTATTATGGCATAATATGCATAAAAATCATCATCGGCATCCGTGACGTCGTATACGGAATCGACGTCGGCTGAAACGGCGGAAAAGCCCGTCAGCTTTTTATCGGCGATGTCCTGAATGCCTTTCTTTTTATCACTGCCCGTGTAATAATCGAGCGAATATACCGCATCGCCCGCGCCTGTGAACGTAACCGAACATTCCTCGCGCTCGGGATAAAAAACGATGTCGCGCAGGGTCAAGCCGGGATCCTCGGGAACGGGCAGCTTATCAATGGTTTCGCAATATCTTTTGACGTCATCTTTTGATTGAACGCCGTTCATGTCGTAGGAGTTATCCGAGATAAACGCCGCGAAATCCTCGTCAGACAGCGAGACAGAGCCTTCAAAATCGAGATATGCCTTAAAGTCGGCAAAAATAAGCATCTGCGGAGGGTCGGTGTTCTCCGTATCAGATGAAGTGTTTTCCGGTATCGGCGTAACGTCGTTTGAACACGAGCAAAGGAGCATCGCCGCGAGAATAACTAAAATGACCGATATCGCAGAGCGTTTTATGTGAGTTTTCATATTCGATCTCCTTATATTTTAGTGGTGAGCGGTGCGGGGGTGTTTGAATGGATGTATAAAAATACTTTTTGATGAATAGATAGTAACCATGCCGCCCGTAAATGAGCGGCATGATTTTTGAATGTTGTTTTGAAGAAATCGTCCTGCGTTATTTGATTGCAGGTGTCAAAGCGGTAAAACTACTGTCGTTTAATTGTTGTCCTGATTCAGACAAGTAGTGCCCTTTAAATGCATAAACTGGTTGACAAAAGTAGTCTGAGTCAAGCGATTCGACGTCTATATAATACACGATTTTATACTCGTCGATTATTGCAGAATCAGCTTCTGAGGGTGTATCTGTTGTCAAATGTCCCTTGTTTTCAATAACTTGATTTAAAGCTACATCTGGGGAAATTGTGTTTTCTACAGAATAAAATGATAGCTCTGGAAATCTCTTTGAGACAGAAACAAAATTTCCGTTTCCATCTATAGTTACGTTAAAACGAGACACCCCCCATACAT
>CAKROK010000106.1 GCA_934373295.1 uncultured Christensenellaceae bacterium | reverse complement strand
GGAGTGACGCCCGCGATGCTGCGATTCCCCATACGGCTGCATCCTCTGCGCGCCCTCGATGCAGAGCTAGCGAGGATGGCGCGGCTTATGAGTAAAAGAATATACATGGGCGAGCGCTTTATGAGCATGGGCTACAGCGCGCGCATATATAAGCTCATGGCGGAGACCAGTTTTAAAATAACGGGCAGGAAAAACAGGGTAAAAATATAAAAATCACAAGTTTTGAGGAAAAGCATATAGTGTAATGCAAAGAATTATTTTGCAAATAAGGAGGGATATGAAATGGCGAGCTTTCAGAATCAGGCAACGCTTTTTTACGGTGACAGGACGTCGCTTTCGAATACGGTATACGGGGAGATAGGCGAGCCCTATTCCATGACAAAGACGGCAGTTTCCGGCACGTATTCTTCGGGGGACGCGCTCACGTATGTTGTGAGCATAGTCAACTCGTCGAACACAACTTTGACCGGCGTGACTCTCACGGATAACATGGGCAGAGTGGAATTCGGTTCAACAGCACTCGTTCCGCTTGAATACGTCGACGGCTCGATACTCTATTATACGAACGGGAATCTACAGGCGGCTCCAACGGTGACGGAGGGTCCTCCGCTCGAGATAAGGGGAATAACAGTGCCTGCGGGCGGAAACGCGACGATAATATATGAGGCGAGGACGAACGGCTATGCGCCCATAGGCGAAGGCGGCAGCATATTGAACACTGTGACGGCGACGGGCGCGCAGATAGCCGACGCGCTGACGGCGCAGGAGACGGTGACCGCACAGGCAGCTCCCGTCTTGTCCATAACCAAGTCGTTAAGCCCCACGACCGTGAACAGCGGCGATACGCTCACATATACGTTCGTGATACAGAACACGGGCAACGCGCCCGCAGATGCGGCGGACGGCGTACAGATAGTGGATGAGTTCGACCCCGCGCTCGACATAACGAGCGTCACGCTGGACGGCGCGGCATTCACCGAATACAGCTACGTCGGCAATGTGTTTTCCACAAACGCGGGCAGCATAACAGTACCCGCGGCGACCATCACGCAGGATGCGACGACGGGCGTTTGGAGTGTCAGCCCGGGCGTTACTACCGTGACAGTGAGCGGCACGGTCAGGTAAAAGGATAAAAACTAAAAAAGGCAAAAGATGAAAACGCCGCCGGCGGATATCGTTCCATCGGCGGTTTTGTATAAAAAATTATCTTTCAAAAACTACGGCATACGTGCCTAAGACCTGTTTGCAGGGGATATGCGCGGCGTTTTGCGGGGTGAACGGCTCTTTGGGGTATGTGCCCTTGACCTCGGCGGGGTAGGCGGGGAGGGTCTTGCCTATGCTCACGCCGTGCGCGTCGTCGGGGGAGAACTTCCAGCGAAACTCGCAGTCGCAGAATTCCTTGTTGGCGCTTATTACCTCGGACGGGCGGAGAGACCCGCCGTTTTCTATAAAAAAGCAGCTGGCATTGTCCTTTTCGGCAGGGCAGCCGCCCTCTATGCCCACGCGCGTGAAGGAGATTTCGAGAAAATCCGCGTTAAAGGAGACGGTTTTTCCATCCTTTATAAAGGGAACGTTATCCCATTGTTCTATTTTCATATTGAACCTCAATTAAATTATTTATCGGACGATAACAGCCAAAGCAGTACGGTAATGCCGAGCAACACCCATGGAGTCGCACCGTAGATAAACTCCACGACGGGGTTGCCTGTAAAAATTTGAGACAGGGCAAACGTGAGCATCCCAAACAGGAGAAAGACGCAGACGATTTTGATTATTTTGACCTCGGTTTTTCTCGCTTTTGCGTCCTTTTCCATCTTAGCGAGCATTTCTTTATCGTCTTTTAGCAGTTCATCCAGGCTCAAACGATAAAGCTCGCTCATGCGCATTATGCTCAAAATATCGGGCAGGGACTTGCCGGTCTCCCAGTTGGAAACAGTTTGACGCGATACCATGAGGTGCTGCGCGGCCTGTTCCTGAGTAAGGTGATTTGATTCGCGGGCGGTTTTGATTTTGTTTCCTATGTTCATATTCATCCTCCGTTCGCCTATGATTTTAGCACATATGAGGGAAAATATCAGTCAAAAGTTTTTGACAATGGGGGATTTTGACAAAAAAAGAAGCCCTGTGGCTTCATAAAAGTAGTTTCAATCATTTTCATGGCTCATCGCCTTGAGCATCTGAATCGCTGCGGATTTCTGGTTTGGCGTCAGATAAATCCAGCAGTCAAAAAGCTCTTTCATATCGGGAGTCATTTCAACCATGTCGGTTTCGGCGAAAAATTGAGACATGGTGATGCCGAATCCTTTGCATATCGTCTCAAGGGTGGCGATGGAGGGGACGGTGTTTCGCCTGAAAATATTTCCGATAGTGGACTGCGCCAAGCCGCATTCCTTTGAGAGCTTGTATTCCGTCCAGCCGCGCTCCTCCAACAGCTGGTGGAGACGAGCATGTGTATCCATTGCATCACCGCCTTTTTTCGTATTATAACTATTATATCATGATATCGCATTTTAGCAAAAGAAAAAACCGACCTGCATTTCTGCCTGTCGGTTTGGTGCGGATAACAGGAATCGAACCTGCATGAGGGAATCCTCACTAGAACCTGAATCTAGCGCGTCTGCCAGTTCCGCCATATCCGCAAAAGCCTCATAGATTTTACACGGCTGAGGTGACCGAGACGGGGCTGACGGCTTTCGCCGCGTATGCACAGCCTTATCCGCAAACGCATACAAAACTAAAAAAATGGTGGAGAGAGATGGATTCGAACCATCGAAGTCTGTGACAACAGATTTACAGTCTGCTCCCTTTGGCCACTCGGGAATCTCTCCACGCTGTTTTTTTGTACCAACCGATGTTATTGGTTGGGGTGGAGCCGATGATGGGACTCGAACCCGCAACCTGCTGATTACAAATCAGCTGCTCTGCCAATTGAGCTACATCGGCTCGGATGGTGCCTCAGGCAGGAATCGAACCAGCGACACAGGGATTTTCAGTCCCTTGCTCTACCAACTGAGCTACCGAGGCATGATGTTATTTAGAAAATGGCGACCCGGAAGGGGCTCGAACCCTCGACCTCCAGCGTGACAGGCTGGCGTACTAACCAACTGTACTACCGGGCCACTTTTCTATATGGTGGGCCTTCACGGACTCGAACCGCGGACCGATCGGTTATGAGCCGACTGCTCTGACCAACTGAGCTAAAGGCCCAAAAATGGTGACTCCTAGGGGATTCGAACCCCTGTAACCGCCGTGAGAGGGCGGTGTCTTGACCGCTTGACCAAGGAGCCATATGATATTTTTGGTCGGGGTGAAGGGATTCGAACCCCCGGCCCCATGCTCCCAAAGCACGTGCGCTACCAGACTGCGCTACACCCCG
>CAKROK010000105.1 GCA_934373295.1 uncultured Christensenellaceae bacterium | reverse complement strand
CTACATATTACTTGCCCCGTCAGGCGCCCTCCCCTCTCCATAATTTACTAAAAATTAATGGAAACGCATTGCACGCAATGGTATAATATAATGTAATTAAACAAAAAACGGATGGGTCTACATATGAAAAAGAACAGGTATGAGGTTAAAACACAAAATACGATGCTGTATATCATGCTCGGCTCGATGACCGTGCTATGCCTGTATCTTTCGTATATCGTCCCCGTCGTCGGGTTTCTGTTCTATATTCTGAGCTCGTTTTTTGTCATGGGCGTGCTTGCGGATGAAAAGCCCCTCGCCGCGGTGATACTGTTTTTGGTAGTGAGCGGCGTTACCCTCATCATCCTGCCCATTCCGCGCGCGCTGCCGTATATAATGTTTTTCGGGCATTACGGCATAGCCAAATACTTTTTCGATAAGATAAGGGACAAGCTCATCCGCCCTATAGCGAAATTTTTATACTTCAATGCGTTCTGCGCGCTCATATACTTTTTGACGATAGCGACGGGTTATATCGATCTGGGCGAGCTTATCTCCCTGCCGATTTGGGCGATAATACTCATCTTACAGCCCTGCTTTTTCGTATATGACCTTCTGCTCGGCTTCTTTTTAAAGACATATAAAGACGTTTGGGAAAAGCGTCTTATGCAATAGGAGGAAAGATGGATCCACAGGCATACACCGCTCTTGCGGGCATAACTAAATATTGGTATCTGCTGTTGATAGCGCTCATTTTGCTGAGCCTGTGCGCGGTCTCCGTGAGCGAATACCGTCAGAGAAAGCGCATTAAAAGGGAAGCGGATAAATTCATAGGCTATCTCGAGCTTTGCTCGGACGGTACGCGCCTCGGCTTGACGCGCAAAAATCTCATAGGCAGCAGCAGCCGCGCGGATATCATAATCGAGGCGGCGGGCATACAAAAAAATCATGCTGAGATAACCTTTTCCGATTCACGCCTGCTTCTTCGCCCCATTTCCGGGGAAACCAAAATAAACGGACGGCGCGCCATCCGCGAGCATGAGATCTTCACGGGGGACATGATAGAGCTTGCGAATGTCGAGCTAAAGGTCGTTTTAAGAGGGGAGGCACAGACGGATGAAGCTTAAAAGAAACTCCGCGGCGCTGATACTCATTCTCCAGCTGCTGTTTATAATCTCCGTTTTCTTCCAGCTCGCCCTCATAAAGGAGGAGTTTGACGCGACTGCGCCCATAGTCGGGCTGGTTCTTGCGCTTTTCAACCTCGTGTCATATAACCTGCTGCGCGGGATATTCCGCCGCATTGACAGATTCGTCCTGTTGGCGGCGCAGTTTTTGTGGTCGATGGGATTATGCGTGATATACCGCATAAATCACGACCTTGCGATAAAACAGCTCACATTCATAATAGCGGGCATGATGCTCATGGTCGCGATGATGCTCATAGTCATAAGGATAAAGGACTTCGGACGCATAAACTGGGTGTTTATGGCGGTCTCAGCCTGCCTGCTTTTGGGCACATTTGTGTTCGGGCGGAGCATAGGCGGCGCGAAAAACTGGCTGCGCTTAGGGCCGTTCTCTCTGCAGCCGAGCGAGTTCGTGAAGGTCATGTATATAATCGTCTCCGCGTATTTCCTGTCCACGGGGAAGACTATAAAGGCGTTTTTGCCCTATCTTGCGTTCAGCGCGTTTTGCGTATTGATACTCGTAGTTTCAAAGGATCTGGGCGCGGCGTTGCTCTTTGCGCTCACCTTCCTGATATTGTTCTATTCCGCGACGGGCAGAAAGCTGCTCACGCTCGCGGGCGTGGGCGTACTGGGCGCGGGCGCCGTGGGCAGTTACTTCCTGTTCTCGCATGTGCGCACGAGGGTTGATATATGGATAGACCCGTGGGCGGATTATGCGGGCAGCGGATATCAGATCGTACAGGGTTTGCTGGCGCTCGCGAGCGGCGGGCTGCTGGGCGTGGGCGTGGGCTGCGGCATGCCGGAGGTCATCCCCGCGGCGTCCACCGACTATATCTTCACCGTGATAGGCGAGGAATTCGGCTGTATCGTGGCGATAATGGTCGTCGCGTTCTATATAGTCTTTATCATAAGAGGAATGCTCATTGCGCTGGATACAAAAAGCAAGTTTGACGCGCTCATGGTGTTCGGCAGCACGGCCATGCTCGCTGCGCAGAGCTTCATAATATTGGGCGGCGTGATAAAGCTCATCCCGCTCACGGGCATAACGCTGCCCTTTATAAGCGCGGGCGGAAGCTCGATGATGTCCTCGATGCTGCTTTTGGGCATAATAGAGGGCGTCGCGGTCAAAAACGGCGTTCAGGAGGACGAGGACTTGAAGCTGATCGGAGGTGAGGCGAATTGAAGCGCATAGCAAAGAGCACGCGGGACAGGCTCAACAACAACATAAAGGGCGTACTCGCGATATTCATAGTTCTTTTCGCCGCGATAATAGTGTATCTGGGATATTCCGTCATCAGCTTTGGCGAGGAATGGTCACAGACGCCCTATAACCCGAGGATACAAAAGGTCATAGCGGACGTCACGCGCGGGGATATTTTGGACGTAAACGGCGTGAAGTTAGCGTGGTCACAGTCCGCCGATTCGGATAGATCATACGTCAAAAGCGCGCTCACGAGAAAGGTCATGAGCCACGTTTTAGGCGACACGAGCGGCATGAGCGTGGGCGCGGAATCCGTGTTCACCAAATACCTCTACGGCATAAACGACGGCTCTGCCGAGGCGGGCGCGAAGAAGGGCAACGACATAACCCTCACGACGGACAGCGCGCTCATGGAGTACATATACAACAACTTCAACGACATGCGCGGGTGCGCCGTGGTGATGAACTATAAGACGGGAGAGATATTGGCGAACGTCGCTCTGCCCGCGTTTGACCCATCCACCGTCACCAAGGACACGCTGGATGACGGCGCGCTGCTCGACAGGGCGGTGATGGGGCGCTATCCCCCCGGCTCGACTATGAAAACGGTCACCGCTACGGCGGCGGTCGAGGAGGGGCTTGACATAACCTATACCTGCAAGGGCAAGGACATCATCGACGGTCAAAAGGTGACATGCGTCTCCGCACACGGTAAATTAGACCTCGCCGGCGCGGTCGAGCATAGCTGCAACTGCTATTTCGCGCAGCTTTCCGTAAAGCTGGGCAGCAAGAAGCTAAAGGAGACCGCCGAAAAATTCGGCTTTAACACACAGTGGGATTTTTCGGATATCGCGCTCTATAAGAGTAATTTTGAGGTATCGAACAGCGACGGCGACCTCGCCTGGGCGGGAATAGGCCAATATAATGACCTCGTCACCCCCATGCACGCCTGCATGATAGCGGGCGCTATCGCAAACGACGGGCAGATGATGACGCCCAAGCTGCTCTATCGCTCCACGAACGAGGACGGCATTCAGACGTATTCGCTCAAGAGCGAGGTATACA
>CAKROK010000104.1 GCA_934373295.1 uncultured Christensenellaceae bacterium | reverse complement strand
ACTTGCGCCGTCAGGCGCACTGCCTCCTTATGGGAAAGTCTGAAAACCACGGTTTTCAGTTAAAACATAGTTTACTTCTAAATCAAGCTAATGTCTTTAAAAATCTACTATAGTCTTAAACTATTCTCTTTAATGGAGCTTTGCGTAAGCAAAGCAACCTAATTATTTAACCAACTATACTATTCCCTCTTTTAAAATAAAGCGCACAAAAAAGCCGACGGATCTTCCATCGGCTTTTTTCACAGGTCAGAGTATAAGCATCGCGTCGCCAAAGCTGAAAAAGCGGTATTTCATGTCCACCGCCATCTTGTAAAGCCCCAGCACCTCGTCCTTTCCCGCAAATGCGGAGATGAGCATTATGAGCGTGCTCTCCGGCAGGTGGAAATTCGTGATGAGCGCGTCCACCGCCTTGAATTTGTATCCCGGATAGATGAAGATATCCGTGTAGCCGCTGCCCGCGACGACCTTTCCATCCGGCGTCGAGCTGCTCTCCAGCGTGCGTACAGAGGTCGTACCCACGGCGAATATGCGCCCGCCCTGCGCTCTGCGTGCGTTTATCCTCTCGGCGGCATCTGCGGAAACGCTGTAGTATTCGCTGTGCATCTTGTGCTTTTCGACGTCGTCCACCTTTACGGGGCGAAACGTCCCCAGGCCCACATGCAGCAGCACTTCCACTACCTCAACGCCCTTTTGCTTTATGCGCTCCAACAGCTCGGGAGTGAAATGCAGCCCCGCTGTGGGCGCGGCGGCGCTCCCTTTCTGCTTCGCGTAGACCGTCTGGTAGCGCTCCTTGTCCTCCAATTTTTCCGTTATATACGGCGGCAGGGGCATGTTGCCCAGCTCGTCCAAAACCGCCTCAAATACGCCGTCGCACTCAAACCTGACGCGCGTTATGCCGTCGTCCTGCTTTTCTATTATCTGAGCGCACAGCTTTTCGGAAAAATCCACATAATCGCCTATGCGCAGCTTTTTGCCCGGACGGCAGATTATCTCCCATTCCTCCTGCGTCTTTTTATTTAAAAGAAGAAACTCGACCTGTCTGTCCGTACCCCGCTTTTGCCCCATGAGGCGGGCGGGAATGACGCGCGTGTTGTTCACAACGAGCACGTCGCCCGGCTTCAGCTCATCATAGATGTCCCTGAATATCTTGTGGCGAACCTCCTTCGTTGCGCGGTCATATATCATCAGGCGGGAGGAATCTCGCGGCTCGACGGGCGTCTGCGCGATATACTCCTGCGGCAGATCATAGTAAAAATCATGTGTATTCATAAAAACGCTTCCTTATTTAAATAGTTTTCCATCGTCTTTTTTAACGGGCAGGCCGAGGTGCTCATATGCTGCCTGCGTCGCGACTCTTCCGCGCGGCGTGCGCATTATGAACCCCTGCTGGAGCAAAAACGGCTCGTATACGTCCTCTATCGTCGTGGCCTCCTCGCCCGTTGCAGCGGCAATCGTATCCAGGCCGACGGGGCCGCCGCCGAATTTTTCGATTATCGCGCTTAAAACGTTCCTGTCCACCCTATCTAATCCCAGCTTATCGACCTCCATCATATTGAGCGCCTCATCTGCGATATTTTTGGTGATAACGCCGTCGCCCATTATCTGCGCATAATCGCGCACACGCGAGAGCATCCTGTTCGCGATACGCGGAGTCCCCCTGCTGCGGCGGGCTATTTCGAGCGCGCCTTCCTCCTCGATATCCACCCCCAAAATACCTGCGGAACGGTCTACAATTATCTTTAGATCCTCATCGTCATACAGCTCAAGTCTGTTTATTATGCCGAATCTGTCGCGCAGAGGGGATGTGAGCATACCCGCGCGGGTGGTCGCGCCCACGAGCGTAAAGCGCTTCAAATCAAGGCGCATCGAGCGCGCGGACGGGCCTTTTCCCAAAATCATGTCATACACAAAATCCTCCATCGCGGGATAGAGCACCTCCTCGACATGCGGATTGAGCCGATGTATCTCATCTATAAAAAGCACATCTCCCTCGTTTAGATTTGTGAGTATCGCCGCCAGGTCGCCGGGATGGGATATCGCGGGGCCGGAGGTTATCTTTATATTGACGTTAAGCTCATTTGCGATTATATACGAAAGAGTGGTCTTTCCGAGGCCGGGCGGGCCGTACAGCAAAACGTGGTCAAGCGGCTCGCCGCGCTTTTTCGCCGCGTCGATGAATATGCGCATCTTCTCCTTGACCTTTGACTGTCCGATATATTCCGAAAGCATACGCGGACGAAGGTTATATTCCGCCTCGTTTTCCTCATCCTTGGGCGTGGAGTTCGCGTCCACAACGCGCAGCTTTTTAGGCGCACGCGGCTGGGCGGAGGGCTTGACTTTGCCATTCTCCTGTAAAATCCCGAGCGCAAAAGAAAAATCGCCGTTCGCCGCGACGAGTGCGTTTTCACATTCCGCGAGCGTCGCGCCCGTGGCGTCCTTTAATTTGCTGACATCGAGCTGTGATATCCTCATCTCTTGATTTCCTTTAATAGAATTGCAGCTGCGCAAAATGCGCTGTCCGCATGTAAAAATATTACCACATTTGTGCTATAAAGACAAGCTCACGCACCATCCTCAAAATCTTTTAAAGACCTGTTTAATGTGGTATAATCTATACGATACAAGAGATTTTTTGGAGGTACGCCATGGAAAAGGCAAAGATAGACAGGATCAACGAGCTCGCCAAAAAGAAAAAGACCACGGGTTTAACGCCCGAAGAAGCGGATGAGCAGCAGCGCCTGCGCCGCGAATACATCGACGAATTCAAGGGCAGCCTCAAAAGCCAGCTCGACGACATCCGCGTCGTGGACGACGAGGGCAATAAGCTCACCGCGAAGGAGTTCAACATAAAAAGGCGGGAAAATAAGTAGAGTAAACGAGAAAGTAAACGGGGCATCTGACAAAAGCTGCCCTTTTTGTGTGGGAATTGGTGCGGGTGAGGATTGTTGTGCGGGTGAGTTTAAAAGAAAAAATACGTGAGAACAGGCAAGCAAAATGTGCCGGATTTTCGTCATTTTTCAAGCAGCCGCAGTCGGCTGTACCCGTACTACGCCGACAAGGACTGTCGCAACAGGGCTCCCGAAAAAGTGGTAGCGACAGTGAGCCGTCGCGAGGGCGTTTACAACTTAAGCAGGCGAACCGAGTTTTCGGTTGTTTGAAAGTGCCGATTTGTCGTCACTTTTCAAGCGAGGTGAATGAGGCGTACTTTAGTACGTCGATTGAGCCGAGTCGCAGGAAAGGGGCGGCAAGGTGGTGCTTTCAAGCAATTGACGTGCCTTTTTGGGATGTAAGGAGCAGCAGCGTTATTAGACAATGAGGTCACTTTTTAGCGA
Source organism: uncultured Christensenellaceae bacterium (assembly GCA_934373295.1). GTDB lineage: Bacteria > Bacillota > Clostridia > Christensenellales > Christensenellaceae > HGM11616. The sequence continues at coordinate 117 of CAKROK010000104.1, read as the reverse complement.
CCTCATGTCAATTACGCTTGCTGCGACGAGCCGAAAGTGATACCTTATTACCTCTCCTTTTTCTTAAAGCTGATAACGATATCCACACTATCCCCCTTATCCTCATACGTACTTTTG
>CAKROK010000103.1 GCA_934373295.1 uncultured Christensenellaceae bacterium | reverse complement strand
CCTTTGGCGGGCGGGGCGGGCTTAGTTTTTGCGGCGCAGCCGCAAAAACCTGCGCCGCGCCTCATCGGCAAGCTCTATTTTTCTTCGTAGGACAAGAGATAGTCCCAAGCCCTCAATCCAACTTAGCTCTCCTCCACTATGCCATCGCGTATCGTCAGCTTCCTCGGGCACAGCTTCGCGACCTCCGGGTTGTGGGTGACTATTATCACGGTCTTTCCCGCGCGGTTCAGCTCGATGAGTACGTCCATGACCTCCTTCGCGGTCGTCGAATCCAGCGCGCCCGTCGGCTCATCCGCCAATATCAGCTCCGGCTCGTTCACCAGCGCACGCGCTATGGCGACCCTCTGCATCTGCCCGCCGGAGAGCTCGGTGGTGTTCCTCTTGTAAAGCTCGTCTATCTTCACGCTCTTTAGCACCTCATGCACCCGCTTATGCATCTTTTTAAAGGACGTTTTGGTGAACAGCAGAGGTATCATCACGTTCTCCTCCACGTTTCTGTCATTTAACAGGCAAAAATCCTGAAAAACGAACCCGATATGCGTTCCGCGCATCTTAGCCAGCTCCTTTTGATTCATGCCATGCACCTTTGCCCCGCAAAAATCATACTCCCCGTCCGTGGGCTTGAGCATACATCCGAGTATCTTTAACAATGTGCTCTTTCCGCTGCCCGACGGGCCGACGACGGCTATCATCTCCCCTGCCTCTATTGTTAAACTCGTGGGCTTGAGCGCCCTGACCTCGCCCGTCTGTCCTTCGTTATATGTCTTTGAAATGTTCTTTAATTCTATAAAGCTCATAAGATCCTCCTATTATTCACCGCTCAAAAGCTCCGTCGGGTCCGTTTTCGCCATATAATACGCAGTAAATGCGGACGAAATCAGGAATATCACAAATATGCCGCCCATCGAGGATAGCGCCGCGAGCAGGTTCGTGTCCTGTGACATCTCCCTTACGGTATTGACCACGCTTATTCCCGCGATGCTGCCCAGTATTCCCGAAATTACGAATACCAGCAGGTTTCCCGTCAGGCAAAGCCCCAGTCCTCTTTTCCACGTCATTCCCGACGCGAAATAGACGGCAAATGCCTTTTTCTGCTTTCTTATCAGCATGAGATTGTATCCGTAAAGGTTTATGAGCAGCATCACGCCGAATATCATAGTGTGCAGTATGTACGTCTTGCTTCCTGATTGAAACTCCTCCTTGGTCTTTTCCGCGATCTCCCGCACGGAGACGAACTGACCGTACTGCTTCGTTGCGCTGTTATTCCATTCACCAACCTTGCTCTGCGCATCCTTCGCGAACACAAATCCAACGTCGTGTTCTATCGATGGCCATGTCACCGTACTGCACAATTTTCCGTTCACCGTCAGCTCCGGCGCGATCATGAAAGACGACGTATCGCTTGTTACGAGATCAGTCCTTCCAAACACTCCCAAAAACTGGTCGGTTATATTTTGCATACGATAGTAGTATGCGCCTTTTTTGAGCCTCCCGATGACCTTAAACTTCATCTTGTCTTTCGGTATATTTATCTCCTCTAAAATATCTTCATTGGCTTTTAAATCGACTTCATCCATCACAGCATAAAAGACATCTCCGATATCATAACATTCATCCCAATCCATGCTCAATATTACGGGAATTTCTACATTTTCATCGTCAAGACTTATCGGCTCCGCCTCCTCGTCGGTGAACCAGCGTCCCTCTCTTAAATCTATCGGAAGATTTTTAAGGGTGAGCGGATCGTATGAAACCACTGTTCGTGAAGATGCATGGTCGTACTCCCGCAGCGCCTCCGTCCATGCAGTGCTTCTATTCGGGTTTTTTGCCCAATCCTGTATGTCTACGGGCAGCAATGTAAGCCTGCTTACCCCCTCGGCTCCCGTATCTGAAATTATCTCCGCAACTGCGTTTTTCATGGTCTGCGAATCGTATATATCTTGAAACAGATCCATTCTTTCCAAGAAGTCTTCGTCACTTTTTACATCAGGTCTTATGACATCCGCATTATAGTAAAACAGCGCGACGTCCTCCCCTATGACCCTGTCGGCATATCTCACGTTCGCCGATGCCTCATAGACGTAGCACAGAGAATATGTAAAGGAAAGGCTGAGCAGGGCAATGAGAATTATCATCGTGATTTCCGCAAATGCCATTCCCCGGTATCTCTTAAAAATCAAGTATAAGCTCTTCATCTTTCCCCCTCCCTCTCTGTCTTTTTCACGCTCCTGTAAAATCCCGGCAGCGTCACCGCGATTATGCATACGGATAATCCCATCACGAGCATGAAATACGGTAAAAACTCGGGCTGAGTCACCCATTCCACAAAGTCGGTATTCATCACAAACCATATGCTCGCGAGCAACCCGAGGGCCGTGAATACGACGCTGTATATGAGCAGCTCTAAAATGAGCAGGCCCATCCTGATTTTCGCCGTAATTCCGCATAGGTAGAATACCTTGTTTTGCGTTTCGCTCATATCCGCGACGGCGACGTACAGCGAGAGTATATTAAACAGACTTATTGCTATCGCCGCGATATAAATTATTATTTGCGAAATATATTGCGTCGAGAACACGCTCGTCGTCCGGTTAAGATCGGCAAATACATAGCCTTGCTCCGATCTGAATATTGAATCGAGATTTTCCTGAGAGTATTCCTGACCCATAGCGTCAAAAACCGATGTGAAAAATATCTCTTTTTTGGTCGATTCCATTTGACTGTTTGAGAGTGTTTTTGAAAAGCGTATTCGATACGCCCGCGTCTGAAGCCCCATTTGGGCATAATCCTGCATGGGGATATATACGCCCGCGCACTCTCTTTCCACAATTTCATCCGAAACGGATACGCCCTCTCCCGATACTTCGAGGTCTGCGCGCGAAATGCGCTTTGTGTCCATGAGCGTCGCGTCATAAAGAAAATCGTCGTATATTCCCACGATGGTGAACGGACTTCCAAACACCATCACTTCCTCGCCTATCATACTCGATGCGACTTCTCCCTCCGGCACTCTTTTTTGAGCAAACGAGTTGGGGACGATCACCTCTCCCGTTGAAAGCTCCTTGTCATAGTATTCTTCACCATAGTCCATAGTAAAGGGTACTGCTAGTCCCGCCGAGCCTACTATATCAAAATCCCCAACGTCATACGATATCGCAGTCACCATATCCGCCGGATTGTCACTATCCTCTAAATATTTAATTGTATTTTCATATAATTTTGCAGCATCCAGCATGTAGCTTCCCGATTGGAGCTCTATGCTACGCTTACTGCCATTAAGACGCTCCTGCGCCGCATTCACCTGCGCGGACATCTGATAGTATATTCCCACAGCCATTCCCGAAAGAAATAAACTTGCAACGATCACGCAGAAAATGCTCGTGTGCCTGGTTATCAGCTTTCGTATATCCGAAAAAAGCAGGTATAAAAATTCCTTCATTCTTCCTTTCCCCTTTCTAT
>CAKROK010000102.1 GCA_934373295.1 uncultured Christensenellaceae bacterium | reverse complement strand
ATGGAGCGGAAGACGGGGCTCGAACCCGCCACCTCCGCCTTGGCAAGGCGGCGCTCTACCAAATGAGCTACTCCCGCATTTTTTTGCATCTCCGCGAGTGCTTATTTATTATACCCATGAGGGATTATTTTGTCAATACCTTTTTTCATTTTTCGACGTTTTGTGTTTTTTAAATCGGCAGGGCGTGTTTCCAAATCATCCGCCCCGCCGCTTCACTTTTTTCGAAATCTACTTCTTTTTAGCTTGAAACACAACATTTTCCTTGCCTAAAAGCCTTTCAAGCTCGGCCTTCAGCTCATCATTATACGTCACCGACTGCTTTCCTGAAAGGTCGTAGCGCTTTTTTGTGGACGCCGCGTATACTATCGTCGGCTTATCGCCGGGATATTTTCCAAGCACCGCCTTTATCGCGCGCACGACCCCGACGTCCTCCTTATCTATGCGCAGGCATAGCCGCGTCCCGTCGTATTTCTTATCCGCAGGCAAAAGCCGCGATACCTTTTCGACGATTATCTCGGGCGCGCCGCCGTCATCTGATAGCGCGACCCTGCCGTCTATCTTTAAGACCGCGTCGTTCGCGAGCATCCCCTCGACCTCCGCATACGTTTTCGGAAAGAATATCAGCCCGATGGACCCCGTCAGGTCCTCTAAAGCCGCGTTCGCCATGAGCTGCCTGTTCTTGGTCGTCCGGGATTTAAGAGAGCCCAATATGCCGCCAATAGTGACGTTTCTTCCGTCGTAGTGTATCGCGGCGGTGTCGTCGCGAGCCGCCTCGAGTATATCCGTTATGTTGTCACTCATCGCGGATAGTGCCGACGAATAATCGGAAAGAGGATTGCCGCTTATATACAGCCCCGTCTTGTCCTTTTCATAGGATAGCTTCAGCTTTATCGGGAACTCGGGAATATCGGGAATTTTTATCTTCATCCCCTTTTCGATCTCCTCATCCTGCGCGAAAAGGCTTATCATGCCCATCTGCTTCTGCTTGAGGTCCGCCCCCGCCTTGTCCATTATATTCTCATATACCGCCATGAGCTGCGCGCGGTTGACGCCCATCGCGTCAAAGCTGCCCGATAATATGAGCGATTCGACTATCTGCTTATTGAGCGAGGCTATGTTTCTGTCTATAAAATCCTCAAAGTCGGCGTAAAGACCGTTCTTTTCGCGCTCTGTGACTATGTCGTTTATTATCTCGCCCACGTTTTTAAGCGCATAAAGACCAAAGCGCACGCCCCCATTCTCCACGGTGAACTTAAGCTTGGATTCGTTGACAGAGGGCGGAAGAACGCGTATTCCCGCCTTTTTCATATATCTTATGTAATGCGCCAGCTTTTCCGAATTGGTTATAAAGCTGTTTAACAGCGCGGTCATAAACTCCGGCTCATAGTATCTTTTGAGATACGCCGTCTGATAGGACACTACCGCGTATGCGCAGGCGTGCGATTTATTAAACGCATACTGCGCGAAATCCATCATCTGGTCAAAGACGTCCTGCGCGACCTTTTCCGGAACGCCGCGGTGTATCGCACCTTCTACTCCGTCCCCGCCGTATACGAAAATCTGACGTTCCTTTGTCATGACGTCCTGCTTTTTCTTCGCCATGGCGCGGCGCACGAGGTCGCTTCGCCCGAGCGAGTACCCCGCCATATCGCGCACAAGCTCCATGACCTGCTCCTGATAGACCATGCAGCCGTATGTGTCGGAAAGGTCTTTTTCGAGTATCGGATGGGCGTATTTTATGTTTCGCCTGTCATTTTTACCCGCGATATAATCGGGTATTTTCGCCATCGGGCCCGGTCTGAAAAGGGATATCCCCACCATGATGTCGCCCAGATTTTCCGGCTTGAGCTGCGTCATGAGGTTTCTCATACCCTCGCTTTCAAGCTGAAAAACCCCGTCCGTCAAGCCGTGGGATATCATCCCATAGACCTTTTTATCGTCCATGTCGATGTTGTCTATATCAATGTCTACGCAGCGGTCTTCCTTTATCATCTCGAGCGCATCTCGTATGACCGTAAGCGTCCTCAGCCCCAAAAAGTCCATCTTTAAAAGACCCAGCGCCTCCAGCTGACCCATAGTGAACTGAGACGTCACGGACATATCCTTCTGGTTGACCGCTAACGGGACGTATTCCGTGACGGGCTCTTCCGAAATTATAACGCCCGCGGCGTGCGTGGACGTGTGCCTGGGCTTTCCCTCCAGCTTCATCGCCATGTCCAGCCACTCGCGCACCTTCTCGCTGCCCTCATATTCCGCTCTCAGCTTAGGATTTTCCGCCATAGCCTTGGGTATCGTCATTTTGAGCGCAAAGGGGATCATCTTCGCTATCCTGTCCGATTCCGCGACGGGTATGCGCATGACCCTCGCCACGTCTCTCACGACCTGACGCGCACCCAGCGTGCCGAACGTTATTATCTGCGTGACCCTGTCCTCGCCGTACTTTCGCTTGACGTAGTCTATGACCTCCTGCCTTCTCTCATAGCAAAAGTCCATGTCAATATCGGGCATGGATACCCTCTCCGGGTTTAAAAAGCGCTCAAAAAGCAGATTGTATTTTATCGGGTCGATATTCGTTATCCCGAGGGCATATGCGACTATGCTGCCCGCAGCGGAGCCTCTTCCCGGGCCGACCATTATATGGCTGTTCTTCGCAAAATTGACATAATCGGCTACTATCAGAAAATAGTCCGTAAAGCCCATCTTGTTTATCGTGTCAAGCTCGTATACAAGGCGCTCCTCCACGGCCGCGGGGTCGGGGTATCTCTTTTCGATGCCCTGTCTCGCCAAGGTCTCTAAGTATTTTTCATGGCTCTCATATCCATCGGGAATGTCAAATGCGGGCAGGTGCAGCTTGCCGAATTCCAGCTCGACATTGCACTTTTCCGCGACCTCGAGCGTATTTGACATCATTTCGGGATAGTTGGGGAAAAGCTCACTCATCTCGTCCCCGCTCTTTAGATAGAACTCATCCGTGCCGAAGATGAGCGAGCCGTCCTCGTCGACGTATCGCCCCGTCTGTATGCACATGAGCACGTTCTGCGCGCGTGCGTCCTCCTTGACGACGTAATGACAGTCGTTCGTGACCACCATCTTTATGCCCAGCTGCGTCGCCAACTTTATGAGTTTTGGCGCGACCGTCTTTTGCTCTGTAAGCCCGTGATCCTGTAGCTCGATATAAAAATCGTCGCCGAACATGCCCTTTAAGCGCGTCGCAAGCGCATATGCGCCGTCCGTATTCCCGTTTAAGAGCATCGTGGGGATATCCCCCGCAAGGCAGGCGGAAAGGCATATAAGCCCCTCCGAGTATTTTTCCAAAAGCTCATAATCTATCCTCGGCTTATAATAAAAGCCCTCTACAAACGCCGCAGAGACCAGCTTCATGAGGTTGTGATAGCCCTTATCGTTCTTCGCGAGCAAAACGAGGTGCGAATATTCCCTCACCCTCGAGAGCTTATCGTGCATATCGCCCTGCGCGACGTACACCTCGCATCCGATTATGGGCTTTATGCCCGCGTCCTTACATGCCCTATAGAAATCCACCACGCCGTACATGTTGCCGTGGTCGGTTATGGCTATCGCGCCCTGCCCCAGCTCCTTTGCGCGCGCGACGAGCTTTTTAATGTCCGACGCGCCGTCCAGCAGGCTGTATTCAGTATGAACATGAAGATGAACAAAATCCGTCATTATTATTTCTCCGTAAAAATCTATAATAATTATACCCCATTCGGGCGGTGAA
>CAKROK010000101.1 GCA_934373295.1 uncultured Christensenellaceae bacterium | reverse complement strand
GCTATGACCTCACCCGACATGTTTTCATATTCCGCAAGTCTCTTTATAAAATCGAGTATCAACGCGACGTCCTGCCTGCCCGCTTCCCTGAAATTCACCATTATTCCGTTTCCTTCTATTATATATTATTTCTCTCCTGCGGCACCATCGCCTTGACTATCATGCCGTCCTCCACGCAGTCTATGTCTATCTCCTCGGCTATGCGCCTTATCGCGGCGAGCCGCGCACCCTCGTGATAGCCGAGCTTTACGCATATGCTCTTGAGCTTGGGCTTTAGCGCTTCATCCGTCATTTCGAGCAGCTCATCTATGCCAAAGCCCTGTTTCGCGGAGATATACGCCGCATTTTTGCCGTTTTGAGGACAATCCTCCAGCAAATCGCACTTGTTAAATACCATTATCATGGGCTTATCCGCCGCGCCGAGGGACTCGAGCACCTCGTTTACCACGCGGATATGCTCCTCGCTCTGCGGATCTGAGCTATCCACCACGCACAGCAGCAGGTCCGCGCGCGCCGCCTCCTCCAGCGTTGAGCGAAACGCGCTTATGAGGTCGTGCGGCAGCTTTTCTATAAACCCGACCGTGTCCGTAAACAGAACCTCTTTTCCGGACGGCAGCATGACTCTGCGCGTGACCGGGTCGAGCGTCGCGAACAGCTTATCCTCCGCATACACGCCCGCATCCGATACCGCGTTTAATAATGAGGACTTTCCCGCGTTGGTATATCCCACCAGCGCGACCTCCTTCACGCGGTTTTTCTCCCTTGCCGCGCGGCGCAGCTCTCTTTCATCCGACAGCTTGTTTATCTCCTCCGTCAGCTCATAGATGCGCCTTCTTATGCGGCGCTTATCCACCTCGATCTTCTTTTCGCCCGGGCCTCTCGTGCCTATGCCGCCGCCCAATCGCGAAAGCGCCGTGCCCTCGCCCGCAAGACGCGGGAGATTGTACTTGTTCTGCGCCAGCTCGACCTGGAGCTTGCCCTCGCGCGTGCGCGCATGTGCCGCAAAAATATCGAGTATGAGCGTGGTCCTGTCTATCACCTTAAGGCCCAAAAGCTCCTCTAAATTTTTGAGCTCTATTGCGGTCAGTTCATCGTCGAATATCGCCATATCCGCGTCCAGCGCAGACGCCTTGAGTGCAAGCTCCTTTGCCTTGCCCTTTCCGATATAGCTCACCTTGTCCCGCTCGCGGTTTTGAACGTCGCTGCTCACGACCTCCGCGCCCGCGGTATCCGCCAAAAGCGCAAGCTCGCGCATACTCGCCTCGCTTGAATTAAGCCCGATTAACATCGCGCGCTCCTTTTTATCCTGCGTATCTAAAAGGCGTATCATCGCCGCGACTTTCGCCGTCGTCAATGATATCTGCTCCATGAGCGCCTTTTGGGGAATACGGTTTATGTAGAACGGGCCGAATATCGCGCTTTCGGTCAGATTTTCTCCTATCATGCCCACGCTCATCGCGCGCGCCTTGCCGTCTATGCAGGCGACCGCCGCCATAGCATCGAGACGGGAGGATAAAAGCGTCCCTACGTCCACCCCAGAAAGCATGGGTGAGCCGGACGGATGCGTATGTATACAGCGCACGCCGGACAGCCCGAGCGTACCCCTGCGCCGCCTTATATAGGGCAGCGTGACGTTGTCGTTCGAGCCGACGGAGACGTCCAAAACCCTGCCCGTGCGCGAAACATAGACGGATATCTCCCTATTGAGCATACAGGAATACTCCGCCATAAACTCCAGCAGCCCGGGCGTGGCGAACTCCTGCGCAGTCATCGAAAATTCGTAAAGCTGTTCCAGCCGTTCCAGCACGGAATCCCTTATTCCGTCAATATTGCCATTTATCAAAATACTTCTCCCAATAATCGTTTATTTGTGTTTTCTTGCGAATATTATATATATTGCCATGCATATTATGCATAATGCGCATGCCGCCGCGGGGATATATGCGGGAAGAAACATCGCCTCCTGGGGCGAATAGAGCAGCTCCCTATACTTGCTGTACAGCGCGCATATGAACACCAGCGTCATGAAAAGAGACATCGCCGCCAAAAACAACCCGGACAGCGCAGCCTGAAAAGCCATGTTTTTAGGCGTTATCTTCACCGGAAACGGGAAAAACCGCGGAAAGCGCTTGAGTATAAAGAGCAGACCGAAAACCGCCGCCCCAGCGACAAAGATCACCGTGAGCGCGTATCTGCCTGAAATGTGTATATTTGCGGAATGATAAAACCTGATATAAAACACGCAAAGCGCCATTATCATCACCGCGGACAGCATATTTATACATTTTGTCAGCACGGAAATATGTCTCAAAGCTCCCGCCTCCCTTCACGTTATTATATCACATTTTGTTCACCTGATGCTCCCAAACAAATCATAATTTTATATTATCATAAAAATGCTCGAAAAATATGGCTTTTTTTCAGCTGGAATTCAAGTTTTTTTATTGATATTCTTTGATTTTGTTGATATAATATTTTTAAATAAGATTTTTTAATACTCTATAGGAGGATATGGATATGCAGCAAAAGACGATACTTATAGTAGACGACGAGCCCTCGATCGTAAAAGGTCTCAAGTTTAACCTTGAGCAGCAGGAGGGCTACATCATCGACGCCGCTTACGACGGTGAGCAGGCACTTGAAATTTTTGACCCGGATAAACACGACCTGATCCTCCTCGACCTCATGCTCCCCAAGATGGACGGCATGGAAGTATGTCAGAAGATCAGAGAGAAATCCGACGTGCCCATCATCATGCTCACGGCTAAGGACGACGACATGGACAAGATCATGGGCCTTGAATACGGCGCGGACGACTACATGACCAAGCCCTTTAACACTATCGAGCTTAAAGCGAGGATCAAGGCGATTTTCCGCCGCACGGACGCCATAAAGGCGAAGCTCTACGGCAACGCCATCAGAGAGGGCAGCATGGTCGTGGATGTGGACAACAGAAGCGTTTATATCGACGACAAGGAGGTCTTTCTCACCGCGAAGGAGTTTGACCTGCTCCAGCTCTTCATCACCAACAAGGGCAAGGTCTTTGACAGAGCGACCCTTCTCGACCAGGTTTGGAGATATCAGGGCGATGAGAGAATCGTCGACGTTCACATTCGCCGTTTAAGAGAGAAGATCGAAAAGAACCCCGCAAGACCGGAATACGTCCTCACAAAGTGGGGCGTGGGCTACTACTTCACGGGCAAATAATATCAGCTTTTCACGAGCGCCTTTTCGGGGCGCTCTTTTTATATCATTTTGCATGTTCTTAATCCGGGCGCACTCTCGCCCGCTTTTGCCGCCAACTTTGCCGGCGCCCGATCATCGAAATGTCTGATTAAACCTGTCGCGAACGCCCGACGCTCCGATTATAAAGCGAGCTTGGCGATGACGTGCGGCGCAGGTTTTTGCGGCATAGCCGCAAAAACTAAGCCCGCGTAAGAACGTATGAGATGAATCTTTTTGGCTTTAGCGCACAAACACAAAAGCTCTAACCCAAAAATATTTCCGCAAACTAAAGCATACGGTCTGTAAAATTATCGCGTAGCATAATTTTAAGACCGTCACAAGCTACACAAAAGAAAAGCCAAACGCTTGCTTATTAAAGATATGCCAACACATCTGCAATCGAGAGGGAATCACAAACCAAACTATTTACACTAAGAAATGTATGCGGTCTGTAAAATCGCCTGCGATTTTAAGACCGTCACCGTCGGGAACAAAAGTATAGTCAAAAAATATGTTAAGCACTTATGCAGACATTTCAGCTTGAACAGATTAGCGGAGAAGGATGAGGAGGTCGCAGA
>CAKROK010000100.1 GCA_934373295.1 uncultured Christensenellaceae bacterium | reverse complement strand
GAGTTTGCGGCTTTTCTGCGCAGCGGTGCGCTGAACGCTGCACCCACTGTCACCCCGTACCACAAACAGGAGGATGTCGCCGATGAAACCTGACAACTGGAACCGCTTCGCTGCCGGACTGCTGGCTATCCTGCTCTGCCTCTGCTCCTTTTCCATGCCCGCTTTTGCAAGCGGCTCTGACCCGGCCCCGGAACCTCTGCCGGAGATTATCGAAGAAGAACCCACTACGGGCGGCATGGAGCCGGAGGGCGTGTCCATCACGCCCAAAGGCAACGCAACATTGGTGGATGATTTCTACGGGGACAAACAGCTTATCACCGTGACCACCAAGGCCGGGAATTATTTTTACATCCTGATTGACCGCGCCAACGAGGACAAAGAAACCTCTGTCCACTTTCTGAACCAAGTGGATGATGCCGACTTGCTGGCCCTGCTGGACGAAGAACCGCAGGACACCGAGTTCTGCATCTGCACCGTGAAGTGTGATGTCGGGGATGTCAATGAAACCTGCCCCTTGTGTGAAAAGAGCCTGCGCAACTGCACGGCTCCGGAAGCAGTGAAAACCGACACAGAAACGCCGCAGGAAAAGCCCAAGTCGAACATGGGCAGTCTGATGATCCTGCTGGTACTGGCTCTGGCTGGCGGCGGTGCGGCACTCTACTATTTCAAGTTCCGCAAGCCCAAGGCCGATACCACCGGGCACGATGATCTGGACGAGTACGATTTTGGCGAGGACGAAGATGCAGACGAGAAAGAAATCAGCACCTTAACAGAAACAGAGGAAAATTAAAAGGTATCACTCAATCAAAGTGATACCTTAGTATAAATACCCTGATTAGCATTGAGGCGACCGATTCTCACGGCCACCCCAACACTAAAGCACCTCGCTCCCCCCTTAACAATGGAGGGCCAGGGAGTTGCCACAGTTATTGTATATTGGGATTCGGTTGTCTCATTGCGTTAGGAAATCTGGTTAGGCTGTTTCCATCGCATATTTCAAAATTTTCATTATACCAACGGATAGAATTGTAATCATTCATAACGGGAGATGGAACACCCAGCAAATAGCGTGTATGATTATATATTATTCCAAAAGGCCTGCCATTAAATTGCTTTCCTCTATATAGACCAACTAACTGCGGAGAACCTCCACAACTCGAAAGCTCACTGTGCATCAATGAATCACAAAAACACTGAAAAATGTTTCGGCTTGTTCCCGCAATACTGCCGTGTTGATAGACACTATAACGGTCGATAAACTCTTCTCTACCAGACCCTGCAGAAAATATCAATGAAGAACTTGACTGATGCAGTGGGAGTTCACTTGTTTCCCAAGAATTTGAACTATGGCTATATGAATATCGGTATGTATGAAAAGACGAATCCAAATCTCTGCTTATATGATAGATGGTAGATGCACTTCGAGCAAATTGTGGGTATCCTGCAAATTGCGTAACGATTTGATGAAAGATTATTCTGTTTCTCGTTTGACTATCACTGTTTGCAGGAAAAAGCACATGAGTATTATCCAGTCCGACAATTTGAGTCAACACCTGACTGGCAAAAAGAACCTCGCCACAATATCCCAAAATATCAGGACTATTGTTCAATGCAAAAAGTTTCTGACCATAGTTGTAGGATTCGGGATTTGTTCCCCAAGTGAAACGGCTATCGCTCATTAAATATGCAGAGCAAGGAGAGCGCTCGTCAACTCCTAACCAGCCAATTAGAATAGTCATCTATACTCCTCCCTTAATATTATAACATATATTCTACGAAAGGAAAGAATAAAATGAATCTTGTGATTGCCGAAAAGCCCAGTGTGGCCCGCAGCATTGCCGCCGTGATCGGGGCCACTGAAAAGCAAACCGGCTACTGGCAGGGCAACGGGTATCTGGTCAGCTGGTGCATCGGGCATCTGGTGTCCTTTGCAGAGGCGGGCCAGTACGATGAAAAATACTGCAAGTGGCGGTATGAGGATTTGCCCATCCTGCCCCAGCCGTGGCAGTTCATCGTCCCGGATGAAAAGAAACCGCAGTTTGAAATTGTACGCGCCCTGCTCAACCGCACGGATGTGGACAGTGTGACCGCCGCGACCGATGCAGGCCGGGAGGGAGAACTGATTTTCCGTCTTGTCTACCAAATGGCCGGCTGCACAAAACCCGTAAAGCGGCTCTGGATTTCCAGCATGGAGGATGCCTCCATCCGGGAGGGCTTTGCAAACCTGCGCCCGGATTCGGATTACGATGCGCTGTACCAATCAGCTCTCTGCCGTGCAAAAGCGGATTGGCTTGTGGGCATCAATGCAATGCGGCTCTTTTCGGTGCTGTACCACAAGACCCTGACGGTGGGCCGTGTGCAGACCCCGACACTGAAAATGCTGGTGGAGCGGGATGCAAAAATCCTGCGCTTCCAAAAAGAAAAGTATTACACGGTCGGCATCCAGTCCGGCAGTCTGAAAGCAGACAGTGGACGCATTGCCAGCATGGACGAGGCCGACACTTTGAAAAACGCCTGTGCCGGGGCACCTGCTATCTGTTCTTCTGTCAAGCGGGAGAAAAAGACAGAACAGCCGCCCAAGCTCTATGACCTGACTACCTTGCAGCGGGAAGCAAACCGTCTGTTTGGTTTCACCGCCAAGCAGACCCTTGATTACGCCCAGCAGCTTTACGAAAAGAAACTGCTGACCTATCCCCGCACAGACAGCCAATATCTGACCGAGGACATGGGCCGGACGGCACAATATCTTGTGTCTGACCTACTGGAGCTGCTGCCCTTTGCCCAAGGGATTGCGCAGACCCCGGATGTAAGCCGGGTACTGAACAGCAAAAAGGTATCGGACCACCACGCCATCATTCCCACCGCAGAATTTGCAAAGCAGGGCTTCACTGGCCTTGCCGAGAGTGAGTGCAAGCTGATGAACCTTGTCTGCTCCAAACTGCTCTGTGCGGTGGCCGCACCCCACGAGTACGAAACAGTGACCGCCGTGTTCTCCTGTGCAGGGAACGAGTTCACCGCCAAGGGAAAAACGGTGCTTGTCCCCGGATGGAAAGAAATCGACCAGCGATTCCGCTCCACCCTGAAAGCAGACAGCGAAGAAGAAACGGAAGCCCTGAACACCCTGCCGGAACTGGCCGAGGAACAGAGCTTTTCCGTGACCACAAACATTTCGGAACACCTCACGTCCCCACCGAAAGCCTACACCGAAGATACGCTCCTGTCGGCAATGGAGCGGGCCGGGGCCGAGGATATGCCGGAGGACAAGGTGAATTGCTCCGCAGGAGCAAGAGAGGGTGGCCCGGGCCAAGCGGAGCGCAAGGGGCTGGGCACTCCGGCCACCCGCGCCGCGATTCTGGAAAAGCTGGTGCAAATGGGCTTTGTGCGGCGCAAGGGCAAACAGCTTGTCCCCACCAAGGACGGCATCAATCTGGCGGTGGTTCTGCCGGAAAGCCTGACTTCTCCCACTCTGACTGCTGAATGGGAAAATCGCCTGACCGAGATTGCCAAGGGCAATGCAGACCCGGACGAGTTCATGGCCGAAATTGAAGTGCAGGTGCGTCAGCTGGTCAAGACCTATTCCTGCATCAGCGCGGACAAGCAAAACCTGTTCCAGTCAGAACGTGTTATCATCGGCAAGTGTCCCCGGTGCGGTGAAAATGTCTATGAGGGCAAGAAAAACTTCTACTGCGGGAACCGTTGCTGTCAGTTCGTGATGTGGAAAAATGACCGCTTCTTTGAGCAGCGGAAAAAGGCGTTCACCCCGAAGATCGCCGCTGCTCTGCTCAAAAACGGCAAGGCAAAGGTAAAGGGCCTCTACTCCGAGAAAACAGGCAAAACCTATGATGCAACGGTGCTTCTGGCAGAT
>CAKROK010000099.1 GCA_934373295.1 uncultured Christensenellaceae bacterium | reverse complement strand
CACGTCGCCTAAAAGCTCGCTTTTTAATCGGAGGGGCATTGCTCCAAAAATTAATTTAAATCGAATCATGATGCATTCGCGGTTATCTACCCCCAAATAACATGCACGAGGGACGTCATCACGAACAGTGTGAATGCGGGCGCATCGATGTGCGAATCGGCGTGAGTGTTAAAGGTGTTGAGTATAAAATCGCCGAATACCGCGCAGACGCCGCCGCATATCGTCCCAAAGACTATGCTGCCCGAGGACAGCGCACACAGCGCCGCAGGGAGCAGGATGTGGTGGCATACGGGGTATTCGTGACCGAACTGCATGAGTATCAGTCCTGCCGCGCCTATGCCGAAGCAGAGCGCCGGATATCCCGATACGTCCACGCCCAACGATTTTAAGTATAGCCCTACGCCTGAGGCGCAAAGGCCAAAACCCATACCCATCACCGCGTTAAAGAACAGGCGCTTTTTAGGCGAGACGAACCTGCGCCTTTCGCCTGCGGGATATTTGCCGAAAAGTCCGCTTTTCCCGATGATAAGCCGCGCGGCGACGCCCACGCTCACTACGCTCAGCGCACAGACGTCCGTGCTGAGCAGAGGGGAGATGTCCCCGCCTAAGTGACAGACCTTCGTATAGAACAGTGAAAAAAGCGCGCCCAAAAGGCCGAAAGCGCCGCCCACTATGAGCACGAGCGGATCGCCTATCTTGTTTATGGGGGTGATTATGTCCATTCCGGAGGAGAGCTTGCCCCTCCTTGCCGCAAATGCCGAGGCGGCTGCACCCCCCGCAAAGGCGATGTGCGGGCCTAAAAACGAGCCGAAGGCGATGTGCGTGCTTATAAGCTCGCCGCCGCCCATCAAAGAGACGGCCCCTCCCGCTATGGCGGCTATTCCGCAGACTATGAACGACGCGAGCGGTCCTATCGCCGCGCCCAACATTCCCCCGCCGAACGCCGCGGCGAGATTCAAAAGCTCCATAACTACTTTTCCTCCAAAAATCGATAATAATATACATATTCTATCATAGTAAAATACCGCGGTCTATAGCTTATCGAAAAAATATTTAACGTTAAATTGATAACCGCGCTTTGTTCGACATGTCGAACTTTTTTATAAAAACAAATAGCTTGATGAACATTTGGTCAAATGATATAATTATTCTGGATTTATATGAAAATATGCTATATTTCGATAGGAGGATATATAATGAAGAAAAACGGAAAGGTCGAGCTTTGGAGGTTCATCTTCAGCATCGCCGTGCTCTGCTTTCATGTGTATAAGTACCTGCCCGGTGAGGAGGCGTATGACGGAGTCGTGAAGCTCTCGTTCTTTTCGGGCGGCTATCTCGGGGTGGAATTCTTTTTTGTGCTGTCCGGCATACTCATGGCGAGCTCGGTCTATTATGCGAACGAGCGCAGCCGCAGCTTGTCGTTGGCGGCGAGCACGACGCAGTTTTTAAGGAAAAAGGTGAGTGCGCTAATGCCCATGCATCTTGCCGTGTTCGTATTGCTGTTTATAGGGCAGTTTTTTGTGTATAAATGGTCGCTTTTTACCGCCGGAAAAAAGCTGCTTCATTCCATACCGGGCCTGTTTTTCTTAGAGATGTCAGGCATTCGCGGCATGTATCTAAACGACATAGAGTGGTATCTGTCCGTTATGCTGATATCCATGCTCATACTCTATCCGCTTTTAAGAAAGTGGTATTCGTCCTTCACGCGCATCATTGCGCCGCTGTTGGCGCTGCTCATACTCGGCTATTTGTCACATGACTATGAGAGCCTGGGGCAAGTTAAGGTCTGGACACCGCTGGGCAGCAAGGCGATCCTGCGCGGATTATCCGAGATCGCATTGGGAACGGTCTGCTTTGAGGTCAGCCGCGTTTTAAAGAAAAAGACGATGGGCAGGTGCGCAAGGGCGCTTATAACGGCGATAGAGACCGTATGCCTCATCATAGCGATAGGGTTCTGCTTAATCACCCGCCCGAAGATGTATGACGTATATGTGCTCGGGTTTATGGCGGTCGCGCTGACCTGTGCATTCACGGGGCAGTCGTATGGCGAATCCCTATTTCAAAACAAGCTCTGTGCATATCTCGGAAAGCTCTCTTTGCCCCTTTATCTCGTACAGCTCATTCCCATAAGGCTCATACCAAAGCTCGCGGGGGAACTGCCTATGAAAGTGCAAATGATACTCGTCGTAATAGCGACGCTCATATTGGCGGTGATATTCGCGGCGGGAAACGACCTGTATTTCTCATGGAGGAAAAAGAAAGCGCAGACGGCGGCCGCATAAATACGGATAATATAACATACTCTCCCCCGCATATAATAATTGCGGAGGGAGAATATGAAAAGGCATATTTTAGCGGCAAATGAGACGCTCGAGCAGGTGAGCGGAAAATACGGCATACCCATATGCATGATAGCGCGCGTGAATGCGGGCTTTAAGGCGGGGCTTACGGCGGGAACGGCGATAGACATTCCGCCGAGATGCTTTTGCGCGCTGTTCGGTGGGCGATATACCACGGCGGGCGATGACGAGACGCTGCTCGATATCTCCCTGCGCACATGCGCGACAATGCGCGATATACTGCGCATAAACGACATATGCCCATCTGACATCAGGCCGGGGATGAGGATATTTCTCCCCCCGCCCTGTAGGATATACACCGTAGGCGCGACGGACACGTTAGATGATATCGCCAAAAAGACGGGCATCTGCGCCGACGAGCTAAGGCGGATAAACGACATCGACGCAGGCGTGTACAGGGGGATGCAAATAAAACTCCCCTGATAACAGAAAAAATACAAAGGAGAACACGATGGAGAACATAAACGTAAAATACAAGGGCTTACACGGCAAGATCAAAAAGCAGACGCTCACCGAGGAGCAGCTTTTGTCGCTGATAGAGGGTCAGCTCAAGCAGGCCGCCGTCAAAAACAGGGTCACAGGCCGCGCCGCTGCCGAGGGAGACGAGGTCGTATTCGATTATGCGGGCTTTATAGGCGACGACCAGTTCCCGGGCGGAACGGCGCAGAAGCAATCGCTCGTATTAGGCTCACATGCCTTTATAGACGGCTTTGAGGATCAGTGCATGGGTAAAAACGAGGGCGACAGCTTTGACGTCTTTGTGACCTTCCCCGAGGACTACGCTGCGCCTATGTTAGCGGGCAAGGACGCCGTCTTTCACTGCAAGCTGCACGAGATATACCGCGAGGACGTTCCCGAGCTGAACGACGATTTCGCAAAGAAGGCGGGATGCGCGAACGCCGCGGAGTATCGCGAAGGACTGCGCGAGCAGGCACAGCGCACGCTGGACGCACAGGCGAGGTTTGAGGCGAGAGACGCGCTCATGCACGACATGCTGGAGGGCGTCGAGCTGGAGGTCACAAAGGAAGTGATAAACGCGGAGCTGGACGTCATGATGGCGGAGCTTTCGGATCAGCTCGAGATGCAGGGCTTTGGCATAGAGCAGTATTGCCAATACACGGGAAAGAGCAAGGAGTTTTTACGCGCGGAGATGCTCACGGACGCGATATTCCGCGTAAGGCTCAACCTCGTGCTGGAGTACATCGCCGAGCAGGAGGGCATAACCATGACGGACGAGGAGTTTGACAAATTCCTATCCGACGCGGCGAGGGAATACGGCATGACGGTCGAGGAGGTCAGAGCCGCCATGGACGACATAATGCTCGCGGGCTTCAGGCAGGATCTTCTGCGCCAAAAGACGGAGAACTTCATACTCGATAACGCGATATTGACGGAGGAATAATAAGGTATATTTACACCATTGCGCATCGGCTTTGGCTGTTGCATAATATGATGATAAAAGGCGGGCCGATAGACGGTCAACTCCGAGTACTGTTTAAAATAGCCGTTCAGAATTGCAAGTGGGCGGTTATTTTTGTGTTTCTGCATATATCCGATGAGTGCCGCATCGGCGAATTAATAATAAGGTATCGCGTTCAGCTCGGCTATTCGCCGAACACGATGAATCATACGCAAGTCTTTCCTCCTGCACTACGAATATAAAGCGAGCTTGCCGACGACGTGGGG
>CAKROK010000098.1 GCA_934373295.1 uncultured Christensenellaceae bacterium | reverse complement strand
GACAATGAGGTCGCTTTTTAGCGACCTCATGTCAATTACGCTTGCTGCGACGAGCCAAAAGAGATACCTTATTATTAATTCAATAGTTTTTCTGATTTACCTTACGCACAGCAAAGATTCCCCCAATCCCAAACAAAGCTGCATTGAAAAACCCGCCGGACGCATATAAAGCGCGCGGCGGGTTTCGCTTATAATGTCATAAACCCGTACAGTAAATTGTTAAACATTCGCGTTGTTTTGCTCAAACTCGTTGACCCAAAACAGTCCGTAATAATTGCTGAAGAACGTGTAGTAATAAACGCCGTCATACTTCGCCAAGCACACTACATGCGATGTGTTTAAATAAGTCGTCTTTGAGCCGTTTACGGCAAAATACAGCGTCGCGGTCTTTCCGGGCTTAATGTCGATATAGCTCTTTTTTGCGCCGTTCTTATCCACAAGGGTCAAATCGCGGTCGTATTTTGAGTAATCGGAGTTCATAAATATCGCGCCTTTGGAGTAAAAACGCATCGTGTACTTTCCGTTGTTCGTCACCTTTACGGGGATCTTTTTGCAGGCCGTGTTCTTTTTGGCGCTCATGGAAATGCTGATGTTGGGTGTTAAGTAGCTTATTATGCCCGTAGTTACGTCAGAGTACGCTCCATAGCTCGTCACACCATTGCTCTTGTATATGGCGCGGACGCGGAATTTGTAGTATTTTCCGTGAGATATGGGTAATGTGCAATCTGTGATTTTGCCCACAGTCGCGACGTTCGTCCAGCTATCCAGCCATTTGCCCTCGCTGTTGGCTGCGCGGCGCTGTATCATATATCCCGTCGCGCCGGAAACGGAGTTCCACGAAAGCGCTACTTTTGCGGGATCACTCGACGTGTCAGCTACTGCGACCGGCGTTTTGAGCGTGCGCAGACGCACCGCGGCGCTCGTCAGCGCGGGGACGTTCTTTTTGCCCGAGGTCTTATACGCCTTTACGCAGTAGTAGTATGCGCCGCTGACCTTGTCCGTGTATTTTACGTTTGAGCCGCCCTTTACCGTCGCGAGCTTCTTCCAAGCGCCGGAGGTCCCGCTCCTTCTGTAGACGTAATATCCGCTCGCGCCCGCGGCCTTTGCCCATGTGAGCGTGATGGATTTTGCCGTCACGGATGCGTTCTTTATCGCCGTCTTTAACGTGTTTACGGTCAATGCGGAGTATGCGCCGTATTTTTTTGTGTCCGTGTCATATGCGCGGACCTTTATGCTGTAGCTCTTTCCCGTCGTGAGCTTTTTTATGGTGATGCTCGTGCCCGAAACTATCCCGATGCGCTTTTTGGTAGTCGCGTTGTATACCTCGTACTTTTCCGCGCCCACGGCCTTTGCCCAGGATACCTTTACGGATGTCGTGGAGAGGGCGGAGAATTTAAGCCCGCTCACCTTTGCGGGGATGATGGTATATGAAAGCGCCGCTTCGCCCGTGTATAATTCGCCCGTAAACGTCACGGTGACGGAGTATTTGCCGGGGAGCTTTGAGGCGGGGTTTGAATAGCTCACGGTGTAGCTTTCGGGGGATATGGCCTGACCGCTCGCGTCCGTCGCGCTCACACCGGGAGCCTGTGCCTTGCCGTTATATGTAAAGGAGGTCTTGGTGAGCTTTATGGCGGATATGGCGGGGATATCCTCGTCGATGTATTTTTCATCGCACAGCTCGCATTGTACAGTTCTGCGTCCGTCTGTCCCTATGCCCGCAGGGGTGATCTCGGCGGCGCCGGGAACGTGCTCGCATCCCTCCTGCGCATATGCGCAGACCGGCAGCATCATAGTCAAAACGAGCGCTAGAATGAGAATTATCGCAGTAAAACGTGCTTTTTTCATTATTATTCTTCCTTTCTTTTTATACTGGGGCAAAATGATTTCCCCCTATAAGTCAATAATAGACGAAAATAAATGAAATGTCAATATTTAAGACATATTTATATTGCCGCAAACCGCTGTTCTAAAGAGAAAAATACCGCGATGCATTAAAATGCATACACGGCATCAATTAAATTTATGTCGATCAGTTTACGAGTACGCTTTGCGCCGCGTCGCGCACTGCCGAACAGTTTTTACAGATTATCATCACTGCGGCGTCGTTTTTTGTAAATATTATCGCATTTTCGGGAAGAGCGGCATCCTGGGGGCTGTATTGCTTATATAGCGCGGCGCGCCCCTGCGCGTGGGATTTTAGCGAATCGGCGGCGGTTTGAACATCAGAGGCGTTTTTCACGCGGATGACAGCGAGCTCCTCCGGTGAGCCGCTGTTTGAATATTCAAAGAAAAACTCCGCGACCTTATTATAATCCATGTCGCTCAAATAGGTGAAGAGCTGCGCGGCGTCCTCGCTTTTATCCGTGACTTCCCGCATTTTGGGGAGGTCCTGCGCCGCGCCCAGCATACTGTCCTTGAGTGCGTCCATGTTAGCCGAGCCGCCCGCGCTGCATCCCGTCATTAGGATGAGCGCGGTCAATATCAATAAAATCGTCTTTTTCATGTCGATGATCTCCTCAGCCCATTCCGCCTATTACGGTCTTTGTATCCTCCGGCGGATCGCTCATATCGCCGTCGCCCGTCGCGGGGCCGAACGCCTTGTCGAGTGCGTCCGTGAGCTTATCGGTATCGATGTTGGCGGAGGAATCGTCAGAGCCTGCATAGGTTATCGTGACGAACAGCAGCTTTTCATTGCCGTCCTCCATGACGCAATTATCTATGTTATATTTTTCCAAGCTCTCATTGCCGTAAAAGCGCTCGCTTATCGCATTCATGACGGCCTCGGCGGCGTCCGCCTCCTTTTCGGGAAGGACTATAGCAAATGAATCGGACTTCTTGTCGAGCTTATTCTTGATGAGCTCGGGCAGATTATATATGCTGTCTATTTTTTCGCGGTGCTCATACATGTAGTTGTGCTGAATGCCCGTCGCGGCGGGGAAGAAGCTCTGGTTCCACGTGTGCGTACGCAACGCCAGCGCATCGTTCATGTTGAAGTTGGCATACGGCGCGCCGTTTATGTCCGAATAGACGTCCGTGTGATACCACTCGTCATCCAGCTTGACGAGATCCCACGTATGCGAAAGGTCGGTCGAGTGGACGACCTTGCAGTCGATATCCAGCATCTGCATGAACAGGCGCATGGTCGTGGCATAGCCCACGCATACGCCCTCCTTATACTTGAGCATGCAGTAGGGGTTGTCGTATGTCTCCGCGCCCGAGGGGACGGCGACGAGCTGTTCTTCATATATCTTGGTGTTGTTTATCAGCCAGTCGTAAACGGCCTGTTCCTTGTCGGCATCCTTCATATCGGGCTTTATTATGCCCTCGATGATGGTGCTCGCCATGTCGAGCGTCTCCTTTTCGACGTCGCTCAATTTTGAGGTATCGCCGCTCTTATATGCGTCCGATATCGCGAGCGTCGAGCGTACGGTGTATTTTTCGCCTATTTTGATATCGTCCTCCTGCGCAGGGTCGGCCGTATCGCCCGTGTCAGAAAGGCGGGCGGATATATCGCCCAGCTTTGCCGCGGAGCTTATGCCGAAATACGCCGCAGTGACGGAGCATATCAGCATTATGCAGCACATCGCGCACAGCACGATGATGAATGCCTTCTTGGAGGAGCCTTTTTTGACTTCATTGTTTCCGGTGGTGTTTTCCATGATGATCTGCCTCACATCTCTTATTTGCTGATATAATTATAGCTCGCGCATGCAGCAAATGTGTTTTCAAAGAGGTAAAAAAGTTGTTGCATTATTGTATCCTGCGCCCATGTTTCTGCACATAAATCACAGCAGTATTTATTTATATAAAACATGCGGAAAAGTGTGGATTTTTAATAAGGTATCGCGTCCGGCAAGCCTTTCGGACGCGATGATTTATACGCAAGTCTTTCGCCTTGCCCTCCGGCGTCGCAGCAAGCGCCATTGTCATGCAGCCGCGTAAACGCGACTGCAACGACAAATAACGCTGCTGCTCCTTTTTCCCAAAAAAGCACGCTCGGTTCGCCTGCTCGGTTGTAAACGCCCTCGCGACGGCTCACTGTCGCTACCACTTTTTCGGGAGCCCTGCCATCG
>CAKROK010000097.1 GCA_934373295.1 uncultured Christensenellaceae bacterium | reverse complement strand
GTACAAGCCTCGCGGGCGGCAAGGGAACAATGGCAGGGACATTCTTAGGCGTACTCATAATGGGCGTGCTCGTAAACGGCCTTAACCTCATGGGCGTGGGCAGCGATGTCCAAAAGCTCGTAACCGGAATCGTGCTGTTTATCGCTGTAACATTCAACATCTGGAGCTCCAAAAAGAGCAGATAAGGAGGAAAAAATGAAAAACATGTCAATTCTCGTATCCGGTCCCATGAAGATCGATTTTGTGGACAGAGGCATTAAGGCTCCCCAAAAAGGCGAGGTCCTGATAAAAGTAAAAGCCGCAGGGCTGTGCGGCACTGATATGGAGGTTCTATCCAACGAGCTATTTTATTATACAGCAGGCATGGCAAAGCTGCCCATCACCCCCGGCCATGAATGGAGCGGCGTTATTGAAGCCTTAGGCGACGGCGTCACGGGATTTGCGGTGGGCGACCACGTCACAGGCGAATGCACAGTAAGCTGCGGCCACTGCGAGCAGTGCGTGGCAGGTCATGCAAATCTCTGCGTAAACCGCACTGAGACGGGCGTCATGAACCGCGATGGCGGTTATGCGCAATATATCACCTTCCCTGCAACACATCTACATAAATTCACCGGACTCAGCTTTGAAGAAGGCGCAGTGATTGAGCCGACGTGCGTTGCGGCAAATGCAGTTATCCGCGGCAGAGTGACCCCAAGGGACAATGTTTTGGTGATCGGCCCAGGCCCTATAGGCCTGCTCGCGGCGCAAATTGCAAAAAAAGTATACGGCGCAAAGAAGGTCTTCATCACCGGCACGAGGGATGAACGCCTTATTCGCGCAAAGGAGTACACAGACGCGCAGATCAACGTCCGCAATGAAGACGTAGCGCAGCGCATTTCCGATCTGACAGACGGACAGGGCATCGACGTCATTCTCGAGACGGCGGGTGCATCCGATAGCTTTGACGTAGCAAAAAATGTGCTTGCGCCTGCGGGAAGAATCGTGCTGTGCGGCTTCTTCGGGGAAAAACACGTTCCATGCAGCTGGGATTTTATAAGCACGAGCGATGCGGAAATCATCGGCAGCCTCGGCAGCCCCGGCATTTGGGATTTTGTCATTTCTTTAGCCGAGGACGGGAAGCTGGATGTTAAATCCGTGATTTCTCATACACTCCCGCTTAGGAGCAAGGAGGACTTCTTAAATGCAGTCGACATAATGACTGGGCGCAAGGACAACGTATGCAAGGTGGTGCTTATTCCGTGAAAATTATAGATTTAACGCACGACATGACGGATAATATGGGCGTTTTTCCTGGTGACCCCGCTTGCAGGATCGCCACGGCGCATAACTATGAAAACGGCTATTTCGTGAGCGAAATATCCATGGGAACACATACCGGTACGCATGTGGATGCGCCCATACATAAAATCCCCGGTGCGGAATCCCTTACTGCGCTGGGTATAGAGCCATTTATTACGGAAAACAATGTCGTAATAGATACGCGCGATCTGTCCGGAGAGATCGACGCCGCATTTATAAGAGAAAATGAAGATCTTCTCAAAGGCAGACAGGGCGTGATCTTCCACTCCGGATGGGCGGAAAAATTTGGGAAAGGTGAATTCTTCTGCGGCTTTCCCGCGCTAAGCGAGGATGCGGCGCCTGCGCTTAAAGCGCTTGGCATACGTCTCGTCGGGCTGGAAACACCGTCAGTAAATCCCATACGCCATGATACGGTACATGAGGCGTATCTTAAAGAACGAATAATCATCGTGGAATCCCTTGCGAATGTCGATAAGCTGCCCCAAACGGACTTTGAATTATGTGCCGTTCCGCTCAAGCTGAAGGACCGCGATGGGTCTCCCGTAAGGGCATTTGCAGTGATAAAGGAGGGCTAACCATGCGCGCGTTGGTCAAGACGCAAAAGGGCGTCGGAAATATTGAAGTAAAAAATATGCCATACCCCTCGCTTCCTGAGGAAAATTGGGTTATTATTAAAGTAAAGGCTGCCGGAGTGTGCGGAACGGATCTGCACATCTGGCACGACCAGTACCCGTATTGGCCGCCCGTAATATTAGGACATGAATTCGCCGGTGAAATAGTCGAGACTGGCAGTGATGTGAAACAATATGCTATAGGCGATAGAGTAGTTTGCGAGCCGCATTCGCTCGCTTGCGGCACATGTGAGCTTTGCAGAGAGGGGCATATACAGCAATGTGCCTCAAAGCGCTCACCCGGATGGGGGATTGACGGCGGCTTTGCAGAATTTGTCGCAATGCCCGAAATGCTGCTGCATCGCATTCCCGACGAGATGGATTATGACACGGCGGCGCTCGCGGAGCCTATGGCGATAACAGTGCATCACCTAACAGAGCTTTGCGGTATCGGCTGTCAGGACTTCGTCGTCATCTCAGGCGCGGGTCCGATAGGCATCATGGCAGTGTTTGTCGCAAAGGCAATGGGCGCAGGCACGGTAGTCATAACGGGCATGGAGGCCTGTGAGGCCGTGCGCTTTCCCGCGGCTGCGAAGCTCGGCGCAGATCGGATAATAAACGTTCAAAACGAAGACGTCTATCAGGTAGTCATGGAAATGACGAACGGACGCGGAGCGGATGTCGTAATCGAAACGAGCGGCGCCGGCCCTGCGATAGCGTCTGCAATTAGAATGACAAAAAAATACGGCAAGCTGTGTGCTATAGGGCTGGGCGCGGATGAATCACGAATTCCGTGGAAGCAAATTGTAATGCACTCCATCACAGTGGTCGGCTGCATGAGCTCAGGATATTCAGCATGGGATAAGGCGCTCGGCCTGATGAACAAGCATAGAGACGAGCTTTCCTGCCTCATCACGCACAGGGTCTCGTTGGATGAATGGCAGGAGACCTTTGAGGCGTTACTTGCAGAAAAGGGAATAAAGGCCATATTTCATCCGTAAACGCTTATGCATACGCGTCTTGCCTGAATGGGAGAAATATGAAAAAAATCAACTTTTTTCGAAGTATTAAATTTCAGATTCCGGTGCTCTTATGCGTTGTCCTGCTGATTCCGCTTATGCTTTTGTATTATGCGAATTCTTTGCTCATCAATGAGATCACGCTGAAAAACACAAAGGACTCCATATCCGGAGACCTTTCAGGCAAGGCGCTTTCCATAGACTATGTTTTAAATGAAGTGACCCAGTTTGCAAAATTACAGGGCAGCGATCCCGAGCTTTTAAAGCTGATACTGGACTACAACAACTCTGTCGGCGATCAAAGGGGTACGGCGAGAAGCCGACTTACAATAGAACTCGGACAGAGAATAATGTATCTCGACGTCATCGACGATGTATATTTTATAACTGAAAATTCGGACATAATCGTTTCCACAATCGTCGGTAAAAAGGAATTTAAAACCGATACACAGCAGGGGCATATGCTCTATCGCGATTACCTAAACCACAAAAACAAGCTGGCGTGGTCGCCTAATGTTGATTTCAGCGACCGAAGGAGCATGTTGTATTACCGTCCCATTTCGGGCTATGGCCTGCCCAACTGCTCGCTCGTATTTGAAGTAAACACGAAATACTTATTGAAAATGTTGGAATCCAAAGCGCTGGATCATGCGGGGATGATCGTCTGTGACTATCTCGGTCAGATCATGCTGGAGCAGGGCGCTGCGCAGCTCGACAAAAAGCTGCAGGAGACTCAGTTCGTTCAGGAACACATCCTTTTAAGTCCGGTAATTGAGGAAAGGCATAAGGACGGCAATTACGTCACAAAGCTGAACGGAGAGGAAATACTGCTCGGGTATTATTCTTCGACGAGCACCAGTTGGAAATACATTGAGGCGGTTCGCGTAAAGGACGTCTATGCGACGGAGCAGGTCTCTTCAATGTATCTAATCGTTGCGCTATTCATAGGAGTGCTGTCCGCCATTTTCGGTGCGTTGGTGATATCCAGAATCATAGTAAATCCCATGAATCGCATTTTACGCGCGATGAAACAAACGGAAACGGGAAATTTCATGGAAATAAACGGTTCTGTTCCGCAAAATGAGATGGGTCTGTTGACAGTTGGATATAATCAGATGACGAACCATCTGCAAGAGTTGATTGAAAATGTCTATATTCAGGAATTATCCAGAAAAGAGGCACAGTTGATTTCTATACAGTCTCAGCTTGACGAGCATTTTCTT
>CAKROK010000096.1 GCA_934373295.1 uncultured Christensenellaceae bacterium | reverse complement strand
CCCGCCCAGCCCCGCCCCCGCCGATGGGGGGGGCGGGGCTGGGCGGGCTTAGTTTTTGCGGCGAAAGCCGCAAAAACTAAGCCGCACGTCGTCGACAAGCTCGCTTTAGCTTACTCTAAAATTTTTAGAATAATTCTAAAAAATCTATTGACAAGCGCCCTGCATTGGTGTATTATACTTTTAGAATGATTCTAAAAAGCAGGTGATCACATGACTAAATACCGAGAACTCATTCTAAACATAATCAAATCCTCCCCCGGTCACCTCACAGCCGAGGAGGTATACGACGCGGCTCACTGCCAAAACCCTAAAATCGTGATGGCGACGGTATATAACAGCCTTGCGTGGCTGTCCGATAACGGGTTAATAAAAAAGCTCAATCTGAAAAACGGCGTGGTGAACTACGATAAATCCACAAAGCCGCATGAGCACTGCGTGTGCGCAGCCTGCGGAAGGATATTCGATTTTAAGCTGCCCGATCTGCAAGACTGGCTAAAAAGCTGCCTTGAAACGGATATTCTGGATTATGAGCTAACCGTAAGCATATTATGTGAAGAATGTAAAAACGGCAAAAATGCAAAAAAAGACCAATAATAAAGGAGAATCACACCATGGAACTTAAAGGAACAAAGACAGAAAAGAACCTCATGACCGCTTTCGCAGGAGAATCTCAGGCGAGAAATAAGTACACCTACTTCGCGTCCGTCGCGAAAAAGGAGGGCTTTGAGCAGATATCCGCGATATTCCTCGACACCGCCAATAACGAAAAGGAGCACGCAAAGATGTGGTTTAAGGAGCTGGGCGGCTTAGGCGACACCGCGGCAAACCTAAAGGCCGCCGCCGAGGGCGAGAACTACGAGTGGACGGACATGTATGACACATTCGCGAAGGAGGCCGAGGAGGAGGGTTTCACCGCGCTCGCCGCAAAGTTCCGCGCAGTCGCCGCGATAGAAAAGGCGCACGAGCAAAGATATCTCGCGCTGTTAAACAACGTCGAGATGCAGAAGGTTTTCGAAAAGAGCGAGGAAGTCATGTGGGAGTGCCGCAACTGCGGTCATCTCGTGGTCGGCAAGAAGGCGCCCCAGGTATGCCCCGTATGTGCTCATCCTCAGAGCTATTTCGAGGTCAGAAAGAATAACTATTGATTTCCTATAAAATGAATTTAAGCCCGCAGCAATGCGGGCTTTTTTATATCCTCCTAAACCTCCGCTATCTGCGCTTTAATCCCGTTTTCGGGCAGAAGAACGTCGAAAATATCGCGCGTGCGTATCTTCATATAGCAGGTGGTCGTGCCGTCGCTGCACCCGTAAAATTCCTCTTTAAGCACGTCCGCATCGACCACTGTCTGTACGTCCGCCGCGCTCGGCAAAGGCACACTAAATACCGTCGCCGCGCCGATCTTCGTCCCCAACATGCTTTGCATCATCTCCGTGGGAGCAAACGACAGGCGCGCCACTCCCAGCGCCGCGCTTAAGTCCTTTGACTTAAAGGGCTTGTCCCCGCAGGTTATAAACAGATAAAACTCCGTGCGCTGCCTGTTGCATAAAAACAGTGTCTTGACCATCTTCATATCCGGCTTTTCATCCACGGCGGCGCAGTCCTCCATGGTTATTACCTCATCCGTCTGCACCCTTTTAAAGGGTATATTCAGGCGCTCGAGCTGCGTATATGCCGCCTTTTGAACGTCGTTTTCAAACGTCTGCGGCATCGTCGGCAGTATTTCGCCCACATGTATCATTTTATTATCCTCCGATTGATTTTTACGCGATGTCATTGTATCATAGTGCATATGATATGAAAAACAAATGTTTATCATGATTATCATTACAAAATCGGATGGTGATTATATGGATATGAACCTTCAAAAATACCTCGCATTTGTAAAAACGGCGGAATACGGCAGCTTTACGCGCGCCGCCGAGCTGCTCAACTATTCGCAGTCCGGAATTAGCAGGATGATAGCCGACCTCGAGCGGGAATGGAACGTCAAGCTGCTCTACCGCGAAAAGGGCGGGGTAAAGCTCACCTCCGAGGGCGAGTGTCTTTTGCCTGCGGCGAAAAATCTCGTGCGTGAGTTCGACCAGTTGCAGACACAGGTCGACGAGCTAAAAGGGCTTAAAACGGGGCTCGTGCGCATAGGCGTATTTTCCAGCGTCGCGATGCACCTTCTGCCGCCCGTAATAAAGCGCTTTAGGGAAGATCACCCCGCGATAAGCTATGAACTGCTGCTGGGGGATTATACGGAGATCGAAAGGTGGATAGCCGAGGGTCGGGTGGATTGCGGCTTTGTCCGCCGGACGACGTCGCCTGATATGGACGTGCTCTTTTTACAAAATGATCCGCTCATGGTCGTGCTGCCCAAAGATCATCCGCTCGCCAATGAGAAGTGTTTTCCTATAAAAAAGCTGGCGGACGAGCCGTTCATATTATTAAGCAAGGACGGCAACTCGGATATTTCTGATTTTCTTCAAAAAAACGGCGTTTTTCCGCAAATATGCTTTACGACATGGGACGATTACGCCGTTATGTCCATGGTGGAAAGCGCATTGGGCGTAAGCATGCTCCCCGCGCTCATATTGCGCCGCATCCCCTATGACATCGCCCTATTGCCGCCGGACGTTCCCGCATATCGCAGCATCGGCCTTGGCGTAAAGGATATTTCGCACGCATCCATCGCGACAAAATGCTTTATCGATTATCTGAAAGCCGATATGAGCAATAATGCATACCATTTTACACTTGATAAATCAGACGTGTAAAAGTATAATATAGATTGAATAGATATGATTTGGAGGAGCTTATAACATGAAGCTTGGCGTAGTCGGTCTACCCAACGTAGGCAAGAGCACACTTTTTAACGCATTGACACAGGCGGGGGCGCAGAGCGCGAACTACCCGTTTTGCACTATAGAACCCAACGTAGGCATAGTTTCCGTACCGGACGCGCGCCTGGATTACCTCGCGAAGATACACAACCCCAAGAAGTTCACTCCCGCGACGATAGAATTCGTGGACATAGCGGGTCTCGTAAAGGGAGCGTCAAAGGGCGAGGGACTGGGTAACAAATTCCTCTCGCACATCCGCGAATGCGACGCGATAGTAGAGGTCGTGCGCTGCTTTGAGGATTCCAACATAACCCACGTCGACGGCTCTATCGACCCCGTAAGAGACGTCGAGACGATAAACTTTGAGCTGATATTCGCGGATATCGAGACGATACAAAAGCGCCGTCAGAAGAGCGAAAAGCTCATAAAGACGGGCGATAAGAAGTACGCCGCGGAGGTTGCGGTGATGGACAAGCTGCTCGCCGCGCTTGAATCGGGAAAGCCCGCTAATACCGTCGAGCTTTCGGAGGATGAAAAGCCCCTTGTGCGCGACCTATTCCTTTTGACATCCAAGCCCATGATATACGTCGGCAACATCGCCGAGGACGACATCGGCAAGGAGGACGATCTTCCGCTCGTAAAGCGCCTGCGCGACTACACCGCCGAGACGGGCGCGCAGATGCTCACCGTTTCCGCAAAGGTCGAGGAGGAGCTATCCGGACTTGAAGAGGACGAAAAGCAGATGTTCATGGAGGAGCTGGGCATAGAAAAGAGCGGCCTTGACCGTCTAATAAACAGCTCATACGAGCTTTTGGGGCTTATCAGCTTCCTTACCGCCGGACCGGACGAGGTCCGCGCATGGACGATAACCAAGGGCACAAAGGCGCCGCAGGCCGCGGGCAAGATACACTCCGACTTTGAGCGCGGCTTCATAAAGGCTGAGGTCATAGCGTTTGACGACCTAAAAGCGCTGGACGGCGACATGGTAAAGGCCAAGGAAAAGGGACTCATCCGCCAGGAGGGCAAGGAATACATCGTCAAGGACGGCGATGTCGTATACTTTAAATTCAACGTATAAGCGTAAGATATAAAAAGTCTGTTGCTTGACAGACTTTTTATTGTGGAAAAGTGTTTGTGCGCTTGAGTTTAAAAGAGTAAATTCACGCGTAAATTGAGGTCATAGGTTGCTTTGCTAACGCAAAGCTCCAAAATAATGTGCAAATCAATCGTTTGAGCATATGACATTATTCAGATTCAATTCTTTACTTTGTTATTTTTCTCTGAAAACCGTGGTTTTCAGACTTTCCCATGAACAGGCAAACAAAATGCGCCGATTTGTCGTCACTTTTTGAGCGAAGCGAATGAGGCGTACTTTAGTACGT
>CAKROK010000095.1 GCA_934373295.1 uncultured Christensenellaceae bacterium | reverse complement strand
CTATATATGTGCGCGTCTGTGAGCTTTTCTTTAAGCATACGCGCGAATATGCCGCTCACTGCCCTGTTTCCTCTCGGGCTTAAATTTATAATAGCCGTGCTCACAACATCACCTCCCCGAGGCTATCCTCATCCACAAAGCTGATATCGCGAACGAGCGCGAAAAAGTTTATCGCGTTCGCGCGAACGAGCTGCCGAGCGGTGAGCTTTTCATCCTCGCCGCACTCCCCGTAAAAAAATACGCTCATCTCTATATCGTTAAAATACCTGCGACGGTGGTGCATATTGCCCATACGCCTTTCAAAAAACGGGCTGACATAGGCTATCGACCTGTCAAAGACCTTCTTCACATCCGGGCTGTATCCTCCGAATACGCATCGGCTCACGACTATAAGCTCCTCGCAATCCGAAAGCAGCCTGCCCATGTCCTTAAGCTCGTCGTCCAGCGTGCACGTCCCCGGAGTCTTTAACCAGCATGAAAAGCACCCGCAGCAGCCGTTTTGAGCGCCGTTCGCGCGTATCACCCTATCCTTTTCATTCGCCCTCACGTCCCTGTCCGAAATTATCAGCCTCATAAAAAAACCTCCCTTGCATCGTCAAAATATTGTTTGCAGTTTCCGCGCGTTTTAACAACAATCTTGATGAGCACGAAAAGTCGTGATAAAATACTTCTATAAATGACGGAGAAGATTTAATGAGCAGGCGTTTGATAATGTTAGGCACCGGCCACGCGACGGTCACGAGGTGCTATAATACATGCTTTTTAATAGATAATGACGGGCAAAAGCTGCTCGTGGACGCGGGCGGCGGAAACGGCATATTGACCCGCCTTGAGCAAAGCCACGTCGATATCCGCGAAATAGGCGGCGTGTTCGTCACGCACGCGCATACGGATCACCTACTGGGCGTGGTCTGGGTGATACGCAAGGCGATCGCGGATATGCTAAACACGGGCAAAAGCCGCATTCTCGACATATACTGCCCCGAAAAGTGCGCCGAGATGCTTCGGTATATATGCGCAAATACGCTGTTTTCCGGATATCTGACGCTGTTTGATAAGTGTATTAATTTTGTGGAAATAGATGATAGCTCGCGCTTTTCGTGCGCAGGCATAGAGCTTACGGCGTTTGACGTACACTCGGATAAGATAGAACAGCTGGGCTTTAAGGCGGTGTTTTCAGACGGCTTCACGCTGATATGCGCGGGCGACGAGCCTGTGCATGATATATGCGCAAAATACATCCGCGGCTGCGATATGCT
Organism: uncultured Christensenellaceae bacterium; assembly: GCA_934373295.1. Classification (GTDB taxonomy): domain Bacteria; phylum Bacillota; class Clostridia; order Christensenellales; family Christensenellaceae; genus HGM11616. Next base: position 3,089 of record CAKROK010000095.1, on the reverse strand, counting down.
CATGTGCGAGGCATTCTGTTTGGATAGAGATGCGGAAATCTTTCGCCCGTATCAAAAGCACCACTCCACCGCCCACGACGCCGCGATAAAGGCGGATGAGCTATGCGTAAAGGCGCTTTTGCTGTATCATACCGAGGACAGCGACTTAAAAAACCGAAAGGAAAACTATTCTAATGAAGCGCGCACATACTTTTCGAAAAAGATATTCGTACCGGACGATTTAGACGTGATAGAGTTTTAAAGAAAAGGAGACGACATGAATTTTTTACTCAAGCTCGCATTTTTGTTCGCCGCCGGCTGTCTCATAGGCTGGGGCATAGAGGTGCTGTTCAGGCGTTTTTCCCCCTCGAACAAGAGCCGCCGCTGGATAAACCCCGGCTTTCTAAACGGCCCGTACCTCCCCCTGTACGGCTTTTCGCTCTGCCTGCTGTACTGCCTCGCGCTGCTCGAGCCGTATTTCAATTTAGGCAACAGCGTGGTAAACAAGCTCGTGCTGTTTTTGGTGATGTCCGTAGTCGTGACTGCGGTGGAATTCGTCGCGGGGCTTATCTTCATAAAGGGGATGCACGTCAAGCTGTGGGATTACAGCCAAAAAAGGGGCAATATAATGGGAATAATCTGCCCGCAGTTCTCCCTCGCATGGGCGGCGCTGGGCGCGGTCTACTATTTTCTCATCCATCCGCATATTTTAAGCGCACTCGAATGGTTCGCCTCAAATCTCGCGTTTTCATTCTTCATAGGACTGTTTTACGGCGTGTTCTCCGTGGACGTGTGGAGCTCGTTCAGGATAGCCGCAAAGATCCGCCGTTTTGCGGACGAAAACAAGCTGCTCGTATACTATGAGGAGCTAAAGGAGCAGATACGCGCAACTGCCGAGACGCGCAAGCAGAAATACCGCTTTTTATTCGCTCTGCGCTCGGATACTCCCCTAAAGGAGCATTTGAAAAACATACTCGACAGGCACGACAAGAGCAAAAACGAGCAATAATATAAAATGATACAAAAAAGCCCGCTGAGCTGCGGGCTTTGCTATTCCTTTATTATGGTCTGAACATCCTCAATTCCTCGTGTATAATGCGCACGTCGAACTTCATGTCCCTGTATATCTCCCCGTCGATCTCCACGCTGACGGGGTTTTCAAATTTCGCAGTCGCCTGCGTCACACGTTCAAACACGGTATAGTCCTGATGGGTTATCTCCCCCTGCATGAGCTTTATTAGCGCGCCGGGAACTTGTACGCCCGTTATGCCGTCCACCACTACGAGGTCCATAAGTCCGTCGTCCAGCACGGCCTCGGGCGCTATCCTTATGCCCCCACCGAACTGTTTTCCGTTACCCACGCATACTATCATCGCCGCATGGGTGGTGTCCCTGCCCTCTCGGCTGAGCTTCATCTTATAATTTTTAAATTTGAGAAGGCTTATCAAAAGAGAGACGAAATATTTCCCCTTTCCCTTTAAAAAGCCCTTTTTCATACAGCGCAGAAGAATTTCGACGTCTATTCCCGTGCCTATAACATTTATCCCGCGCACACCCGAGCATTCCATATAATCCGTGAATTTAGGCGTCTGCGTCAATAGAATATCCACCGCCTTATGCGCGTCAACGGGAACCCCGGCGGAGGACGCGAAGTCGTTTCCGCTCCCACAGGGGATTATGCCGAAAATCACTTTTTGAGGATCGACAATTCCGTTTATAACCTCGTTTACCGTGCCGTCCCCGCCCATCGCGATTATGTTTTTACAGTCATTCTCGGTCAGCTCGCGTGTGAGCTTTATGCCGTCCTTTTCGCAGCTCGTCTCATGTATTTTGTAACCCGCGCCGGACGCCGCAAGTCTCTTTTCCACCACGGGAAGAAAGGATTTAGCGAGGCCGCGGCCCGCGTTCGGATTATATATTATGTCAAAAAAGCGTTCTTCCATATCGTTTCGTCTTTACCTTTACAGTTCAATTCCTACAGGACAATGGTCGCTGCCCGTTATTTCGGGGAAAATCCACGTGCTCTTTACATCGCGCGCAATGTCGTTTGAAACTACGAAATAATCCAGCCGCCAACCGATGTTGCGCTCTCTCGCGGAAAAGCGATAGCTCCACCAGGTGTATGCGTCCGCGTCGTCAGGGTGCGCCGCCCTATATGTGTCCGTAAAGCCCGCATTCAAAAGCTCGGTAAACTTTTCACGCTCCTCATATGTAAACCCCGCATTTCCGATATTCGCTTTCGCGTTTTTGATATCCATCTCGGTATGCGCGACGTTCAGATCGCCGCACATAATCACGGGCTTTTCGCGATTGAGCCGCGTCATATAATCGCGCAGGTCGTCCTCAAACTCCATGCGATAGTCAAGCCGCGTAAGCTCCCTCTGCGCGTTGGGGCTATAGCAGCATACGAGATAAAAGCCCTCATACTCTGCGGTTATCACCCTGCCTTCGTCCGCATGTGTTCCGTCTATGCCGAAAACGACGCTTTGCGGTTGAATTTTAGAATAGATCGCCGTGCCGGAATATCCCTTTTTAACGGCGCTGTTAAAATACGCAAAATAGCCTTCCGGCTTAAACTCCGCCTGCTCCGGCTGGAGCTTAGTCTCCTGAATACAGAATATATCCGCGTCTATAAACCTGAAAAAGTCCTCAAACCCCTTTTTCAGGCAGGCTCTCATGCCGTTTACGTTCCATGAAATTAGTTTCAAATTATGTTCTCCGAATCGAATTATCGGCGGCCCGCAAAAATGCGCACAGCCCGCCATAAAATAACCTATTATAGATTTTATCACAATAATGATAAATTGAAAACATAAAAAAGCTGTCGATGGAGCTTATTTGCGGTAATATGGGAAAATATGTGCGGAGGAGATATGTTTGTGCGCTTGATTTTAAAAGAGCGGATAAAAGTTGAAAGTAAAATAAAACGAGTCGAGAAAGAACAGGGCTCCCGAAAAGGTGGTAGCGACGGTGAGCCGTCGCGAGGGCGTTTACAACCGAGCAGGCGAATCGAGCGTGCCTTTTTGGGATGTGAGGAGCAGCAGCGTTATTAGACAATGAGGTCGCTTTTTAGCGGCCTCATGTCAATTACGCTTGCTGCGACGATAGGT
>CAKROK010000094.1 GCA_934373295.1 uncultured Christensenellaceae bacterium | reverse complement strand
TCGCAGACCTCCTTATGGGAAAGTTAAGAAAACCACGGTTTTCAGAGAAAAATTGCAGAGTGATGTGTTTAATCTGAATAAAGTCATATGCACGAACTGTTGATTTGCACATTATTCAATTTACGTGAGTATCCACGCTTTTTAAAGCTCATCGGGTCAAAGGAAAATAATTCAATTAATTACGAGAGACGCACGGGGCTGTTTCCGATGCGTTTTTTTATGCGAAAAGCGGCGAATAAGGGTGATTGAACAGCGCACGGAAATGTGATAGAATATATAAGGAAAAAAAGCAGAAAAAACGGCGCTTGCCGAAAAATATTTAAAAGCTACGGAGGAACTATGCTTAAACTACATGAAAACGGCGTATATCTCAAGGACGGGCGGCCGGTAACAAGCGGCGCGCCGGTCAGCGAGGCTAAAAAGGGGACGATAGCATATAAGGTGCTTTCGGCTCACAACTCATCGAATGACGATAAAAAACTCAACATCACTTTTGACGCGCTCGTGTCCCATGACATAACCTATGTCGGAATAATACAGTCCGCGAGGGTGGGCGGCTTAAAGGAATTCCCCGTGCCCTATGCGCTCACCAACTGCCACAACAGCCTGTGTGCGGTGGGCGGCACGATAAACGAGGACGACCACGTATTCGGTCTGTCTGCGGCGAAAAAATACGGCGGCATATACGTCCCCGCGAACCAGAGCGTGATACATTCCTATGCGCGTGAGGAGCTTACAAAGTGCGGCGGGATGATACTCGGCTCGGATTCACACACGCGCTACGGCGCATTAGGCACGATGGGCGTGGGCGAGGGCGGCCCCGAGCTTGTAAAGCAGCTTTTAAAGCATACTTATGACATAGACATGCCCGAGGTAGTACTCGTATATGTCACGGGCGCGCCCAAAAAGGGAATAGGCCCGCACGACGTCGCATTGGCGCTCATCGGCGCGACGTTCGCATCCGGCTTCGTGAAGAACAATGTGCTGGAGTTTGTCGGCCCGGGAATAGCGTCCCTGCCTGCGGATTTCAGAAACGGCATAGACGTGATGACGACGGAGACGACATGTCTTTCCTCGATTTGGCAGACGGACGACGAGATAAGAAAATTCTATGCTATCCACGGCAGAGAGGACGCATACCGCGAGCTTGCTCCGGACGACGGCGCGTATTATGACGCGATGGTCGAGCTGAACCTTTCTGAAATAGAATCCATGATAGCGCTTCCCTTCCATCCCTCGAACGTATACACCATTCACGAGTTTAACGAGAGGGCGGAGGAGCTTTTAAAGAAGGTCGAGGAGGAAGCGCATAAGAAGTTTAAAAAGGCTGATTTGAAGCTGACCGATAAGATAACCGACAAGGGCGTTTTGGCGAATCAGGGCGTCATAGCGGGCTGCGCGGGCGGACTTTTCGACAACATCGACGAGGCTGCGCAGATATTAGACGGCAAGAGCACGGGCAGCGGATACTTCGGCTTAAACGTCTATCCCACGAGCGTGCCGGTGTCTCTCGAGCTGACGCACATCGGCGCGACGCAGTCCCTCTTAAAGACGGGCGCGGTCATAAAGCCGTCATTCTGCGGTCCGTGCTTTGGCGCGGGCGATGTTCCCGCGAATAACGGGCTTTCGCTCAGGCACACCACGAGGAACTTCCCCAACCGCGAGGGCAGCAAGCCGGGCGAGGGTCAGCTCGCGTGCGTTGCGCTGATGGACGCGAGGAGCATAGCGGCGACTGCGGCGAACGGCGGCATAATAACCGCGGCGACGGATGTCGACTATACCTACACAAAGCACGATTATCACTTCGATAAGTCCGTCTATGAAAACAGGCTGTATTACGGCTACGGCAAGGCGGATCCGTCTGTCGACCTGATAATGGGGCCGAACATCACCGATTGGCCGAGGATATATCCCCTTGCGGACAACATGTTAGTGAAGCTGGCGGCGGTTATCAAGGATCCCGTCACTACGACAGATGAGCTGATACCCTCGGGCGAGACGTCCTCTTACAGGAGCAACCCGTTAAGGCTCGCGGAGTTCACGCTTTCGCGCAGAGTTCCCGAATACGTGGGAAGAAGCAAGGACGTCGCAGCGCAGGAGGCGGCGAGAATTGCAGGAGAACCCACAGCCGAGCTTTTAGACGCGCTTTTCAAGGTGGGCGATGCGCAGGCGCTTTATATGACGACGCAGTTCGGCTCGTGCGTATATGCCAATAAGCCGGGCGACGGCTCCGCAAGGGAGCAGGCCGCATCCTGTCAGAAGGTGATAGGCGGCTTCGCGAATATATGCAAGGAATACGCCACAAAGAGATATCGCTCAAACTGCATAAACTGGGGCATGATACCCTTCACGCTGGGAGATGGCGAGGAGTTTGTTTACGATGTTGCGGATTACGTATTTATCCCCGATATCCGCAGGAAGATAGCCGCGGGCGATGAAGCTTTCGCCGCAAAGGTTATAACAAATGACGGCGTAAAGGACATCACTCTTTATGTCAAGGGGCTTACGGACGATGAAAAGAAGATAATACTCGAGGGCTGCCTCATGAATTACTACGCAGCGCAGAATAAGTAAGGGAGGATGACTATGGAAAAGATAAGAATGACGACGCCGCTCGTCGAGATGGACGGCGACGAAATGACGAGGATACTGTGGAAGATGATAAAGGACGAGCTAATAGAGCCTTTTGTCGATCTCAAGACGGAATACTATGATCTGGGACTGCCCGAGCGCGAAAAGACAAAGGACAAGGTGACCGTGGACAGCGCTAACGCGACCAAGAAATACGGCGTGGCGGTAAAATGCGCGACCATCACCCCCAATGCGCAGAGGATGACGGAATACGACCTGACCGAGATGTGGAAGAGCCCCAACGGCACGATAAGGGCGATTTTGGACGGCACGGTCTTCCGCGCGCCCATCACGGTGGATTTCATAAAGCCCGCTGTGAAGAATTGGCAGGCGCCCATAACCATCGCGCGTCACGCATACGGCGACGTGTATAAGGGAACGGAGTACCGCGTACCCGAGCCGGGCAAGGCGGAGCTTGTGTTCACGGGCGAAAACGGCGCGAGCTTCAGGGAGACGATATACGACTTTGAATGCCCGGGCGTTTTGCAGGGGCTTTACAACAAGGATAGCTCCATTCGCTCATTCGCACACTCCTGCTTCAAGTATGCCATAGACACAAAGCAGGACCTCTGGTTCTCCACAAAGGACACCATCAGCAAGAAGTACGACCACACGTTTAAGGACATCTTTCAGGAGATATTCGACGAGGACTACAAGGAAAAGTTTGACGAGCTGGGCATTGAGTATTTCTATACGCTCATCGACGATGCCGTGGCGAGGGTCATCCGCTCAAAGGGCGGCTACATCTGGGCCTGCAAGAACTACGATGGAGACGTCATGAGCGATATGATATCCACCGCGTTCGGTTCGCTCGCGATGATGACGTCCGTGCTCGTGTCGCCCGACGGAAACTACGAATACGAGGCGGCGCACGGCACGGTCACGCGCCACTATTACAAATATCTCAAGGGTGAGGAGACCTCCACAAACCCCATGGCTACGATCTATGCTTGGACGGGCGCATTTAAAAAGCGCGGCGAGTTAGACGGCCTGCCCGAGCTTGTGAGCTTCGGACAGAACCTCGAGGACGCCTGCATCGAGACGTTAAACGACGGCATTATGACAAAGGATCTGGTCGGCCTCGCGGAGGGCATCACGCCCGTCTGCGTGACCTCCGAGGGCTTCATAAAGGCCATCAGGGAGAGACTCGAGAAGAAGTACAACTAAACATTGGAAAAGCAAAGACAGCCTCGTCCGCGGATGGGGCTGTTTTATGTTATGCCTTGCCTTACGAAGAAAAAGCGAGCTTGCCGATGACGTGCGGCGCAGCTTTCAAGCGCAAAACGGCTCCCGCCGTTTTGCGCTTGAAAGTAGCTCGCGTACGCGAGCTTAGTTTTTGCGCGGCTGTGCCGCGAAAAAACCTGCGCCGCGCATGTACGTGTGAGATGGAGATTTTTGATGAGAGCGGGACGGCATGTCGACGTAGGTTTTAAAATGAAGCTTTGCGAAGCAAAGCAACCTAATTATTCAATTTGCGTATATATTTATACTTTTAAAATAAAGCGCGCAAACCTTTTGCGCAGCACCTTATCCCCCTCACGCCCAGGGATCGGCGCTTTGCGGCTCGCGTATGCCCGTCAGCAGATACTGCTCCCATAGATACCACTTACCGTCTTTTGCAAGGCGCAGCTTTATCGGGCGGGGAGAATCCGCGCCGCCGCAGGCCACGTATAGCCGCGCGATGTTCGGCTCGTCGTAGGAGTGCGGGTCGGAGGACACCGT
>CAKROK010000093.1 GCA_934373295.1 uncultured Christensenellaceae bacterium | reverse complement strand
TATGAGCTTATCGCGGGGGAGCGCAGGCTAAGAGCATGTAAGCTGCTCGGATGGAACACTATTCCCGCGGTCATCGAAAACAAGGTGAACAGAGACTGCGCCTTGCTCACCATGATAGAGAACCTCCAGCGCGAAAATCTGCACTTTTTTGAAGAAGCAGAGGGATATTTGAATCTCATTCGAGTACATAACTTCACGCAGGAAGAACTCGCCCGCAGGCTTTCAAAGAACCAGTCGACCATCGCGAATAAGCTGCGTTTACTTAGATTATCAAAGAACGTCAAGTTAGCTGTTTTGAAATACGGGCTCACCGAAAGACATGCTCGGAGCATATTGCGCCTGCACGATGAAGAAACCCAGTTAAGATTAATCGAACGCATAAAGACAGAGGGCATGAGCGTAAAGCAGACGGAGGACCTCGTCGAAAAGGAGCTGGAGAGGCTGTATGGCGAGGAAAAGGAACAAAAGACGACATTTAAGATAAACTATCGATTGTATTACAATTCGGTTAAGAAGCTCGTCAGTCGGTTTAGAGGACTTGGCGAGGAGGTCAAAAGTACGTATGAGGATAAGGGGGATAGTGTGGATATCGTGATTAGTTTTAAGAAAAAGGAGAGGCAATAAATCGACAAAGTTTAATAAGGTATCTCTTTCGGCTCGGCAAACCGCCGAAAGTGATGAATTATACGCAAGTCATATGACTTGCCCTACGAAGAAAAAACGAGCTTGTCGATGAGGCGCGGCGCAGGTTTTTGCGGCGAAGCCGCAAAAACTAAGCCCGCACAACAATCCTCACCCGCACCTCTGATTTCACTCCACGTGAATGTTTGCTCTTTTTTAGTTCGAGTGCGATTCTTTTCCCTCCCCCGTCTTTACCTTTCGCGTAGATATGATATAATTAAGAAAAAATGCGAGGATATGAGCATGGAAATTATAAAAATGCACGGTTTGGGAAACGATTTCATACTTGCGGACAATCGCACGGGCGATATAAAAAACGAAAACGAGCTTGCGGCGGCTTTATGCAAAAGACGGCTGAGCGTGGGCGCGGACGGTCTCATAACTATTGAGCCCTCCGACGTCGCGGATATCCGCATGAGGATATTTAACTCGGACGGCAGCGAGGCGGAGATGTGCGGAAATGGAATACGCTGTTTCGCGCGGCTGGTCTACGACCAAAAAATCGTAAAAGGCGAGGAATTTTCTGTGGAGACATTGGCTGGGATAATGCGCCCGAAAATCGCGCTTGACGATGCGGGAAATGTGAGCGGAGTGCGCGTGGATATGGGCCTGCCCGATTTCACGCCGGAAAACATCCCCATGACAGCCAAAAATTCGCTTGAAACGCGCATAACCGCCGCGGGAAGCGAGCTTTCCGTACACTGCTGTCTCATGGGCGTGCCCCATTGCGTAGTGATCGTGGATGGCGGCGAGGTGAGCGAGGAGGATTTCGACCGTCTCGGCCCCGCGATAGAAAGCCATGAGATATTCCCCAAAAAGATAAACGTCAACTTTGCGCGAATAATTGACAGAAAAAACGTTGCTGTACGCACATGGGAGCGCGGCGCAGGCCCTACCCTCGCCTGTGGAACGGGCTCATGCGCGACGGTATGCGTGCTGTCCGAAATGGGTCTTATAGACAAATGCGCGGATATCCACCTCGCGGCGGGCGTGCTGCATATCGAATACGGCAAGACCGTCTATATGACGGGCGCGGCGGAATATGTCTTTAAGGGAGAATTGATTTGAAGATAGATCTCCCCGAGGGATTATACGAGCTTGCGCACTTTTTTGAAAAAAACGGGGCGCGGCTGTATGCCGTGGGCGGATGCGTGAGGAACGCGCTTCTCGACCTGCCTTATTCCGACATCGACATTTGCTCGAGCATTCTTCCGGACGATGTAAGCGTGATTTGTGCGCAAAACGAGCTGAAAAGCGCAGTCGTGAATAAAAAGCTGGGTACGATCCATATTGAAATAGACGGTCAGGAGGTCGAATACACAGCATTTCGCAGAGAGAGCTATCCCGCGGACGGCTCGCACGACCCGATCTCCGTCACGCTGGGCGTGAGCATGAAGGAGGACGCCCTGCGCCGGGATTTTTCGGTGAACGCGCTTTATCACGACCTCATTTCGGGCGAGGTCATCGACCCGACGGGAAAGGGGCTTTCCGACATCGCCGCACGCAGACTTTCAACCACGACGGAGGACCCTTCTATCATAATGAAGGACGACGCTTTGCGCATGCTTCGCCTATGCAGGTTTTCCGCACAGCTCGGGTTTACGATAGATAAGCGCACCGCGATGTACGTCAGGGAGCATAGCGGGCTTTTGGATTCCATCGCGCGCGAGAGGGTCTTTTCAGAGCTTTGTCAGATACTGCTTGCGGACACAAAATACGGTATAAATATACATCCCGCGGCGCATGTGCGCGGGATGTTGACGCTGTATTCCTGCGGACTTTTCAAGCGCATTTTTCCTGAATTTGAGCGCGCGGATGAGCTGGGAAAGAGCAAATATCACGCGCACAACGTTCTTATGCACTGCATATACACCTGCGGACAGATGCCGCCCGATTTGACGCTTCGTTTTGCGGGGCTTCTGCATGACATAGGAAAGGCGAGCGTATATTTTGAAAACGGGAATATGTACGGCCATGACGAGGTGGGCGAAAAGCTCGCATATGACAGGTTAGCCGCACTAAAAGCGCCAAAAAAACTCGCGGAGAATGTCTCATATATCGTGCGCGACCACATGTATGACCTCACGGGCGCCGCAAAGGAGAGCACCGTGAGAAGGCATATCGTACATATAGGTGAGGAGCGCTTTAAGTGGCTCATAACAATGCGCCGCGCAGACGTGTACGGCTCGGGCAGGATAAAGCCGAATGAGCCCGTCGAAACAGCGGATAAATTTGAACGAATACTAATAAATATGCATAAGCAAAACGCGCCCTTTACGATCAAAGAGCTTGCAATTTCCGGCAGCGATATTTTAAAAGCTGAAATCACCGAGGGACGAATGGTCGGGCTGATATTAAACAAGCTGCTCGAAATGGCGGCTGTTCGCCCAAAAATAAATACGCGTGACAGACTTTTAAAGGAGGCATATTCACTATCTAAAACTATTATCGAGAAATAAAATAAAAAAAGCGCGATTCAGCGGAACTTTTATCCAAAAAATCGCGTCTAAAGGAAAAAGGAGGATATTATGAGGAAAATTACATGTATTTTAGTCGCTCTTTTATTCGTATTGGCGCTCGCCGTTTCCTGCGCCGCGGCGCCCATGAAAAACGCTTCTGACAATTATGACTATAGAGAACCGCAAATAGGAGAAGCTGATAGTCAAACGGGTGAAGAATCTAAAGATGAAGAACCGGGCACGAATAAAACTGATGGCAGCGCGTCGGCTGATGATAAAAAGCTTAGTGGACTCGGCGACCTGGGCGGGAATGTCGTCGCAAATACCGAAAGAAAGCTAGTATACACCGCGGGTTATACGATCGAAACGCAGCAGTACGTCGACGATTACGGCAAGATATTGACCGCCGTAAAGAAGTATAACGGCTATGTTTCGAACGAAAACAGCAGCGGCACTCCGCCAGAAGAATACGGCGACTCGGGCAGACGCGCTGAGCTTACTCTGCGTATTCCGGTGGAGAGTTATACTGCGTTTACCGCCGAGCTTTCAGGGATAGGATATACCGTGGAGAAAAGCCAAGATACGGATGACATAACCTCGCAGTATGCGGACATCGAAAGTCGCATAGATCTGCTTGAAATGCAGTATAAAAAGCTGTCCGCTCACCTCGAAAAGGCGACGAAAATGAGTGATATTATCCAACTCGAGGAGGAAATGTGCAGCATATTGAACGAGCTTGATTCGCTTAAGGGTACGCGTAGACAGTATGACGATATGGTAAACTACAGCACGATTAATGTTACTCTTCGAGAGGTAGTTAAGCAGGGCGCAGTTTCGACTTCAAAGCAGGGCTTCTGGGAGCGTGCTTTGGATGGCCTTTCATCGACATTAGTGGGGGTAGGGAGCTTCTTTGAAAGCTTTGGCGTATTTCTTATTACAGCTAGTCCTGTGCTGCTAATTTTGGGCATACTATTTGCGGCGATATTTGTTCCGATAACTCTCTCGCGCAGAAAAAAGCGCAAAAGGGCTGCACAAAAAGATGCGGATAAAGCGCAGTAATCAGTAAAATTTCATTGATAATTCAGCAGGTCCGTTGCGGCCTGCTTTTTTAGTAGGTTGCTTTGCTTACGCAAAGCTCCATTATAATCCCACGTCGTTGTGCCGTCTCGCTGAAGTTAAAAAGATTCACTTCATACGTTCGCGCGCGGCGCAGCTTTCACGCATGAAACGGCTC
>CAKROK010000092.1 GCA_934373295.1 uncultured Christensenellaceae bacterium | reverse complement strand
ATATCCTAAGGGGTTGACCGTCTATCGGCAACGTTCCTTTTTTCTATACTCATTATATTATGCAAAAACAATAAAGTCAATACACAAAAAAGCCCCGTAATGACGAGGCTTTCAGGTTTTTCACATTACTCTATCGCGAATATCACGCTGTAGATATCCTGCTTTCCGTCGTACTCATAGAACTCCTTTTTGGGGAACATGCGCGCGACGTCGGCGGCCAGACGCTGTTTTTCCTCGGCCGTCACATCCGCGCCGTATATGGCCAAGATTATCTCCCTTTCGCCCATGTCGACGTTCTTTAGAAGCTCACATGCCGCGCCCATCTTGTCGGCGCTGTCCGCGAGGATGTGCTTTCCGCAAAGCCCGATGTAATCGCCCTTTTTGACGTGCGCGCCGTCAATCGCGCTGTCACGGACGGCGTATGTGACGAGCCCTGTTATTACGTTGTCCGCCGCCGCCTGCATTTCCTCCGCCGCCGCGGTGAGATCGCCCGTGTAGTTTAACATGGTGAGTGCAGAATATCCCTCAGAGATGGATTTCGTCTCAAGCACGGCTATCTCGCTTTCCTCATACATCTGCGCCGCCTGACGCGCAGCCAATATGATGTTTGAGTTGTTGGGGAGGACGATTATCTTTTTGGCATTGAGGCGCTTGAACGCGGCGATGAAATCCTCCGCAGAGGGGTTCATGGTCTGCTGGCCGTCCACTATCTCATCCGCGCCCAGCTCGCGGAACATGTCCTTTATGCCCTCGCCCGCCGCCACTGCGACCACGCCGAACTCACGGCTCTCGCTCGAAACAAAGTTGTTCTCCACGACGCTTTCGTTGTGCTGAAGCATCATGTTTTCAATCTTTATAGTCAAAAACTCGCCGAAGCGCTGGCAGAACTCAAGCACCTTGTAGGGCGTCATGGTGTGTACATGCAGCTTGACGATGGTGCCCGTTTTAAAGCAGACTATGGAATTGCCGATTTCCTGAAGATAGCGTGTTATTATGCTCTCATCGAAGTTTTGGGCATCCACCTTGCTGTTTTGAAGCTGTATCAGCAGCTCCGTGCAGTAGCCGAATTCCAGCACCGTGTTTTCATCAAAGGACGATGTGTCGAGCGGCGCCTTTCCCATGCTCGAGAAATCCTCGCTATACTCGATCTCCTCCCCGCGCAAAACGGCGTCCATGCCCTCTATTATATAGAAGAAGCCCGCGCCGCCGCTGTCTATCACGCCCGCCTCTTTTAAAACGGGCAGAAGCTCGGGGGTATGCTCGAGTGATGAGCGCATCTTGGGCTTGAATGCATCGAAGAATTCCTCGATAGACGCATCGTCCGCCGTTTTATCCACGGCATGATCCGTCGCCTCGCGCATTACCGTGAGGATGGTGCCCTCCGTGGGGGTGACTACGGAAGAATACGCCTGCTCCACGCCCCGCTTGAATGCCGCGCCGACCTGCCCCGCGCCCGCGCTCTTCACGCCGTCAAAGCCCTTTGAAAGACCTTCAAAAAACTGCGATAATATGACGCCCGAGTTTCCGCGTGCGGATAGGAGCATCCCCCTCGCGAGGCGCTTTGCGGTATCATCGAGAGCATCCGCATTTTCTATCGCCGCGACGCCGCCCTGAGCTGTCATGCACATGTTGTCGCCCGTGTCGCCGTCCGGTATGGGGAACACGTTTAAGTCGTTAACGATATCTATATTCTTTTTGAGATTGGCCGTGCCGCCGCGCATCATATCCGCAAACAGGCGGCCGGACATCTGATAAGTCTGCATCGTCAGTCAACCTCAGCCCTGTATTTCAACCTTTTTGCCCTTACCGTAAAGCACGATGGTGCCCGGGCCTACGGATGCGCCGATGATGGGGCCGATATATCCCATATGCACCGCCGCGGGCTTTATCTCCTGCTCGACGAGCTCTTTAAGCTCTATCGCCGCGTCCTCACAGTCTGCATGGCCGACGAATACCGTCTGATTTTCCGGCTCGATAATCACGTCCTTTAACATATTGACGCACTCGCGGATGGAGTTCGCTCTGCCCTTGACCTTTGTCACGGCGACGTTCTGTCCGTTCGCATCAGAAATTATGATGGGCTTTACGCCGAAGAGATTTCCGAAAAACGCGGAGGACGCCTTGACTCTGCCGGCGCGCTTTAAATAATCGAGCTTTTCCACCGCGGCGAACTGATTTACGCTCAGCTTCATGTCATCGACCGCGTCGGCGATCTCCTGCGCGCTCTTGCCCTGCTCGGCTAATGTCGCGGCGTATATCGCAATGCTGCCCTCGCCCATGCAGGAATTCTTGCTGTCTATGCAGATGATCTGCGTTTCGGGATATTTTTCTTTGAGCTCCTTTGCCACGACTATGCCCGTGTTTACCGAGCCGGAAAGAACTGCGGAGCACGCGATATACACGATATCAAAGCCCTGTTCTGCATATTTTCCAAATACGTCCAAAAACTCTGCCGCGGGGACCTGCGTCGTGGTTATCCTCTCGCCGCCGCGCATCACGTCGTAAAACTCCTTGGGGGAATATAGCTCCCAATCGAGGTTAGCGGGCTTTTCCTCGCCGTGTATGACGACGTTCATCTTCACGTAGTCGATGCCGTATTTATCCCTCAGACCGCGGTCGAGGTCGCTGCAAGAGTCCGTTATGATTTTAACCTGTTTCATTTTTTCTCCTCCGATGATTTATATGATCTTATTTAATAACTGCCGTGTTTTTTTGGTGAGCTCGCCGCTGTCCAGCGTGAGCGCCTGCTCAACTGCATTGGGTATCGCCTTATCCGACGCATTTCCGTGGATCTTCACCACGGGCTTATTCACGCCCAATAGCATCGCGCCCTTTAGGTTTGATAGATCCATGACACTCAACGTCTCGCCCATTATGTCGCGTATTTTTGACTTATCCGCGTCGAGGTGCTTTTTCATCGCATTAAGCATCAATCCGACGGTGAACATCGCGCTGCCCTCAATGCTCTTTAGCACCATGTTGCCCGCGAAGCCGTCGCATACCACGACGTCCGTATCGCCCTTTAGCACGTCTCTCGCCTCGATGTTGCCCGTAAAGTTGACGGGGAGCGCCGCTATTTTATCATACGCAGCATGGGTGAGCGCATTTCCCTTGGCCTTTTCCGTGCCGACATTCAGCAGCCCGACCGTGGGCGCGTCTATCGCGTAATACGCCGTCATGAGCGTGCTTCCCAGAGCGGCAAACTGCGTGAGCTGTTCGGCGGAGCAATCCACCATCGCGCCGCAATCCACCATGCAGATGTATCTTCCCTTTTGACTGGGAAGAAATGTCGCGAGCGCGGGGTATAATATGCCGGGCATCCTGCCCAAAAAGGTCGCGCACCCCGCAAGGACAGCGCCGGTGCTCCCGCCGGTTATCATGCCCACGACGTCGTCGTCCTTTGCTGTGCGCATAATGCCCTTTATGAGGGAGGAATCGCGCTTTGAGAGTATCGCCTCCGCCGGACGCTCGTCACAGCCAATGACGCTTTCCGCCGGCTCAATCTCTATTCGTGTCCTATCAAAATCGTATTTTTTGAGCTCGTTTTCCAGCACCTCCGGCTTGCCCGGAAGCACGAGCGTCACGTCCGGTATGCGGTTCACCGCGTCCGCCGCGCCCTTTATCAAAAGCTCGGGGGTGTCCGCGGCGAAAACGTCCAAAATTACCTTTCTCATTTAGATATCGCCCTCTTTCATATCAAAATCGACCTTAAAGCTCCTTTTCTTTGCGCGCACGCGCACGGTATACATCGTTATCCATATGTTCTGCACCGCGTCCGCAGCCATCGCCGCGCCCACCGCAATATTCATGGGTATGACTAAATGCGCGGAAAGTATGGAGGCTATGCCGAAAGCGGTTATAGCTGCGGAGGATATGAGTATTCCCAGCCAGCACTTCATGCCGAAACGGCGCGCGTCCAGACCTGTCTGTACCTTTAAAAGCGAATCTAAAAGGACGTATATGCCCATGCCCGTGGCGAGCGTGGGATAGACCATGTCCGTGAGCACGAGCGTGAGTATGCCGAGTATCGTAAATGTTATGCCTATCGCGAGGTCAAATTGAAAGGCGAGCCTGTAAATGTCGTTTGAAAAATATCCGAGAACCTTGCCCACGCCCATAATTATGAGCAGGACGCCTATCATTATCGTCACGCCCAAATCGCTTAAAGAGGGTATCGCGATGAGGATTATGCCCGCGATGAGCATGAGCCCCGCCAGCCCTACATTTATAAACTTTGCCTGTTTGGTTATGTCGTGTCTTTTCATATCTTCCTCCGATAAGCCTTTCCCATATAGTATACAATGAGGACAGCCGCAAATAAAATATGCAATGTACCGTCAAATGCACAAATTACATGAATTGGCAGTGAAGAACGTGGAAATGGGGCGGGGGGAGGATGGTTTGTGAGATTGAGTTTAAAAGATCGGATAAATGTTGAAAGTAAAATAAAACGAGTCGAGAAAGAACAGGGCTCCCGAAAAGGTGGTAGCGACGGTGAGCCGTCGGGAGGGCGTTTACAACTTAAGCAGGCGAACCGAGCGTGCCTTTTTGGGATGAAAGGAGCAGCAGCGTTATTAGACAATGAGGTCGCTTTTTAGCGGCCTCATGTCAATTACGCTTGCTGCGACGATAGGT
>CAKROK010000091.1 GCA_934373295.1 uncultured Christensenellaceae bacterium | reverse complement strand
TAATTTGTTACAAACTGTATATCTAATATAACGCATTCTTCCAAATATTTCCACCCATTCGCGATTATTAGACATCATTCGACAAAAATAGACATCTCGACCCCAATTCTTTCCTAATTTTTCATAGTAAAATGAGGTTATTCGAGTGAATGTCGGTTTATTGCAGACTGAGGCGCCGGAATTTTGACGGCTTTTTCATCTCTGCGTATTGCAAGATTCGAAAAGCTGTGTTAGAATTAAAATGCATTGATGAGGCAAAGTAGCCCTCGCGCAGGCGTTTATAAAGAGAGGAGCTTCCCCGGCTGAAAGAGTTCCGGCGCTGCGAGACGTGAAATTTCACCTCTGAGCTCCTGTGCTTAAAACATTTGTGAGTAGGCGCGGGCGGATATCGACCCCGTTACAGGTCGTCAAAAGGCCGTTTTTACGGCGAATTTGGGTGGTACCGCGGAAAAATTTTCTCGCCCCTTTGTGGGCGGGTTTTTTATTATATGTAAACAATAGCGAAAGGATATATGAAAAATGCAGGACAGGTTACGCAGCATTCTCGACGAGATGAGATCGGCGCTTGAAAACGCAAAGAGCAACGAAGCCATGCAGGAGATCAGGGTGAAATACCTTGGCAAAAAGGGCGAGATCACCTCGATGATGAAACAGATGGGCAGTCTTTCCCCCGAGGAGCGCCCCTCCTTCGGCCAGCGGATAAACGCCGCGCGCAAGGAGGCCGAGGACGCGCTCGAGGCAAGGCAGAAGCTCGTCGCGGATAAGCTTAAAAACGAAAAATTAAGAAGAGAGACCATCGACGTCACTCTCCCCGGAAAGACGCGCTTTGTCGCAAGCGAGCATCCGCTCACAAAGGTCTGCAACGAGATAAAAGAGATATTCACAAAGATGGGCTATACCATCCTCGACGGCCCTGAGATCGAACTCGATAAATTCAACTTTGAGCTGTTAAACATCCCCAAGGATCACCCCTCAAGGGATATGCAGGACACGTTCTACATCTCCGATGAGATAGTCCTGCGCACGCAGACATCTCCCGTTCAGGCGAGGACGATGCTCTCTCAAAAGCCGCCTATCAGGATGATATGCCCCGGCCGCGTATACAGAACAGACGACGTGGACGCGACTCACTCACCCGTTTTCCACCAGATCGAGGGTCTTTATATCGATAAGGGCGTGACGTTTGCGGACTTAAAGGGAACTATAAACACCTTCCTCTCCGAACTTTACGGCGAGGGCACAAAGACGAAATTCCGCCCCAGCTTCTTCCCGTTCACCGAGCCCAGCGCAGAGGTGGACGCGACCTGCTCAATATGCAAGGGCAAGGGCTGCCCCGCATGTAAGGGCGAGGGCGTTATAGAGGTATTAGGCTGCGGCATGGTCAACCCCAAGGTGCTTGAAAACTGCGGCATCGACCCGAACGTATACTCCGGCTTCGCGTTCGGTCTGGGTCTCGACAGACTCACGAACATAAAGTACGGAATAACGGACATCCGTCATCTCTATGAGAACGACATCAGGTTCTTAAACCAGTTCAAGTAAGGAGGAGCGCAAAATGTTAGTACCTTTCAAATGGATGAAGGATTATATATCCACCGACCTTGACGCAAAGCAGCTTGCCGAAGCGATGGTCGCTATAGGCAACGGCGTCGAGGACGTATACTCCCTCGGTGAAAATATGGAAAAAGTCGTCGTGGGCAAGATAGTAAAATTGGAAAAGCATCCCGACGCGGACAAGCTCCAGATATGTCAGATAGACGTGGGCGAGGACGAACCCATACAGATAGTCACGGGCGCGACGAACGTCTTTGAGGGCGCGCTCGTTCCCGTAGCGCTGCACGGCTCGCTGCTCCCCAACGGAGTCAAGATAAAAAAGGGCAAGTTAAGAGGCGTCGCCTCTAACGGAATGCTCTGCTCGGGCGAGGAGCTCTGCTTAAAGGAGGCGGATTATCCCGGTGCGGAGGTCTACGGCATAATGATACTGCACGAGGACTATGCGCCCGGCACGGACATGCATGAGGTCCTCATGCTAGACGACGACGTGATAGATTTTGAGATTCTCTCAAATCGTCCGGATTGTCTTTCCGTATTGGGTCTCGCGAAGGAGGCCTCCAGCGCGCTCGATACTCCCATAAACCTGCCCAAGCCCGTATACACAGAGAATAACGAAAACGTATCGGATTACGTGAGCGTTAATGTCGACGCGCCAGACCTCTGCCCGAGATACCTCGCAAAGGCGATAAAGAACGTAAAAATAGCCCCCTCTCCCGATTGGATGAAGCGCAGGCTCAAGGCAGCGGGCGTGCGTCCCATAAACAATATAGTAGACATCACCAACTTCGTTATGCTCGAGACGGGTCAGCCCATGCACGCATTTGACTACTCAAACATAAGGGGACATCAGATAATCGTGAGAAGAGCCGCCGAGGGCGAAAAGATGGTCACGCTGGACGGCAAGGAGCGCGTATTCAACGACCGCGCGCTGCTCATAGCGGACGGTGAGGGCGCAATAGGCATCGCGGGAATAATGGGCGGCGAAAACTCCGAGATAAAGGACGACACGGCCACCGTCATATTTGAATCCGCAAAGTTCATGTACGGCAACATCCGCCAGACGAGCAGGGCGCTCGGTATGTCCACCGAGGCATCCATGCGCTTCTCAAAGGGCGTGGATGAGGTGAACAGCGAATATGCCATAAACAGAGCCTGCCAGCTCGTCGAGATGCTGGGCGCAGGCGAGGTCGTGGGCGGAACTATCGACGTATGCAATGCCGACCTTTCCGACAAGACCATCCGCTTAAAGGCGCAGAGAGTTAACGAGCTCTTAGGCACGCATATCCCCGTGGACACCATGATAAAGTGCTTAGAGAGGGTATTTATCCCCACGCGCCTTGAAAACGACGAGCTGATATGCACCATCCCGCACTATCGCGGCGATATGGAAAGAGACGCGGACGTCATAGAGGAGATAGCGAGGATATACGGCTACGACAACATCCCCGCCGCACAGATAAAGGGCGGCATGATGGCAAAGGTCGATAACCACGCGCTGTTATTCCAGTCCGTATTAAAGAGCTTCGCTGTGGACCTCGGCTTCTATGAGGCGGTCACGTACTCCTTCACAGGCGAGGCGGCATGGGATAAGCTCACGCTCCCCGCAGATCACCCGATGAGACGCGCCGTGAAGATAATAAACCCGCTGGGCGACGACAAGGGCTACATGCGCACGACGCTCATAGCGGATATGCTGGACGTCATCGCGGGCAACGTGAGAAGAAAGAACAAGAACGTCCGCCTGTTTGAGCTGAACAGGGTATTCATCGCGGACGAGCTGCCCCTCACGAACAAGCTCCCCAAGGAGCCTGTGAAGCTCGTGTTGGGCGGCTGCGGCCAGGATATGGACTTCTATGAGCTTAAAGGCGCGGTTCAAAACATAATCGACAAGCTGCGCATACAGGAGCCCGTTGAGTACATCGCGGGCGGCGACGTATTCTTCCATCCCGGACGCTGCGCGAGGGTCGTCATAAACGGCGTGGAGGTCGCTCAGTTAGGCGAGATACACCCCGACGTTCAGAAGAACTTTGAGATATCGGGCAGGACGTACATCGCAGAGATAGACGTAGACAAGCTCATGCAGTTTGAAACGACGTTCATCCGCTTCGCAAAGCTGCCCAAGTACCCCGCTGTCGAAAGAGACATCGCAGTGGTCGTGGACAGAGCCGTCGAGGCGGGCGCGATATTAAAGGTCATCATGGAGAACGGCGGCGACTACATCGAGGGCGCGGAGCTGTTCGACGTATACGAGGGCGACAGGATCGAAGAGGGCAAGAAGTCCGTGGCATACGCGCTTTCCTTCCGCAGTGAGAACGAGACGCTCTCCGACGACATGATAAGCGACGACATGAACAACATCATAGCCGCTCTTGCAAAGGAGCTGGGCGCCGCTTTAAGAGAATAACAAACCAATATAGCGAAAAAGCCGCATTTCTGCGGCTTTTTTAGTTGCTTTTTCAGTTTTTTTCGCGCGCTTTATCCGGGCGCTCTTTCGCCAACTAACGCCGATATCTTTGCCGGCGCCCGATCGCCGAAAGGTCTTTTTAAGCCTTTCGTGAACGTCCGGCGCTGCGATTATAAAGCGAGCTTGCCGACGAGGCGTGGCGCAGGTTTTTGCGCGGCCTCCTGCGGAGGCCGCGCAAAAACTAAGCCCGTCCGATGCCCCGCCCCCCTGCGGGGGCGGGGCATCGGGCGGGCACTTTCAGCCGCCTTCGGCGGCTGAAAGCTGCGCCGCGCACATACATGTGAGATGAATCTTTTTATCTTTAGCGCACAAACACACCAGCTCAAAACCCAAACTATCCCCACAAACTAATGCATACGGTCTGTAAAACTGCCGCGAAGAGCAGTTTTAAGACCGTCACAAGCTGCACAAAAGAAAAGCTAAACAATAGCTTATTGAAGTTATGCCAACAATTCAGTAATCGAGCGGAAGCCGCAAACCAAATTATTTACTCTAAGTAATGTATGCGGTCTGTAAAATCGCTCGCGATTTTACAGACCGTCACCGTCGGGAAACAAAGTATAGTCAAAAACTAAGTTGAGCACTTACGCCAACATGTCAACTTGAACAGATTAGCGGAGAAGGATGTTCGGAGGCGCAGCCCCCTTCAGGCTTCCAAAACGCACCGCCCTGCCGCCCCTTTTCATCGTTTCAGCTC
>CAKROK010000090.1 GCA_934373295.1 uncultured Christensenellaceae bacterium | reverse complement strand
CCAGATGATCATGCCAGTGGCTCGGTGACATCTGGCGGTATGTCTCATATAGGAGACAGTATACCGGCAGATGTGGTATTGATTTTATATATTCGTGCGTGTATTGCTGCATGTGAACCTCCATATGCGTAAACTATTATATACTAAAATTTACAGATTTGAAGTTTTAATTATATAACAGCACTGTCTGAATAAAATCCTGTAGAGTATTTTTCGTAAATGTGAGCTGTTCCCGCATCATACGCACCCTGATTATTAAGCGTTATATCATATATATTAGGAATCCATTGCGCATACACATAAGCCCCATCCGTAGCAAAGGAATTATTTGCTGCTACAATCTATCCACTCGCATTTACATATAAGGTTCCACTGCCACCCTTATACCCATTGAATTTATATCCAATTTTCTTAGGCACAGTAATAGTTGAAATAGCATTTTTAACATCTTTATCACTATACCATCCATGATCTTACCGTTCAAAAAAATACAGAGTACCACTTGTAGTTGCACCTTCATCGTCGCATATAAGCATATATACGTTAGGTACCCAGTGGGCATACATATTTACGATAGCTTTATTAGTCGATGTAAGGTTATTTATAGATGCCCCATTAAAATATTTAGTACCTGTATTATCTAATTTAGTATTCCAGTTTTTAAAACTCCATCCTTTAAGGGTATATGCATTGGCCGTAAGCGCAGTAGTATAGCCATTACCTTCAATACCGTTATCATAGGCATGTTTAGAGTTAGTCATTGTTCCGGCCACATCATGGCTTGCATTACTCGGTTTATTCTTATTATATGCCACATAATATGTTATTGGTGTCCAGTGAGCTGTTAATTTTGTATCTGCATCAGTTCCAAAAGCAGCTCCTGGATTATAAGTTTTACCATCACTTCCATCCCAGTAATTAAAAATATAGCCTGTTCTGGTAGGCTTAGTGCTGGAAAGCGTTAACTCTTTTCCATGTACTTTCGTCTGATTATCTGGAGCGCCTGTACCACCGTTTGCTTTATAAGATATTGTATATGTTTTTACTTTAGCATAGGCGGTATAACTCAGATCAGATGTAACTACAACACCAAAACGGATTCCTCGTTTGGAAGTATCAGACCATTTATCAAACTCGTAACCATTACTACACGTAGCACTTATCGTTGCAAATGAACCATAAATATATTTTCCACTTCCCGATGTGCCTGAAATTCCCGTACTTCCTGTTACTGTTACTGTACGATACATTCCAACAGGAGTTTTATTGAAATAAGAATCAAAATCACTTTTATCGGACCATCCTCTAGCATTCGCAATGCCATCACGGGTATCATAAACCTCACCATTATAATTACCTGAATCGTCCATCGAACCATTAGGAGAAGCCTGATTTGGGTTTACTATTGACATAACAGCATCCAATTTCACTTCACCCTTTCCACTGTTGATTGCATCCTGATTATTAAACCGATTTTTCAGGGAATCAACTGAAATGTAATAAAGATTATATTCTTTACCTCCATTCGTAACAGTAGATGTAAGATTTATATAATTTCCGTTTAGGCTAAAATAAACAGACTCCTGATATCCACCATTAAGATACAAATTAGCTTTCCATCCTATAGTACGGTATCTTGTACTACTCGATGCAGCTTTCTTTGCACTGGTACCGAAATAAATACGACCTTCTCCATCAACGACATCAAACCTACAGCTATTGCCGTAGGTTGATACGTAATCATAAGCATTATGATAATAATCTTGTGCCAATACTTTTACTCCGGTACCAGATATGAAAATTGCAAAAAAAACTAACAAGAATACTACTATACATATTTGTTTAACTTTATTTCTTATCTTCATATATGACACACATCCTCATTTTTACAATAGAATTTAGTATACTCTCACTCTCGCTTCATAACCTACTCTTGAATCACCTTCCATGTTTCCATTCGTAGTTAATTTGCCATAATAATAGAGTTCATTGCCAGTTGTACCTCTTCCAAGTGAATATGATGAACCACTAGGTATTAGGATCTTAGAATCTTTTACTACACTAAATCCATTAACCGTATAGCCACATCCCATAAGGTAATTACCAATCTCATTGGCTAATCCGTCATTTGAATATCCACCATTCAACCAACTTCTTACAAGACCATCAATATGGGCTTTCTGTTCTCCAGAAATGCCTCCACCTACTGAACCATCATAAAGTGTTTCTGCAACTCCTGCCTTTGGATTACTTGGTGCCTGTGGCTGTGGTGTAGGTTCCTGTGACTGTTCATCACTTGTCTGCTGTGTCTGTGATGCAGGTGCCTGTGACTGTCCACTGCTTGACTGATTTCCACCGCCATTACCATTTGATGCAGTCTGATTCTTTTTGTTGTTCTTCTTTGAAGAGCCACTGTTATTATTACTGCTCTCATTTGTTGACGCACCATTATTTGAATTATCTGTATTTTCAGATTCTTCTGCCGGCTGCTGTACTGGATCTTCCTGTTTATCCGCTACAGTATTCGGATCTACATATCCGGACTGTGTATCTGAAACCTGCACCTTGTACCACTGGTTTTTCTGATACTGTCCAGTTACCTTGAGGTCCTGTCCTGTTGCAACCTTGGCTACTTCATCATATGTTGTGTCCGGTCCCGCATAAACTGCAGTATCTGCTGATACTGTCATAGTCTTATCTAAAGGAGCTACTTCTTTCTCTACATTTGCAATAGCTCTGTCGGAATTTTCTTTGGCAACAGTAAAATTAGATACATATGATGTTTCAAAAGTGATTGTCTTTCCATCTTTTGAAAGTTCTACATCAAGTTCATTGATACCTGATTTACTCTTTGTATAAACCTTATATGTATCATTTGCCTTGTCATACTGATAACCATCACCAGAAACAAGGCTATCCGGAATAGTCATTGTAACCGCTGCCTTTCCATCCGGCTGAACCTCTTTATCCTTCTCGTCAACAAGCTTTACGTCTGTTGTTACAAATGCTACAAGAGTTTCACTCTTTGCTCTCTCTTCTACTTTTTTATAAGCATCAGAATCTTCTTTAAGCTGTTCGCTCTTGAGCCTGACTGCTTTTCCAAGTTTTCCGGAAATAGTGATACCATTATCGGTAATTGCTTTTGTAGTATCTTTTTCCGTTTCCGTATTCTGTATTGGTTCAGGCTTTTTGCTACCCACTCCCACAATTATTGCTGCAGTTACTGAAGCTATCACAATAACGGCTACAGTAACAGCTATAATAATCTGTTTCTTACTTAATCTCATGCCAGTTCCTCCTTAATTTATACTATATTATTTTTGAATTACTCTTTCGTATACTTTTTGTCATAAATGTTTAAATATTTTTTATAAAAATGAGAATGCCAGTCGGTGTCCTGTATCATAATGCTTTCTATATTCAGTTTTTAATAAATTGAAGTGTTTCTGTTTTATCACCACTCCCCTTTCTGCGTTGTAATAATAACACATATCATCACGATTCTTAATTCATTTTTTCTGATACTTTTCCTTAAGTCTGCAAAGCTCTTTGCTTACTGTTTCAAGAGCTTTCATTTCATCTTCCTTCATATGCTCGCCTTCCTTTAAATGCCGTTTTTTTACTGTACACCACTTTACAACTTTTTTCATAAAAAAAGAAATCGTACAGGGCTTTCTGATGTATAATGAATTTGCAACAAAACATTACAAAGGAAAGTGACCCTGTACGACAAAGACATTATACAACGAAAACTCATTAATTGGTAGACTTCATAAATATTTTTTAGCATATTTTGAAACTTTTTCTGTTCCTTCGGCAGAAACATTATTTTTACTGGTACTTTCAATACTCGCATTGGAGTCAGCTAATTTAATAAGATTCCTGTACCAGCATTTCCTTGCCGGTATAACAGAAAAATCTTTGAATACTTTTTATCATGCCTGCTCTTATGCCAAAGCTGATTATTCAAAATTTATGAATGTAACTGCCAAAATAGCACTGCACCTTATTCCAGAACAACTTAAATCACAGCCGGTGTTTCTTTGCATTGACGATACAATGATCTCCAAATTTGGTACAAAATTTGAAAATGTATCAAAGCTGTTTGATCATGCAGCGCATAATGGCTGTAATTATCTTAATGGACACTGTTTTGTAAGTCTGATGTTATGTGTGCCCGTGTGGAATCATGATAAAATATCATATCTTGCGGTGCCGCTAGGATACCGCATGTGGCAGAAAAAAGAATCAAAACTTGAGCTTGCTGCATCCATGGTGCGTCAGGTAATGCCTGAATTTTCTGCTCAGAAAAATGTTATCATACTTTGTGACAGCTGGTATACAAAGCAGAATCTTGTATCCATTGTTGAAGAGTATCCAAACCTTGATCTCATTAGAAATGTCAGAGCAGATTCTGTTATTTATGATTATGCTCCTGCACCAACAGGAAGAAAAGGTAGACCTGCAAAACACGGAAAATGTTTATCAGCAGATGATGATTTCACACTGTCAGATGAAAAAATCAATGGCTATTATATTGGTGTAAGACGCGTACTGACTAATTTGTTTGGCTCAAGTGAGTTTCTGGCTTATGTTACCACATCTGATAAAGAATCCGGCACCAGAAGACTCTTTTTCAGCACCACATTTCCGGAACAGCTGCAGATTTTCTGCGTATGGCAGGAAAAAGCCCCATTGAACCAGACTGGCAGTGAGTGGTTTCAATATATCCCCCTTTTTCTTTATTCATGCAGATGGAATATCGAAATAAGTTACTATGAGCAGAAAACATTCTGGTCTTTATGCAGTTACATGG
>CAKROK010000089.1 GCA_934373295.1 uncultured Christensenellaceae bacterium | reverse complement strand
CTGAAAACCGTGGTTTTCAGACTTTCCCATAAGGAGGTCTGCGACCTCCTCATCCTTCTCCGCTAATTCGTTCAGGTTGATGTGTTGGCATAAGTGCTCAGCTCGGTTTTCGGCTATACTTTGTTTCCCGACAGTGACGGTCTTAAAATCGCAAGCGATTTTACAGACCGTATACGCTACTTAGAGTAAATAGTTAAGTTTGTGATTCCCTCTCGATTGCATAAATGTTGGCATAACTTCCCCAAAAAGATATCGGCTTTTCTTTTTTGCAGCTTAAGACGGTCTTAAAATTATGCTGTGCGATAATTTTACAGACCGCATACATTAGTACGTGGAAATAGCAGGTTTTAAACTTTACAAGTGTTCAAAGTCGATTATACGCCGCCATTCTCCCGTGCGCTGATCTCAAACGCGCGCTCGAGCGAGCCGGAAAAGAGGTGTGAAAAGCGCTTGACCTTGCTCACGACGTCATAGTTCATCTCCGCGCCCATCCAGTTTAACGTCAGCCCGATGAGCTCATAGGTGTATGCGAGGATGACTATCTGCTTATCCTCTTCAATCACGCCCCGACCCTCGCACATCCTGCTGATATACTCCGTCACGGCATAGTTCATTATCTTGTTTAGATACCTCTCGTATTGCTCCCTGCTCGTGGAGTTATAAAGATGTAAAACGGCCTGTTTATTTTCCAGCGCGAAATCTATCGCCACGGAAAGGCACTCCTCCAGCGAGCCTATGGAGGCGGTCTTTTCGACTATGCTGTCCGCATCCGCCTTTAACACGTCCTCTATTAACGTGGGCAGGTCAGCAAAGTGGTAGTAGAATGAATTTCTGTTTATCCCGCAGTCAAGGACAATATCTTTAACGGTGATCTTATTCAACGGCTTTTGCGCCAGCAGCTTTAAAAAAGAAGCTATAATGGCCTTTTTTGTAAAATCAGGCATGATTCCCCTCCCGTGCGAAAATTCTTGCCGCATCACGGCTATATTATAGTTTACCACAAACCTCACGAATTGAAAAAGGACGGATTTTGGAATTTGTACGGATTTGGGAGCAGTTGGGGGAGAGGGGTTTGTGCGCTTAAGTTGAGTGGGGTGGACTCATTACGTAGGAAAAAGGTTGCTTTGCTAACGCAAAGCTCCATCATAGGCCCACGCCGCTATGCCGTCTCGCTGGCGTCAAAAGGGTTCATCTCATACGTTCGCGCGCGGCGCAGCTTTCACGCATGAAACGGCGGGAGCCGTTTCATGCGTGAAAGTGCCCGCCCGATGCCCGCCCCCCGCAGGGGGCGGGGCTCGGGCGGGCTTAGTTTTTGTGGCCTCCGCAGGAGGCCGCAAAAACCTGCGCCGCGCCTCGTCGGCAAGCTCGCTTTTTAATCGGAGCACAAGGCGGGTGACTTGCGTATAAATCATCGCGTCCGAAAGGCTTGCCGGACGCGATACCTTATTATAAATTCGATTTTTCGCAGACTATCGATAGCGCACTATGTGTTTTTCAAAACTTGTTTTGAAAAACTACATTAGATGATGGCTTTCAAAATATGCCGATTTGTCGTCACTTTTCGAGCGAACCGAATGAGGCGTACTTTAGTACGTCGATTGAGGTGAGTCGCAGAAAAAGGGCGAAAAGACAGTGCATTTTGAAATGCCATAAAAAAAGTTCTCTGCCCGAGGACAGAGAACCCATGAAAAAACCATGAACAAATTGAAACAACAATTTGCATAACACCACAGTCATATTATATCAAATTGATATGATTTATGTCAAGCGTTTTTTACAAAAAAATCTATTGTTTTTCGAGTTTCCTCTTATTTGATTACATCGGTGTGCATGTATGGTATGAGCGCCTCGGGGACCTTCACGCTGCCGTCCGGCTGCTGATAGTTCTCGAGTATCGCCGCGACCGTTCTGCCTACCGCAAGGCCGGAGCCGTTTAAGGTATGGACGTACTCCGTCTTTCCCTTGACGCCGTCTTTAAAGCGGATGCCCGCCCTGCGCGCCTGGAAGTCCTCAAAGTTGGAGCAGGAGGATATCTCGACATACCTGCCGTAGCTGGGCATCCAGACCTCGATGTCATACGTCTTTGCGGAGGAAAAACCGATATCGCCCGCGCAGAGGGTGACTACATGATAGGGTATTTCCAGCTTTTTGAGTATCTTCTCTGCGTCTGCGGTGAGCTTTTCAAGCTCGTCATAGGACGTCTCCGGACGGACGAATTTTACAAGCTCGACCTTGTTGAACTGGTGCTGGCGGATAAGACCGCGCGTGTCTCTGCCCGCGCTGCCCGCCTCTGCTCTGAAGCATGCGGAATATGCGCAGTATTTTAAGGGGAGCTTCGCGCCGTCGATTATCTTCTCGCGATACATGTTTGTTACGGGGACCTCCGCCGTGGGGATGAGGTAATAGGGCATACCCTCTAACTTAAACATATCCTCCGCAAACTTGGGCAGCTGACCCGTGCCGTACATCGAGCGCTCGTGAACGATATAGGGCGGGAAAACCTCGGTATATCCGCTCTCCTCGGTGTGCGTATCCAGCATGAAGTTATATACCGCGCGCTCAAGACGCGAGCCTAATCCCTTATAGAAAGTGAAGCGCGCGCCGGTTACGGACGCCGCCGTTTCGGGGTCGAGTATGCCCAGATCCGCGCCGATCTCCCAATGCGCCTTGGGTTCAAAATCGAACTTCGTGGGCTCCATGAACTTTCTTATCTCGACGTTATCCGCATCGGAATGACCGTCCGGAATATCCGGGTTGGGCGTGTTGGGGATGGAGAGCAGTATCTCCTTGACCTGCGCGTCCAGCACGGAGAGCTTGTCGTCATCCGCCTTAATCTCGTCGCCCAGGAGCTTCATCTCTTCAAAGACTGCGGTGGTGTCCTCGCCCGCCTTCTTCATCGCGGGGATCTTCTTTGAAACGTCGTTTTTCTTCGCCTTCTTGACCTCGACGTCCGCCAATATCTCGCGTCTCTTTGCGTCCAGCTCCAAAAGCTCGTCTATTCTCGTCTTTTTTCCCCTTCTCTCGACCGCGGCCTTTATCGCCTCGGGATTCTGTCTGATCCTTTTGATATCTAACATCGTAAAAAAGTCCTTTCGATTTTTATCGTTTTATCTTAGCTATGCATTAATTGCTTGAAAAGCCGAGGGCTACATACGCTCGGGTGCTTCCACGCCGATGAGATATAAGCCCGTCTTTATGACCTGTCTTACCGCGTCAACGAGCTTCAACCTCGCCGCGGTCGCCGCCGTATCCTCGTCGATTATGCGCACGTCGTAGTAAAAGCGGTTGAACGCCTGCGCAAGGTCGATGACGTGGCGGGTTATGAGGGAGGGCTCGTATTTTTCATGCGCCCTTATTACCTCCTCGGGGAAGCTCTTTATCAGCTTTAGCACCTCGACCGCCTGCGCGCCGGTGAGCGCGGAGTAATCGGGCTGAACCGCGCCGTATTCGTCTCCCGCCTTTCTCAATACGCTGCACGCACGCGCGTGAGTATATTGAACATACGGGCCGGTTTCGCCGTCAAAATTGAGCACCTTTTCGAGGTCAAATACGATATCCTTTATGCGCGAGTTGGACAGCGCGGAGAACACCACCGCGCCCACGCCTATTTTCTCCGCAGTCTCCTGCTTATCGGGCAGCTCGGGGTTCTTTTCGTCTATGACCTGAAGCGTCTTTGCGACAGCAGCGTCCAAGACTTCCTCCAAAAACACGACCTTGCCCTTGCGCGTGGACAGCGTGCCGTCCACTAATGAGACCATGCCGAAGCTGACGTGGACTAAGTCCTTCGCCCAATCATAGCCCATGCGCTCTATGACCCTGAAAACCTGCTTAAAATGCAGATTCTGCTGATATGCCACGACATACAGGCACTTATAGAAATCATACGTCTTTTTGCGATAGAACGCCGCGGCGAGGTCCCTCGTCGCATAGATGGTCGTGCCGTCGCTCTTTAAGACGATGCAGGGCGGGACGGCGTCCTTTCCGTCCTTATCCTTGCCCAGATCCATGCGCACGACGTATGCGCCGTCGGAATATTCGAGCAGATTTTTCTCTTTAAGCTCGTCTATCACGGGCTGCATCTTATCGTTATAGAAGCTCTCGCCCGCATAGCTTTCGAACTCAACTCCCAGCCGCTTATAAACCTTCGCGACCTCCTTTAAGGTCAGCTCCTTAAAGCGGTTAAATATGGAGAGCGCCTCTTCGTCGCCGTCCTCTATCTTTTTAAACCACGCGCGGCCCTCGTCGTTTAGGCTGTCGTCCTTTTCCGCCTCCTCGTGGAAGCGCACATACAGCTTTAACAGTGCGCGCACGGAATCGCGCTCGATCTCCTCGTCGTCACCCCATTTCTTATATGCGACGATGAGCTTGCCGAACTGCGTGCCCCAGTCGCCGAGGTGATTTACGCCCACGACGTCATAGCCCAAAAATTTATATATCCTCTTTAACGAGTTGCCTATGGCGGTGGTGGAGAGGTGGCCTATATGGAAGGGCTTCGCGATGTTTATTGAGGAATAGTCCATTACGACGGTTTTACCCGCGCCCATATCCGAGCCGCCGTAGCTTTCGCCCACGGCCTCGAGCGTATCCTTCGCGAATGAGTTTTTATCGATAAAGAAGTTTAAATATCCCCCCATAGCCTGCGCCTTTTCCACAAACTCGGGCATGGGCGCGCCCGCAAGCTCCGCGGCGATAGCGGGAGGCGCTTTTCTCAGCGTCCGCGCCAGCTTAAAGCAGGGCAATGCATAATCGCCCATCGCGCTGTCGGGAGGCGTCTCGAGCATGGCGGCTATTTCATTTTCCGGCAGTCCCGCGCATCCGCTCAGCGCGCGCGCCAGAAGCAGCTTATAATCCATTTACAAAATATGCCTTTCTTATTTATTTCAACCTATAATATATCACAAAAACCCCCGCGCGGTAAAGTATTTTAAACGGGCAGGGGATAATTTCCGCATGTAGGTGATACAATGATGTGTGACAAAAGAAAAAAAGAGTAGCGAATAGGAAGGAACTGTGTTAAGGTTGAGTTG
>CAKROK010000088.1 GCA_934373295.1 uncultured Christensenellaceae bacterium | reverse complement strand
AATTTTAGTCTTAAACTTACTCAATGTCAATCGCCTTTGCCCGAAAGGCGGTCGTTATAACATATTCTTAGGAGGCGGACGCTCTATCCTGCTGAGCTATAGGTGCATCCAAACTAAAAATAAGTATATCACTGATGACGAAATGTGTCAATAGCAATAAAATGATTGGGAAAGGCGGGGCTGAGATATAAAAAACGCGGAAAATCGCGAAAAACGGCGCGATAAGGCATTGGGGATATTTCCCGGGAAAATCACAGGCGGTTATCAAGCCGTATTTTATCCGCTACGGTCGCGATGAACGCCCGATTTGTGGGTTTTCCTTTATCGGCATCGATGGAATATCCGAAAACCTCGTCGATATAGCTCATGCTGCCGTGCGTCCATGCGGATTCTATCGAGTGACGGATGTTTCGCTCGACACAGGCGGAATTCGTGTGGAATTTGTCGGCGATTTGCGGATAAAGGCGCATCATGACGCATTCAAGCATGCTTTCATCTTCAATGACGAGCATTATGGCGTATCTTACATATTTAAAGCCCATGGAGGACGGCGGGAGACCTATTAGCTGTATTTCCTTTGTAATAAGGCTCATTAACGTCGTATTGGGCATTGTATGCCGGCTTTTCGGGACGACCTTTGCCGGCTGTGAGAGCAGTGAACTGATTTTTGCGTAAAACTGGTCAAAGGTGATCCCGCTCGTGAAATAGAGATCCGCGCCTTTGTTCAGGGCGAGGTCGACGATGTCCGGATGGGTGACGCAGGAGGAGACGATTATCCTCGGCCGCTTGTGTTTAGGCGTGCTGTTTATGCTTTCGATCAGACCTATTGCGTCGATCTTTTCAAGCACGAGGGACGTTATCACGAGATCCGGCTCAAGAGTGTTTAATTTTTCCAGGCCCTCCTGACCGTCCGTAGCGGTATCAATGCGGGAGAACAGCTGTGATCTTTCCGAAAACCGGGTAAAGACGTCTTTATAGTATTCGTTGCCTGCTATGATCAAAATGCTGTACTTCTTCATTCTCCGTTCCTTACTCCTTTAACACGATTATAATATAATAAACACGCTTTATCAACAAAAAAATGTAGATATTGCGACGTTTAATTCTCCATTTCGTTAAGCATCCAGTCGATATACAGACCGTAGCCCGTCTTGGGTTGGTTGACTATGACGTGCGTGACGGCGCCGACGATGCGCCCATCCTGAAGCACAGGACTTCCGCTCATTCCCTGGACGATGCCGCCCGTGGCGTTTAAGAGAGTATCGTCCTTAACCTCTATCACGAAGCTCTTTTGAGCGGGGGAGAACTGGCGCGAGGTGCTTATTATTTCGCAGGAATATTCCTTGACGCCGCTCGGGTCGATGGAGCATAATATGGTTGCATCGCCTGTATGCACCTGATTATGCGAGGCGGCGGGCAGCAGGTCATAGAGATTATTTTCCGGAGAATATTCACAGCTGCCGTAAAGACCGTACTGAGTGTTTTCGCGAATGCGCGCGAATACCTCGCGAGTAGGGTCAAAGCAGCTCTTTAATGCACCGGGCGAGCCCTCCGAGCTCTTCACGACCTCTATCACGTCCGAGAAGATGACCTCGCCGTTCCTTACGGAGAGCGTTTCGCCCGTGTCCACGTCTGTTATCGCGTGACCCAGCCCGCCGAACATGTTAGTGACGGGGTCGTAGTAGGTGAGCGTACCCACGCCGGCGGTGGAGTCACGCACCCACAGTCCGAGCCTGAACATGTTGTCGTAGCTGTCCTCTGCGGCTCTGACGAGCACGGTATGCTCACGGCCGTCCCGCTCGATGAGAAGCTCGATATTGCCGTAGGCAATGCTGTTGATTATCTTTGAAAGGTGCGCCGCGTTTTGTATCCGGACGCCGTTCACCATTTTGATGACGTCGCCGGGGGCAAGCCCCGCATCGCGTCCGGGGTTTACGGTAGAGCCGTCGGAAAGCTCGATATCCGAGCAGCCGACGATGAGCGCGCCATCCGTATACAGCATTACGCCGATGGATTGCCCGCCGGGCACGAGCATACGCTCATCTCCCACAGTGACCGAGATGTTTTTAAGGGGGATGAAGCCGAATAAGTCGACGTGGAGCTGAGTTTTCCCCTCACCTTTAGATTCTATGTTAATATTTCCCGAGAGGCTGTCCCCAGACAGCGAGATCACCCCCTGCGACCCGTAGTCTATACCGTAAAGATATGAAAACGGGGAGCTTAAAGCCTTTGAAGAGCCGTTCAAAATAAAGATGCTTTCGGGCAGAGTATCCGTGACGGCGACTATGCAAAAGCAAAAGAGGGAAAACACCCCGAGCAGTATGCAGGCGACAGCTTTATATAATTTGACGTGTTTTTTCATGATAAATACCTCCGCAGATTTTATTATCCGACCGTCGCGGATTATTATTCTCACGCGCGCCGTGAAATTTTGAATTGCATATGGCGGAAAAATGCAGTAAAATCAAATCGGTGAGTTCGAAACCTTCCTCACCTAAAATAAAACTAAAGGAGCTCGGCGAAATATTCGCCGAAAATAGAAAAATGAAAAATCACGCGAAACTTGTTTTTTTGGTCAGAGCGGCGCTCATAGCTGCTCTTTACGTAGCGCTCACCTTTGTCGCAAACGCGCTGGGGATTGCCAGCGGCGTCATACAGGTGAGGCTTTCTGAAGCACTCACTATTCTTCCGTATTTTACACCGGCGGCAATACCGGGATTATTCGTGGGATGCTTGCTCGCAAACTGGCTCACGGGCGCGGCGCTTTGGGACGTGGTATTCGGCAGCCTGGCGACGCTAATAGGCGCGGTGGGGACGTATCTTCTGCGCAAAAAAAAGTGGCTTGCGCCGATACCGCCCATAGCTGCGAACACGATAACCGTTCCTTTGATATTAAAATACGTGTATATGCTGGAGGGAACGATACCGTTCTTCATGCTCACGACGGGCGTGGGCGAGCTGCTTTCCTGCGGCGTGCTGGGGATGGTGCTGCTATTTGCACTTGACAAGCACAAAAAAATTCTTTTTGGATAAAAAATAGGACAAGCTATTGACGGAAGCTGCGCGGGACACTTGCTAATATGATTGCGGACTCCTATAATTACAATGAACTGAGAAATGCAATGGACAAATGAAATCAAAAGTATAAAGGAGAATACCACATGAAAAAACCTGCAAGAGACCGTTTGAATGACGCCGCATGGGAGAGACTCGTTAAGGGGCTGCCCTTAACGGATGAAGAGCTTTTGGAGATCAACGCCGAGGCTGAGGCGGAGATATCAGAAGTGATGCAATATCGTGCGGAAGAGCCGCCTGAAGAGAAATGCGAGCTCCTGACAGAGGATGAATTAGCAGAATGCTGCTTGAATGTAGAGCTGGACGCTGTATAAGCGCCCTGTTCTCCGTTCCGTAAAGCCAGTCGCCCGTTATGGGGCAGCCGATAGCGCTCATATGCAGGCGCAGCTGATGCGTCCGTCCGGTGTGCGCGGTCAAGCTGACGAGGCTCCTGCCGCAGGCGCGGCTCAAAACCTCATAGCTCGTGCGGCTTTTAAGCCCGTCGGGTGAGATTTTTCGCTTTATGGCGGAATCGGGGTCACGCGATATGGGCAGGGTGATCTCTCCCTTTTTGGGGGAGGGGACGCCATCGACAACGGCTAAATAGCGGCGGATAAAGCTATCCGTATGAAGGAGGGGTATGAGCAGGCTGTGCATGTACCCCGTCTTTGCGACGATCATTATGCCGGAGGTGCCGCGGTCTAAGCGGTTTACGGCGTGAAAGCCCTCGCCCTCGCCGAAGCAGTCGCTCATGAGCTCGGATAAGCTCACGCCCGTACACAGCGCGGAGGGGTGGATCTCGATCCCCGCAGGCTTGTCTATTATCATCATGTAATCGTCTTCATACAATATGGGGATATCAAAAGAATCAGAAAAAAGAGACGTTTTTCGGTGCGTTTTTTCGCTTTCGTCGTCTATGCGCAAGGAGACGATATCCCCCGCGTGGACTATGCG
This sequence comes from uncultured Christensenellaceae bacterium, assembly GCA_934373295.1. GTDB lineage: Bacteria > Bacillota > Clostridia > Christensenellales > Christensenellaceae > HGM11616. The sequence continues at coordinate 1,524 of CAKROK010000088.1, read as the reverse complement.
GTCGGAAAATGCGGATGCGCCGTTTAAAAGGTTCCCGTCTCTTTTTTTATTTATCTTTATGAGCGTCGACGAGGCGTGCAGCTTATCCTTTAAGACGGAGGAAAGGCGCCTGCCCTCGTCGCTTTGCGTTGCGGTATAATCTATAAATTTCATAAAATCCCTCGTGGCTATTTTACAGTTTGTGCATATAAATTGCAATATAAAATGCTTGACACAGCTATTTTAAAGAATTATCCTATTTAGGAATATATAATAGAAGGAACGGTGAAAAAATGACGGCGCTGCTTACACGTCTGTTTTTAAAGGATGCGGATATGACCACACTGAAGGGGAGGGAGAAGTGCGGAAGGCTCTCCGGAATAGTGGGAATAATATGCAACGTGATACTCTGCGGCTTTAAGATAGCGGCGGGGGCGATGACCGGCTCGATAGCCATAATGGCGGACGGCGTAAACAACCTTTCGGACGCGGGTTCATCAATAATCACGCTCATAGGCTTCAGGCTGTCGGGCAAGGAGGCGGACGACGACCATCCCTTCGGACACGCGCGAATGGAGTACATAACCGCGCTCATAGTATCGATAATCATTTTGCTTATCGGCTTTGACCTCGGCAAATCGTCCATTGAGAAGATAATCGCGCCGGAGGAGACGACTTTTGGAGTAGTCTCGCTAATAATACTCGCGGTGTCCATAGCGGTCAAGCTGTGGATGATGCTTTTTAACCGCAAGCTGGGCAGGATGATAAATTCGACCGCGCTGGAGGCGACCTCTGAGGACTCGCGAAACGACGCTATAGCCACGACGGTCGTGTTAATCGCTTCGACGATAAGCTATTTTTCGGGGGTGAACCTCGACGGCTGGATGGGCGCGCTCGTCTCCGTATTTATAATGTACAGCGGCGTCGGCTTGATAAGGGAGACTGTAGGCACGCTTTTGGGCCAGGCGCCTGACCCTAAGATAGTGCGCGAGTTGAGAAAGAAGATACTTTCATATGACGGCGTGCTGGGCGTACACGATTTCATGATGCACTGCTACGGTCCGGGGGTGTATTTCGCCTCAGCGCATGTGGAGATGGACGCGAAGAGCGACATGCTGCACTGTCACGACGTCTTAGACACGATAGAGCACGACGTGAAGCGCGAGATGCACATACAGTTAGTCGTGCATTTAGACCCGCTGGTCACGGACGACGCGGAGACCAACGAGATGAAGGAGAAGATCGCCGCGATACTCTCCGAGATGGAGGGGACTATAACCATGCACGACTTCAGGGTAGTCACGGGCAAGGTGGCTAAAAACGTGGTGTTTGATGTGCTCGTGCCGAGAAAGTACCCGCTCACGGACGCGGAGGTCAAGAGCTTTATCGCGCGGCGCATTAAGGAGACCATCCCGGGCAAGATAGGCGCGGTCATAACGGTCGACCACGGGTTTGTGGGCGGATGAGATTAAAAACGCTTCGATTATAAAGCGAGCTATGCCGACGACGTGCGGCGCAGCTTTCAGGCGCGAAACGGCGGGGGCC
>CAKROK010000087.1 GCA_934373295.1 uncultured Christensenellaceae bacterium | reverse complement strand
GGTTGCGGGAGAAGGATTTGAACCAACGACCTCCGGGTTATGAGCCCGACGAGCTACCAGACTGCTCTATCCCGCGACGTTTCTTAACAAGCAATATATATTATAGCGTGGGCGGGGCACGTTGTCAAGCATTTTTTTACATAACGCAAAATTTGTGCGAAATTTTCGAATTTCGATGTCAATAAGCCATTTTAAAAAAGCGTCAAGACGCTGATGACTGCGGATTTTGCACCAACGCATTTATCCCATATCGCACAGAAGTGGATTGTCCATCTATAACACCCACAAATAATTTGCCCTATCGCAACATCAAACAGTCCACTTTGAAAAATCGGACATTGATAATCGCGATTTTTGTAGCGGCGCACTTATTCCATATCGCGCAAAGGCGATGCGACCATCAATACCGCCCACAAATAATCTGTCCTATCGCAACATCAAGCAGTTAACTTTGAAAAACATCAAAATTAAAATACTGACAACTGCGGATTTTACGGAAATGTATTTGGGCAATGCTTTTTTGCGATATCGCGCTAAAGCGGGCTATCGGGAGGTGATTTTGTCAAAGAGGTTTTGTTAAAAACGAGGTATTTGCGCTGTTTTTATTAGTTATGGGGTGTCGGGCGTTTAGGAGTTAAAATGATATCATTAAGTTAATGGTGTTCGTGGGGCTTTTGAGGGAAGTGGGATGAGGTATTTTTGCGTTAGAGGGCTTTCCGTTTCAATGAGCGGATAATTAAAAAATGTGATTGTCGGCGGCTTTTGGAATCATTATCCCTATTGTGGCGCGGATGAGGCTTTTCGTTTGAGTGAGCGGATATTTAAAATATGCGATAGTCGGCGGCTTTTGGAATCATTATCCCTATTGTGGCGCGGATGAGGCTTTTCATTTTGAGTGATTGGATAATTAAAATGTGCGATAGTCGGCGGGTTTTGGCATCATTATCTCTCTTGTGGTGCGGATGAGGCTTTTCGTTTGAGCGACTGAATAATTAAAAAATGCGATAGTCGGCGGCTTTTTGTCTCAATTTTCCTCACATCCCGCAGGTATGGATAAATTTTCTTTGACGTGGTATAATTTAGTAAAATAAGAATTCGGGAGAAACGACATGAAGAAGATAACACTCGTAGTCCCCTGCTATAACGAGCAGGAGGTCATCCGCCTTACGCATGAGCGCTTAAAGGAGCTGGAGCTGGGCGGCTACGAAAAGCAGATAATATACATAAACGACGGCAGCGCGGACGATACCTTAAACATACTGCGCGAACTGGCGGCGGACGAGGGCGTGAGCGTCTTGAGCTTTTCTAGGAACTTCGGCCATCAGGCGGCTGTATCCGCGGGCATGGCGGCGGCGGAGGGAGACGCGGTCGTAATAATCGACGCGGACCTTCAGGACCCGCCCGAGGTCATCCCGCTCATGATAGAAAAATGGGAGCAGGGCTATGACGTGGTGTACGGCAAGCGCGCATCTCGCGAGGGCGAAAGTGCGTTCAAGCTCGCGACGGCGTGGGCATATTACCGCACGTTAGACAAGCTCTCCGGCGGCTTTATCCCCAAGGATACGGGCGATTTCCGCCTCATAGACCGCAAGGTATTAAACACCATGAACGGTATGCCCGAGCATAACCGCTTTTTGCGCGGCATGGGCGCATGGGTGGGGTATAAGCAGTGCGCGCTGGAATACGAGCGCGACGAGCGCGCCGCGGGCGAGACAAAATACACCCTGAAGAAAATGCTGCGGCTGGCGTCCGACGGCATAATCGCGTTTTCTGACATCCCGCTCAAGCTGCCCCTGTATATGGGCGCGGTCGGCATGGTCTTATCATTTATATATATGATAGTCGCGATAGTTTTGACCTGCACGGGCACGCTCAGCTATTTCAACATATTATTCAGCCTTGTGTTCATGCTCGTTTTCGCCATATTGACGGCGGCGGGAGTTATGGGGCTGTACATCTCGCGAATTTATGACGAGGCAAAGGGCCGCCCCAATTATATAATAGAAGAAAGGATAGATAGATGACAGATCCGAGAATGGCGCAGCTCGCGCACAACCTGATAAACTATTCATGCAGGCTTCAGCCGGGCGAAAAGATATTGATAGAGGTTTTTGACTGCGAGGATATCATCGCGGAGGAGCTTATAAAGGCGGCGTATGAGGCGGGCGGGCTGCCCTTCTGCCACATGTACCGCTCAAAGGTTCAGCGGCAGTGGCTGGAAAAGCTCACGCCCGAGCAGGCCGAGCTTCAGGCGAAGTGGGACGCCGCGCGCATGGAGGACATGGACGCGTATATATCCTTCCGCGGAAACGAGAACAGTGCGGAAAATGCGGGCGTGCCTGCGGAAAACATGTGCATATACAATACCGTCTATTCCGAAAAGGTGCATTCGGATATCCGCGTGAGGAAAACGAAGTGGTGCGTCCTGCGCTATCCCAACCCGTCCATGGCGCAGCTCAACTCCATGAGTACGCGCGATTTTGAGGACTTCTATTTTAACGTATGCTGTCTAGACTACGCAAAGATGGGACGCGCGATGCAGTCCTTAAAAGAATTAATGCAAAAGACGGATAAGGTGCATATAACCGCGCCGGACACGGACATCACCTTCTCCATAAAGGGACAGACCGCGATACCCTGCGCGGGCGAGATGAACATCCCGGACGGCGAGGTCTATACCTCTCCCATAAAGGACAGCGTGAACGGAAAGATCACGTATAACGCGCCGTCGTTTTATAACGGAAGCCGCTTTGAGAACGTCAGCCTGACGTTTAAGGACGGCAAGATAATCGACGCATACGCGAATGACGACGTCAAGCTAAACGAAATTTTAGATACGGACGAGGGCGCGCGCTATGTCGGCGAGTTCGCTATAGGCGTAAATCCGTATATTTTAACGCCCATGTGCGACATACTCTTTGACGAAAAGATATGCGGCTCGATACACTTCACGCCCGGATGCGCATATGACGACGCGGATAACGGCAACCGCTCTGCGGTGCATTGGGACCTCGTACTCATACAGCGCGCGGAATACGGCGGCGGGGAGATATACTTTGACGACGTACTCGTCCGCAAGGACGGCCTTTTCACGCCAAGCGAGCTTTTGCCGCTCAATCCCGATAACTTAAAATAGCGGACAAAATCGGCTTTTGCATAAAAAAGCTACTAAATATTTACATTTAAACGCCCCTGCACACTTGATATCAGGGGCGAATGTGTTATAAAATAATGTAATCAGGATGATTATTGTGGCAGATTATGCTTAGACAAATAAATGACTCAAAAAGCAAATGCTGTTGATTAATTCTATTTTTAAGCTGAGAACAGTTTTTCAAAACTTGCTTTTGAAAAACTACATTGAAAAACAGACTTTTCGACAGGATGATTGGGAGTGAAATAAATGCGGACTCGTAAAGATAGAGCCTTTTCCGAGAGGAGACGGCGCAAAAACAAAAGACAATACCTCATACCCGTCATATGCGCGGCGGCGTTTTTGGCCGTGGGCGTTTTGCTGTATGTGATAATCTTTGGGACGGGCGCCTCTGCGGAGAGCTTTTATTCCCTCTCCGTCACGCCCGAGACGCAGGTCGAGGTGAACGATAAAAACGTGTTCTATCTTTCGGGCAGCACGCTCAACTGCGCCGATAAGACGGGCGCGGAGCTTTGGCGCGTCAAGCTGACGAGCGGGGCGGTCAACCTGTCCGCGAGCGACACGCAGATATGCGTATATTCCTCCGACATGGCGACGGTACTCACCGCGCAGGGCGACCACAGATACACACTATCCACGACGGATATCAAGACAAAGGGCGCAAAGGTCGGTCAGGATTGCGCCGCGCTTTTATCCTCGACCGACGAGGGGCAGTTCCTCCGCGTATTTAACGGGGAAGGCTCGGAGATATACCGCTCGGAAAGCTCGTCTGCGGATATAATCGACTACGGCTTTTACGGTCAAAACGATTTGCTATACGTCCTCACGCTGGACACCACGGGCACATCGCCCATATCGCGCGTGACTACGGTAAGCCCGTCGACGCAGTCCCTTACAGGGACGGTGGACGTGACGGACCAGCTCATAAGCGACGTTAGCTTTTGGGACACGAACATGGTGCTTTGCGGAACGTCTACGCTCGCGGAATACGACAACTTCGGCAAGCAGACGGATTCATCATCCATACACGGCCTCGTGGCGGCGGACAGCTGCGTGACGGAAAACGGCTATATATACGCCTTTTTACCGGGCAATGCCTCTGATTTGACGTCATCATTCACAGTGAGGCTGATAGGGCGCACGGACGGACAGGACACGGACACGAACATACAGCTCCCCTCCGGAATGAAGGGCGTGAGCGTCTCTCAAAACAAGCTGTACTGCATAATGACGGACAGCGTATACATATACAAGCTCTCGGGCGAATTTGAACGCACTATCGAAACGCCCAAGCAGATCGAATCCGTCAAAAAGCTGGGCTCGAACATGCTCGAGCTGTGCTCAAAGGACGAAGTGTATATCTTAACAATGGAATGACGAGGTAGCTATGAATTTTTTAGACATCATAATAATCGGCCTGATAGTGCTTTATGCGGTAAACGGGCTGTATAGGGGATTTATCCCGTCGCTATTGAACCTGGGCGGATTTTTCGTCTCATGGATAAGCGCGCTCATATTCTATCCGCTCGTATCGCGCGGGCTGGTGCAGTCCGAGCTGTTCTCCTCACTGCGCTTTTACATGGAGGGTGCGGAGAAGATAGGCGACGTCGAGATGGCAAAGACGAGCATAGACCTCATTTCGCCAGAAAAGCTGCAAAATATAGTGGAAAACGCAAAGCTCCCGTCCCCCTTTGGAAATGCGATAACGAACAACGTCACCAACAAGGCGTTTGCGGACAAGGGCATAACCACCCTGGGCGATTATTTTGACATGACGATATACAACGTCATAATGAACATCGTCGCGATTCTCATCATATTTATCATAGCGAGGATACTTTTCACGCTGCTCACGAATGCGTTTTCATACGCATATGCCACTCCTCAGCTCGTACACATGGACTATGCGCTGGGCGGCGCGGTCGGCTTTATAAGGGGATTTTTCTCGATGTACATGCTGTTCGCGGTCGTGCCCATAATGCTCATATTATTCATGAACGTATCGTTCATCACGGATATCATAAACGGCTCGGCATGCTGCTCGATATTCTATTCGGGAAGCGTGCTGCTGCGGTTTGTCTCCGGCGTGGTTTAGAGAACAATGCCCGGCTCATGCGGCACGGGCATTATATTTCGCACGATATGTAGTATGCTACATCTGTTAAGACAACAGGTAAACTTTGTAAACATTTATCGAACCAAAAGATAGGACATTGTTATTGACATTACGTCTGCTGTAGTTTAGAATATATACATTGAACATTAAACAAACGATTTAGATTTCTGTTTTTTCAAACAGGGAAGAATATAAGTGATCGCCGCATTGCAGGGAAGCAGTGCGGCATTTTTGTTTGTGAGATTGAGTTTGAAAGAGGGAGTGTCCCGCGTAAGTTGAAGTCATAGGTTGCTTTGCTCCGCAAAGCTTCGAATTAATGTTCAAATCAACCGTTTGAGCATATGACATTATTCAGATTAGCAACTTACATCTGCAATTTTTCACTGAAAACCGTGGTTTTCAGACTTTCCCATAAGGAGGTCTGCGACCTCCTCATCCTTCTCCGCTAATCTGTTCAAG
>CAKROK010000086.1 GCA_934373295.1 uncultured Christensenellaceae bacterium | reverse complement strand
TATTAGTTCTTACATATTACTTGCGCCGTCAGGCGCACTGCCTCCTTATGGGAAAGTCTGAAAACCACGGTTTTCAGAGAAAAATTGCAGAGTGATGTATTTAATCTGAATAAAGTGATATGTACAACCTATTTCTTCAATTTACGTATGTGTTCCATCTTTTAAACTCAAGCGCCCCCACCCCTCCTTCAACAAAAAAACGCCGGACGTGCCGGCGAAATGTCGATGTTACAGCTCTTCCCCGAAGAGTTTTTTGGCGATGGACACCGTCTGCTTTGCGACGGGAGAGAGGTCTTTGTAGGATTTGAAGATTATGCCCAGCTTTCTAAAGACGACGGGGTCGAGCGGAAGTATCTTTGCCTTGGGCTTTAAGCCGGAGAGCATCAGCTCGGGCAGCATGGAGCTTCCCAGATTGTGCTCGACCATGGACAGCGCGGCGAAATCGTCCACCGTGAACGCCTTTGTTGCGGGCTTGATGTGATACTTTTCAAATATCGCCTTTGTGTCGTAGTCCACGCCGAAAGAGGGCATTATAAACGTGGTGTTGTTTATCATCTCGAGGGGATATACGTCTCCCTCAAACTCGCTCGAAAGGGGGAGCGCCGCCATGTATTTGTCCTTTTTGATGGGGATAAACTCGTGGTCGAAGTCGCTGTATTTTGAGGCAAAGCACAGGTCGACCTCGCGCTTTTCCAGCCACTGTAAAAGCTCATCCTGACTGCCTACGCGCACGTCTATCTTGATGTCGGGATAGATCTCCTGAAGCTCCTCGATTATGAGCGGGACCCAGTTTTTAGCCATGCTCGAATACGTGCCTATGCAGAGGTTGTCCGCCTTTTCCTTGTTCATTCGGTCGATCTCGTCAATGAGCGCGCTTTCCGCGGAGACGTATTTTTTAATGAGTGGGAGCAACTTTTCGCCCTCGCTCGTGAGGCGTATGCCGTATTTTCCCCTTTGCAGCAGAGGAAAGCCCACGTCGGCCTCCAGGCTGTTCATCATATGCGTCAATCCGGACTGTGAATAGTTTGATTTTTCCGCAGCCTTTGAGAAACTGCCCATCTCGACGGAATCGAGAAGTGCTTTAAATTTACCCGGTCTCATACATGCTCCCTATTTATACTTGATATGAAAGTTTATAATAATTATATATTAGAGAGCTGCAATTTGCAACCGGTTAAGGTAAATTTTTATGGTGTTTTTTATAAGAAATTTGAAAAATGAGGGGATGTTTTCATCGGCCCAACCTTTTTCGCATATTCGCGCGCATACGCTCATAAAAGTATACAAACGACGGATATGGAGGAGGAAAGATGGCAAATACAAGCATTTACAGGGATATCGCCGAGAGGACGGGCGGGGATATCTATATAGGCGTAGTTGGGCCGGTGCGCACGGGAAAGTCGACGTTTATAAAGCGCTTTATGGATATGTTCGTTCTGCCCGCGATAGAGGATGAAAATGAAAGGGCGAGGGTGCGCGACGAGCTGCCGCAGTCCGCCGCGGGAAAGACGATAATGACCACACAGCCCGGCTTTATCCCCAATAAGGCGGCGGATATCACCGTGGGGGACAACGTGCGCATGAGCGTGCGTCTTGTGGACTGCGTGGGATATCTCATAGACGGCGTTCAGGGGCATGTCGAGGACGGACATCCGCGCATGGTGAACACGCCGTGGTCAAAGGAGCCCATGCCCTTTATCGAGGCGGCGGATATGGGCACAAAAAAGGTGATAGAGGAGCACTCCACCATAGGCATAGTCATGACGACGGACGGGAGCATCGCCGATATTCCCAGACAGGCGTATGTTCCGGCGGAGGAGCGCGTGATAGCCGAGCTTAAAGAGCTCGACAAGCCGTTTATAGTGCTGTTAAACTGCATGGATCCTGCATCTGAGGAGGCGTTCGCCCTTGCGGATGAGCTTAGAAAAAAGTACGATGCGTCCGTAATACCCATAAACGCGACGGGCTTCACGGGACAGGATATCGACGACATAATGTCCGATCTGCTGTATGAATTCCCCATAAAGCAGATAAATTTAGACATATCGCGCTGGATATGCGCGCTCGAGCCGGAGCATTACATAATCGAGCAGCTTTACGAAAAGCTGGATGAGGCGACGAGGGAGCTGCACAGCATGAAGGACTACCCCGCCATCGCGGAGAGCCTTTCCGACATCGATTTCATAAAGAACTGCGCGGTTTCGGATATATCGCTGGGCGAGGGGCTTATAAACATAAGCATGAGGCCGTGCGAAACGCTGTTTTATAAGGTCTTGGGCGAGCAGACGGGCTGTGATATAAAGGACGACAGGCACCTCATTTCGATAATAAAGGACATGGCAGAGGCGAAGGCGCATTATACGCGGCTGGAAAACGCCATAAACACGGTGAAAAGAACGGGCTACGGGATCGTCGCTCCGCTCATGGACGAGGTCGAATGCCGCCCGCCCGAGGTCATGAGCCAGGGGGACAGATACGGCGTGAGGATAAACGCGAGCGCACCCACGCTGCATATGATAAGGGTGGATGTCGAGACGGAGGTCAGCCCGATAATAGGCAGCGAGGAGCAATCGGAGGAATTCGCGCGCACGCTCGTCGCGGATTTTGAGAACGACCCGCAGGCGGCATGGGCGACCGAGATATTCGGCAGGACATTGGGAGATATGGTAAAAGAGGGGCTCATGAGCAAGGTGACGTATCTGCATGAGGATGCGCAGAGCAAGCTCAGGGACACCATCGAGCGCGCGGTAAACGAGGGCGGCGCGGGGATGCTGTTTATACTTCTTTAAACGCAAAAAGAGGGTGTAAAAGCATCCTCTTTTTTAGGTTGTCGAAAACTCGGTTCGCCTGCTTAAGTTGTAAACGTCCTCGCGATGGCTCGTCGTCGCTACCACCTTTTTCGGAGTCTTGCGACAGCTGATAAATAAGAAAGCAATTGCAGAAAATGGTGGGAGTAAAATTTAAAATAAGGTATCTCTTTTGGCGCGGCAAACCGCCAAAAGAGATGGATCATACCTATCTCAAACGCCTTGCTCCTCGAAGAAATAATGAGCTTGTCGAAGGCGTGCGGCGCAGGTTTATGCGCGCCCTGCGGGCGCGCATAAACTAAGCTCGCATTCGCGAGCTACTTTCAGCCGCCTACGGCGGCTGAAAGCTGCGCCGCGCATCTACGTATGATTTGAACCTTTTTAGCTTCAGCGCACAAACACAACAGCTCAAAATCCAAACTATTCCCACAAACTAATGCATACGGTCTGTAAAATTATCGCGGAGCATAATTTTAAGACCGTCGCCGTCGTGAGCAAAGCTATAGTCAAAAGAAATGATGAACACCTATGCCAACATTTCGGCTTAAACAAATAAGCAGAAAAGTGCTTATCCTATCAGTCCTCTTTTAAGAGGAAATCGACCATGTCCGGCGTGAGGTGAGTATCCGCTGCGGAAAGCGAATCCGTGAACTGCTCGTGCGTGCGCGAGAATATCACGGGGATGCCCACGAAATCGTACTGCGAGTTGATGAAGGACAGCGCGATCTGCGTCACGGTATATCCCGTCTCCTTTGAAAGCTGCTTTATCCTGTTAAACGCCGCCCTGTTGCGGTCGTTTAAGAAGTGCTTCTTTAAGCGGTCGGAGAGGTTTTCCTCGCCGAGCTGGTCGAGCTTTGTGTAAAAGCCGTTGCCCTGTGAGGAATACGCAAATGCGGTAAGACGGGTCTTTTTGTGGAATTCATAGGTCTGCTCGTCCATGTACGGGAGGTCGTCGAGCGGCGCCTCGGGGCAGAACATCCTCGCCAGGGACCACTCGAACTGACTGCCCACAAAGGGCATGAGCCCGTGCTTTTCGGCATACTCGTTCGCCTCGGCGATTCTGTCCGGCAGCCAGTTTGAGCAGCCGATATAACGGATATTGCCTTTTTTGACGTTGTCGTTTAACGTCTCGATTATCTCACCGACGGGGCGGGAGGGTTCGTCTCTGTGCAGCCAGTAGAGGTCGATATAGTCCGTCTGAAGGTTCGTGAGGCTCTCCTCGATGTCGTTATCTATCTCTTTTTTGGATAGGTCGATGGGCGGGCCGTATAGACCGACGTGGTTTGTGAAGTCTATGCCGCCCTTTGTCGCCAAAAAGACCTTGCTCCTGCTCTTTCTCGAGCTGAACCACTTTCCTATGCACTTTTCACTCCTTCCGAATTCGCCGGGGATCCAGTCGCTGTATACGTGCGCCGTGTCAATGAAGTTTCCGCCCATGTCCACGAATTCGTCCATCTGGGCAAATGCATCCTGCGTGGGGACGGCCTTCATACCCGGATACTGCGACTCAAGGCCGTATTCAGCCGAGCCGAGCTGTATCTGGGATACTTCCATATCTGTTTTGGGTAATTTAATATATCTCATGTTCTTCCTCCTTGGAAATTTCTTCTTATAAAAATAATTTTAAGGCAAACGGCTAAACGTGTCAACTAATATAAACTGGTTAGATATTGTCAACTCAGGTCTTTTATGATATCCTTTAGATGAATGTGAATGTGTTCACGAGGTACGGGAGAATTGATGGAGATAAAATACCTTTACAACAGCGGTTTTATGCTAAAAACGGGAGAAACCTTGCTCGTTTTCGACTGCATCAGCTTTGGCGGCGGTGCGGGAGAGCTTTCGGGGGAGGATATATCCTCCGCGAAAAACGTCTATTTTTTCGTATCGCACAAGCACGCAGATCACTATGACAAGCGGATATACGATTATGCCGGAGGTAATGTGCGCTATATCTTAGCCGCGGGCACGCCCGAGATAAAGAGGGGCGTTGACGCCGTCCTCCTTAAAAAAGGCGAGAGCTATAGCGACGAGGTATTGAGCGTAAGGGCATACGGCTCGACGGACTTAGGCGTGAGCTATTCCGTAAATATCGACGGAAAATCGATATTTTTTGCGGGTGATCTAAACTGCTGGCACTGGGCTGGGTTCGTCCCGCAGGAGGATGAAAGAGCGGCGAGAGAGATGTTCACGCAGGAGCTTGACTTCATCAAAAAAAGCGAGAGAACGTTTGACATCGCGTTTTTCCCGGTAGACCCGCGCATGAAGAGCTGTTATGACGACGGTGCGCTGGAGTTCTTGACGCGATTTAAGCCCGCACTGTTCGTGCCCATGCACTTTCGAAAGGAGACGTCCGTCCCGACGACGTTTGCCAAAAAGGCGGATTGCCCTGTATTTTCGATAAAAAAGAGCGGGGACAGCATGATTTTTTAGGGATAAGCCAAACGGCTTCCGATAATAATAAGACTATAATTTAAGTGAGGTAAACTGATATGACAATAACAAAAGACATGACCATCCAGCAGGTTTTAGACATGGACAGCGACTGCGCAAAGGTATTTTTCGCGTGCGGAATGTTCTGCGTGGGCTGCCCCGCATCCGCAGGTGAATCCATCGAGGAGGCCGCCGCGGTCCACGGTATTGACGGCAAGATGCTCGTAGAGAAGTTAAACGAGTATTTCGCGGACAAGAAGTGAGCTTGAATTAGATATTATTTGACCCGCCGTGAGCGGGTTTTTTTTTGCGGAAAAAGTTTGTGAGCGTTATTTTAAAAGTGCGAATAGTCACGCAAATTGAATAATTAGGTTGCTTTGCTCCGCAAAGCTCCATTATATCTTCACGCCGCCATGCCGTCCCGCTGACCCCAAAAAAGCTTCATCTCACTCGTACACGCGCGGCGCAGGTTTTTGCGGCTAACGCCGCAAATACTAAGCCCGCCCCCGCCCCTAGCGGGGCGGCGGGC
>CAKROK010000085.1 GCA_934373295.1 uncultured Christensenellaceae bacterium | reverse complement strand
GCTTGAAAGTCACCGTTCGCTCATAGAGGGATTTAGGCGTATGGATAAGGATAACATAAGGGAGGTTATATCTGAGCATATCGGAGACGGCTTCTCCGGAATAAACTATCCTTTTGATATAGACTCCAACGTCGAGTTTGATATAAACGTAGGTGTAGATTACTAAAGGAAAAACAATGTACAACGAAATAAGCCCTAATTGACGGTAAAAATTATCGAAGGGAAAAGGGTACGCTTAATGCGGCTATGCTTTGTGTACGATTTTTTGAGGAAAATAGATCGGTTTTTCTGCTGTGAGGCGGATATAGATAGAAAAAGAAAAACAAAGACAACAGGAGGAACTTAGAAAAATGAAAAAAATCATATCAGTTATTCTCGTGATACTGATGGCGGCGACATTGCTCGTTGCGTGCGGCGAAAAGCCCGCGACAGGCGATCAGCAGACCGGAGACCTTGATCCCGCATCTACCCCGCTGGGAATATGCATAGTAAACAGAACCAACCCCACGGTTCAGCTCATGATAGGCGGATTTGTGGACGCGGCGAAGAAGCTCGGATATACCGATTTTCACATCTATGCTCCCGACGACGCGGACGTAGCAGAGGCGTATTCCCTCGCAGAGGCGGGCATAGACCAGCACGGCATAAAGGGCATGGTGCTGTTCTGGCTGGATGATTCCGCAGAGACGTATGCGGAGGCATGGAGGGAAAAGGGTGTTTTCGTAACATCCGCGCATCAGTTCTTTGACGCGAGCGAGGAGCAAAATTACCCCGGACTCAACGCATGGGCGGCGGCGTCCGCGGCGGTATACGGCGCGACGGCGGCTGAAGCGATGGGTAAGGAGTTAAACGGCGAGGGTCTCGTGGCTATCACAGAGGGCAGCTTTAACCTGACCGAGGACACGGCGGCGAAGGCGTTCACCGAGTACATGAACGAAAAGTACCCCAACATAAAGGTGCTCGCGCCCCAGGAGGAGGGCTACGACACGCCCACCGCTATAGCGAAGGCGACGTCCATAATACAGTCCAACCCCGGCATAAACGGCGCGTTCTCCACCACGGGCACGGGCGGCTCGACATGGGCGGGCGCTATCAAGAACACGGGCGTGAAGATGTGCGCGATAGGTGTCGACTATAACGAGACTAACCTCGACCTCGTAAAGAACGGCGAGATATACGGCATAATCGCGCAGCCCCTCTATGAGGAGTTCTATGCGGCGACTGAATATCTCGATAAGCTGTTAAAGGGCGAAAAGGTAGATTGGGCGAACATCATTGACGCGCCCTTAGTCACCAAGGAAAATGTCGAGGATTATTACGAGCTGACGAAGTACGTAAACGACCTCATGGCTACCGTATACTAATAAAGAAAAAATCTGGTAAAGAAAAATTCTGGGGGCGCACGACAGCGCCCTCGGAATATTGAAAAAAAGAAATACCGAAAACACTTTGACAGCTTGACGCCTTTTGTCATCCTGTCAAAACGCATATTTTTTGCATAGCAGGAGAAAAGAAAGGGGTTATATATCATATGGCTGTTTTAAGGGCAGATGGTATTACGAAAAGGTTCCCGGGAGTGGTCGCACTGGATGACGTATCGATAGAAGTATCACAGGGCGAGGTACTCGGGCTTATCGGAGAAAACGGCGCGGGAAAATCGACTATATTAAAGGTTATAAACGGAATATACCCGCACGGCAGCTTTGAGGGAACGCTGTATGTAAACGACAGCGAGGTCAAGCTATCCTCTCCGCACGACGCTTTGTTGAGGGGAATAGGCTTTGTCCCGCAGGAGACGAACGTCATGGACGTGCTGACCGTTGCGGAGAATATATATGTAGGGCATTTGACACAGGGAAAGCGGCAGACGTTTAATCCGGCGGCGCTCAATAAAAAGGCGGCGGATTTCCTCCAAAAGCATAAAATAGACCTCGACCCTAAGATGAGAGTAAACATGCTCTCGATAGGTCAAAAGCAGCTGCTCATGATAGCGCGCGCGCTTTCCTGGGAGCCGCAGGTGCTCATTTTGGATGAGCCGACCACGGCGTTATCACAGGACGACGTGACCAAGCTGTTTGAGATAGTCGAGCTGCTTAAAAAGAAGGGTGTGGCGGTAATATTCGTCACGCATAAGCTGGATGAGATATTCAAGCTGACGGACAGGGTCACGGTTTTAAGAGACGGAAAATACATCGACACATTTGAAAAGAGCGAATACGACCGCGATAAGATAATATCCGCCATGGTCGGCAGGAGCATCTCCAGCCTGTATCCCGAAAGACAGGTCGAGCTGGGCGAGGAGGTGCTGCGCGTGGAGGGGCTGACGGTCGATCATCCGCGCATAGAGAACAGGACGCTCATTCACGACGTGTCGTTTAACATACGCGCGGGCGAGGTCCTCGGGCTTGCGGGGCTCGTGGGCGCGGGGCGCACGGAGACGGTCGAGACGATATTCGGCCAGCATAAGCTCGCGGCGGGAAAGATATATCTTGACGGAAAAGAGGCGAGAATAACCGGCGAAGCGGACGCAATATCAAAGGGCATAGCGTTTTTGACGGAGGACCGCAAGAAAAACGGCCTGCTCATGCTTTCAGACATAAAGACGAATATAGTTTTCGGCAATCTGAAGAAGATAAAGGGCAAGCTGTTCATCAGTCGAAAAAAGCAGAAGGAGGTCGCGGGGGAGTATATGAAATCTCTCGCCGTAAAGGCGCCCTCCATGGACTTCATGGTGGCGAACCTCTCGGGCGGAAATCAGCAAAAGGTGGTTTTGGCAAAAGCGCTTAACTCACAGCCGCGAATACTCATATTGGATGAGCCGACAAAGGGCATAGATGTTGGTGCGAAAAACGAGATATATCTGATGATAAACAGGCTCGCGAAACAGGGCATCGCCGTGATATTCATTTCATCCGAGCTGCCCGAGCTTTTGGGAATGTGCGACAGGTTTATTGTGATGTCGCACGGCACGACGGTAGGGGAGCTTGACAGAAACGACGCGGATCAACAGAGCATAATGCAGCTCTGCTTCGCGTGACAATGAGGAGGAAGGAAATATGAATCCTATAGACAAGAAAACAGGGCTTTGGCAGAGGTTTACCTCCCTTCAAGAGCTCGCGTCCATACTGCCCGTGCTGGTGCTGTTCATTATAATTTCGATAGTAAACCCGCATTTTATAAGCGGAACGAACCTTGCAAATATGGGCAAGCTGTTGTCGATATGGGGAATGCTCGCGATAGGCGAGTGCTTCATAATGATGGTGGGCGAGATAGATATCTCGATAAGCGCGATGTGCTGCTGGTGCGGCATGTTCTTCGCATGGCTGATGGTGAACATCGGTCTGCCGTGGTATGCGGCGCTGATATTTACCATTTTGATGGGATTTATTTGCAGCATGATAAACGGGCTTTGCATAGTCAAATTAAAGCTGCCCGCGTTTGTCGTATCGATAGGCATGACATACGTGTTTAAGGGCTTTGCGAAATTCATCACGCAGTCCATGCCCATAAACATAAAACTCGCGGAATCCGGAGCGCAGTTTGCGAAATTCGGCACGGCGAGAATAATGGGGAACGCCGGCTGGGCGCTGCCCATAACCATAGCCGCGTTTGTAATAGCATGGCTTATACTGCACAAGACCGCCTACGGAAGAAAGATCACCGCGACGGGAGACAGCCTCATCGCGGCGCGCATATCGGGCGTGGATACGGACAAGATAAAGCTCTCCGTATTTGCGATATCGGGCGTGCTGGTGGGCATAGTCTCTGCGCTCATGGTGGGAAGAGACACCACGGCAAACCCGGCCAGCTGCGCCGGATGGGAGATGAACTGCATAGCGGCCTGCGCGATAGGCGGGACGAGCATGGACGGCGGCTCGGGCTCGATAATCGGATTGTTCTTCGGCGTGGTGTTCATGGCGGGCGTGTTAAATGCGTTAAATCTGCTCTCCATAAACTCGAATTATCAGAACATAATAATCGGCCTATCCATAATGATATCGGTGACGGCGGATATCATGCGCAGGCAGAAGAAGCTGGGTACTAAGGTGAGATAAGGGGTGAACGGAATGGAAAAAAGCAAGACAAACGGCATAAAGCGCCTCATGTCCCGTCCTGAGGCGGGCATAATACTCATCACGTTGGCGTTCGTGGCAGTGTTTCAGCTGTTAAACGGCGAGTTTCTCTCCGACGTAAACATATTCTCGATATTAAAGACGATGTCCTTTTACGGCATAATCGCAATCGGTGAGACTATGCTGCTGTGCGGCGGGGATATCGATATCTCGATGGGCGCGGTCAGCGGACTGGGCGCGATATTGAGCACAAAGATAATGAAGGACACGGCTGCGTTCGGGCTGATGGACACCAATGCGGAGTGGCTGGGCGTAATAGGCGCGTGCATAATAGCCGTGCTGATATGCGGCGTGGTGGGCGTGATAAGTGCGGTTTTCGTGGTAAAGCTCAAGCTGCCCGCGTTCGTCGCGACGATAGCCACGCAATACGCCGCGCGCGGAGTGGTAAACATAATAACGAATGGCATAGCGGTATATCCCCTGCCTAAATGGTTCGGAGAAACGCTGGGTCAATGGCAGCTCAAGATAACGCCCAGCGGCGGATTCTCGCTCGTGTTCATAATACTGCTCGTGCTTGTGGTCGTGTTTGAATTCATACTCAAGCGGACGAAATACGGCAGAGGCGTCATGGCGATAGGCGCGAATATAGAGGTCGCGCGTCTCATGGGAATTCCCGTGGACAGATACCGCTTCGCGAACTTCATACTAAACGCGATGCTCGCGGGCGTATCCGGTATACTCATGGCGGCGTTCATAAAGCAGGGCTATCCCGCGATAGGACAGGACATCGAGATGGTGATAATCGCGGGCATATTGCTGGGCGGCGTGTCCCTCTCGGGCGGCTCCGGCTCGATGATAAGCATGATGTTCGGCATGGTGCTAATGTACGTAATAGATACTGGACTCACTATGGCAGGATTTGATACGTTCTTACAATCCGTCGTAAAGGGCGTGCTGCTCATGATAGCGGTGTTTGTGGACAGATTACGTCTAAACAGAAAGATCAAAGCGTAAAAAGGAAAGCAATACAGTTTCACATTTGTTCCCTTCATTAATAAAAGGCGCTCCTCTGGGGGCGTTTTTTTATGGGCGCGATATGATATAATATAATGTAGAAAAAAGAAAGGCGGATGGTGATATGAAAAAACACTGCGTTCATGCGTACATTGGAGAGGGCAAGGGAAAGAGCACCGCGGCGGCGGGGCTATGCCTGCGCGCGAGGGGCGCGGGGATGAACGTCGCGGTGGTGCAGTTGCTAAAACATGGTAGCAGCGAAAACTCGATTTTAGAAAAGCTGGGAGTTAAGCTAATTGCGCCCGTCGAGGATAAGTTCTGTTGGGATATGGACGAGACGGAAAGGGCTCAGGCGAGCAAAAGAATAGACGAGGCGATAAAGCGCGCGAAGGAGCTTGCAAACGAGGGCTATGAGCTCATCGTGTTTGACGAGATACTGGGCGCATGCGAGCAGGGGTTGATCTCACAGGAGCGCCTTATCGAGTTGACAAAGCTCGATGCGGAGGTCGTTTTCACGGGAAGAAGGCTGCCCGAGGCGCTTTATCCGCTGTGCGACTACATTAGCGAGATATTGCCCATAGCGCATCCGTACAAGGATGGCGGGGTGGGGGCGAGGAGAGGGATAGAATACTAATGTGCGACAATCAAAATGCACTGTCCTTTCGCCCTCGTCGCGGCAAGCGTAATTGACATGAGACCGCGTAAACGCGGTCTCATTGTCTAATAACGCTGCTGCTCCTCTTTCCAAAAAAAGCTCGCTTACGCTACCACTTTTTTTGGAGTC
>CAKROK010000084.1 GCA_934373295.1 uncultured Christensenellaceae bacterium | reverse complement strand
GGATACCTTATTCAAAAAACCTTACACCGCCAACCGCGCCAATTTCCTCTTAAAGTACGCCTCGTTTAACGCCAAAAGCCCTATCGATAGGATTATCGCAAGCCCGATAGCCGCCGCGGCTCTCCATGCGTCGGGAAGAGGCGCGCCCAGCCATTTTACAAGCTCCCATGCCGTGCGGTGGACGAGATATATGGGCAGGGACAGCTTTCCGAGATATGTGCAGACCTCGTTTGAAAACAGCTTTTCGCCGTACGACTGCTGCGAAAATGCGCAGGTCAGCGCGACCGCCAAAAATATCAGCGCATAGATGTCGTATTCCTCCGGGCTGGCGTCTAAGGACATCCATATCGCCCCCGCAAGGCTCGCCGTTTCAAGCACGGTTATCGCCGTCCGCTGTCTTTTGGTCATCTTGCGTTCCTTTAGCGTGCGGCTCACCTCAAAGCACACCGCCCCGAGCGATATTTCCGATATTCCCCTTAACAGGGGCTTGCTCCCGATGGGCGTCCAAACTCTTATGCTCCCCAAGCCGCCGTACTCGTGCGATAAATAGCCGAGTATCAATAGCGCTATAAGCGGCGCGATTATATGCGTAAAAGACGTGTACCATTTTCTCGTCAGCGGATAGAGCATGAGCATCGCTATGAGCATTACGGAGATGTACCATTCGGGGAAGTTCACATACGGGCCGTATATGCCCGCCATTCTGATGAAAAAGAAGCCGGGGATGGACTCCAGCAGGTTTTCAAAAATACCTGTGAGTGACCACTCTTTCGCAAAACAAAACACCGTAAAGAGCATGACAAACACGACTATATGCATGGGCATGAGTCCGCTTATCTTTTTTCTTATAAACCGCGTCGTGCTTTTTCCGAGCGGAATATTATCGTTTCTTTGAATCTCGGCGTATGCGCTTTTCGCCATGAGTATGCCGCTCAGCACAAAGAAAAACTCCACGCCGATATAGCCGCGTGAAAAGAATAGCGAGCCGGCCGGCTGGTGGAGGATATACTTGTAAATATGATAGCACATCACCGCTATACTGAATATAAATCGCCAAAGCTCGACTTTGCCGTTTCTCCCCGCATTTTTCATTTGTTTTATCTCACTTTCCCGTATTTTTCTAAAAATGCACGTACATGCGCCGTGACTGTCTGCTCATCCACCAAAAATGACATCGCGTGGTCGCATTTGGGGATTATGAGCAGCTCCTTTTCCCCCGCACATGCGTCAAAATTTTTCCGCCCCATCTCGCACGGGACAAAGCCGTCCTCATCGCCGTGTATGAACAGCGTGGGAATGGTGTTTTTTCGCATTGCGTCCACCGCCGCGGGCGAGAACAGGTCAAAGCCGTGCGGCTTACAGAACAGCGCGTTTGTCAGGCGCAGTATGAATTTCGAAAATGGTATTTTGCCGCTGGATCTTAATATGCGCAGTATTATCTCGGACAGAGACGTAAAGCCGCAGTCGGATATTATCGCGCATACCTCTTTCGGGAGGTTTGACGCAGCTGCGGTCATGACGGTCGCCGCGCCCATGGATATTCCGCAAAGCACTATTCTCCTTGCGCCCAGCTCATTTGCGGCGTAGTCGCACCATCTTTGGCAGTCCTTTGATTCGTTTATCCCGAATGTGATGAACTTTCCCTCGCTCATGCCGTGCGCGCGCTGATCGACCAATAACACGCTGTATCCCATATCAAACAGAAAATCCAGCATACATCCGAAGTCGTATTCCGCCTTTGAGCGATATCCGTGGAACAACAGGGCGAGCTTATCAGCACCTCGGTCATAATACCTCGCCGAGAGGGTCAGCCCGTCATGGCTCTTTATCGATACCCTTTTGCAGTCCATCTCGTTCGCGTGCTCCATGCCCGCGAAAACGCGCTCCATATAGGGCTTTTTCTTGCTGTTTTCATATCTTCCCGCGCTATTTGAAAAATCCGTGTCCGCCCTGAATGCGACCTTGAACACGGTGTAGGCTATAGCTATAAACAGAAGAAGCACCGTCACCGCGAAAGCCGCCGCGACGATCAATATTATTTCAATGGCATCCATACCTCTTATATCCTTTCCGATTGCGCCCTACTTTGCGGCGAGGACGTCCCAGGGCGTCAATATGCCCAAAAGCCTCCCCGCGGGCGAGCCGTCCGAGGTGAGCAGGAACAGACCTATTCGCTTATGCTCCTGCGCGCATTTTTCGCTCATGCTTTCCGCATCGGCGAGCGTGTCCCGCTCACGCATGAAAACATAGCTCTCCGAGCCGTGCGCATCCGGCGCGGTCAAATCGGATATATCGCCTATTTTAAGGCTGCCCTCGCATAGCGGTCTTTCGCCCAATATGCACATAAACGCCGTATGCATGCTGAAAACGCCGCACACCCTGCCGTCCTTTATCACGGGCACGTGGGATATCCCCCGCTTTTGCATCCTGCCCATGAGCGTAAATACGTCCGTTTCAGCGTCCGCCCTTAAAATGTTGTTTGCATTATGCGCGATGTCCTTTAGCCTGGTCGGGTGCTTTATGCGCCGGATCATGTCGTCTAAAAGCGCTATCATCGCGTCTGACGGCTGGACGGCGAAGCTGCCGCTCACGCGCATCCTGTGTGAAAGCAGGTTCCTCACGTCGCGGCAATATGAAAGCTCCATGCGCACGTCGGAAAACTCGCGCCTGCGCTCGAGGTTCGCC
This sequence comes from uncultured Christensenellaceae bacterium, assembly GCA_934373295.1. Taxonomy (GTDB): domain Bacteria; phylum Bacillota; class Clostridia; order Christensenellales; family Christensenellaceae; genus HGM11616. Next base: position 3,251 of record CAKROK010000084.1, on the reverse strand, counting down.
ACGGCGTGTCCGTCGTCCTCCATCCCCAGGCAGCTCACCGCCGCGCTTTCAAGTTCCTTGTATTTTTCTAAAAAAAGCTCTGTCTTATCCATGATAATATAATAATGGGGGTATTTAAAAAAACTATCAATCTCTACTTTTAAGCATCAGACTGTCAAATTTTTCTCGGCTGACTTTGGCTAAGTTCTCCATAAATTCTTTTTTATTAGCGAACTGAACGCAAGCAGCATTCATGAAGAACCTGATTTTTCGTCATTTTTCGATTGAGGTGAGTCTCAATCGGGCTCCCGAAAAGGTGGTAGCGTAAGCGAGCCTTTTTGGGATAGAGGAGCAGCAGCGTTATTAGTCGTTGTAGTCGCGTTTACGCGGCTGCATGACAATATCGCTTGCTGCGACGAAGGCGGAAGGGCGGGCCTTTTTGGCTGTCTGATTAGGAGGCTCCGTCGCCTTTAAGCACGCTCACGATAGTTTTCCACAATATCTTGATATCCAGCGGCGCGCTCATGCTCTCGGCATATTCGAGGTCCTTGTCTATCCTCTGTTGGAGGTTTAAGTCGTTTCGCCCGCTTATCTGCGCAAGGCCGGTCAAGCCCGGCTTTATCGCAAGGCGCATGAGCTGGTCGTCGTTTAGCACGCGCGTCTCCTCTATTATGAACGGGCGCGGGCCGATAAAGCTCATATCGCCCTTTAACACGCAAAAGAGCTGCGGAAGCTCGTCAATGCTGAACTTGCGCAGAAAGGCGCCCACTTTTGTGACGCGCGAGTCATTTTCGTGCTGTAAAAAGGGGTTGTCCTTATTCTTAAAGACGTTTTTGTCTATGAGGCTTTCGGCATTCACGCACATCGTGCGGAATTTATAAATCTTGATTATCTGCCCGTACTGCCCGACGCGCGGCTGTGAAAAGAACACCGGACCGCGGGAGTCGATCTTTATCGCCAGCACCACAAAGGGGAGCAATATCACCATTACTATTAGCGCCGCGACGGAACAGCATATATCCGCCATCCTCTTGAAAAACGGGTAATACAGCTTTGAATGATTCTTTTTTATTTCCTTTTCCCTCTCGATGAGCCTTTTATTCATCTCATCCGAGACGGCTATTTTCTTATCTGTCATGCATTTCTCCATTAACATAGATACTATGATTATATATTCTTTGTAATCCTTTGTCAAAATAAAAATTTGTTTACAAGTCCCGGGGAAAAAGAGTATAATAAAAAATGAAAACCATGAAAAAGGAGAAACTAGGCATGAAAATCGCGGGAATAATCGAATCGGCGGAGTTTTTTGAAAAGGTCGCGCTTTGCAAGGGCAGCGTAGAGCTGTTGACGAGCGAGGGTGACGTGCTTAACTTAAAGAGCAAGCTATGTCAATACATCGCGCTTACGCAGATGTTTGACGACGGAATAGTCGGCGCGTTTGAGCTGCGTCTTTCCGATGAATCGGACTACGAAATGATAAAGCACTATCTGATACCCGCCTGAAACAAGTCATAAAGCCCTGCTATACGGGGCTTTTTTTATTGCGGATTATTCGCCCTCAGCGAAAAAATGCGCATGACACAGGCGAAAAATTGTGATATAATATATGTAGGAAGGGCGGTTTTTAAAGACATATCGCCCATGAGCAGTTTGATTTTGTAAATTACCGGTATAAAAAAGCAACTATCGGGCCGCGGGTCTTATGCGCGGCGGAAAGGAGAGGACGATAAATGTTTGACATCGGAGAGCTTGTCATGTACGGCAGCGAGGGAGTATGCAGGATATCCGGCATTTGTGAGGAAAATTTCGGCGGCGCGTCCGCGCGCTATTATGAGCTTATACCTGAATATAAGGCGAACTCATCCGTGCTCGTTCCGGTGGATAACGAGGTTCTCACCGCGAAGATGCACCCTCTTCTTACAAAAAGTGAGCTGGATGCGCTTTTTGACGCAATTCCGGACATCCCCATGCAGTGGATAGATAACGACAATCAGCGCAAGGAGCGCTATAAGCAGATGCTGTCCTCCGGAGACAGAAGCGACCTCATATGCATAATAAAGACGCTGCATCAGCACCGCATAGACTGCGTAAACAGGGGCAGAAAGCTGCACGCCGCAGACGAGCGCTTTTTCGCACAGGCCGCGGACAAGCTGCATAGCGAGATAGCCGCGATCCTCGGCATAACGCCGGACGAGGCGGAGAGCTATGTCGTGAACAGGATGGAGAAGCTGAGCTAAAATGCACATCAAAAAACGCCCCAAAAAAGGGCGTATTTTTATGCGTCTTTTCGGCTTAAAGTACCATTACAAGAGTACCGGCGCCAATTAATATACAGCCTATGAGCGATTTCACCGTGAACTTTTCATGCAGGAACACAAACGCGAGTATGAGCGTTATGACGACGCTCAGCTTGTCTATGGGCACTACCTTTGAGGCGTCGCCCAGCTGGAGCGCCTTATAATAGCATAGCCAGGACGCGCCCGTCGCGAGTCCGGAGAGTATGAGGAATATCCAGCTTCTCGTGCTGATCTGCGATATTCCGCCCTGCGCATTAGTCAAAAAGACCATGCCCCACGCCATTATCACCACGACGACCGTCCTTAAAGCAGTCGCGAGGTTGGAGTTTACGCCGTCTATTCCCACTTTCGCCAATATCGAGGTCAGCGCCGCGAAAACGGCGGAGCCCAGCGCGAATACAAACCACATGTTCTTATACCTCTGCATTTTTCCATCCGGCCTTTTTTATTTCAAGTAAAGTATAGTCCTCATAAATACATTAGTCAACCGCGTTTTGGGGCAACGAACGAATACTCCGCGAAGAAATCCGCGCCGCCCAAAAAGAGCGCTTTTTTCATAGGGCAAGATGAATGACTTGTGAATAATGGCATTGTAATCGCATTTTTCTATTGATTTATTTCGGAAAGTATTGTATTCTATAGGTGGCGCGAATGTTAATTTATTTATCTTTGCGCTGGGCGTTGCAGGACTCCGAAAAAGGTGGTAGCGACGGTGAGCCGTTGGGAGGGCGTTTACAACTTAAGCAGGCGAACCGAGCGTGCCTTTTTTGGAAAGAGGAGCGACAGCGTTATTAGACAATGAGACCGCGTTTACGCGGTCTCATGTCAATTACGCTTGTCGCGACGACGGGTAGGCGATTGACCTTTCTTCATTTTTTAACTTCTATTTTTTAGAGGCAATGAAAGGAAGGTGTTGCAAATGACTTTCGATCAGTTGATAAGTTTTTGCACTTTTTTAGTTGCCTTTGCCGC
>CAKROK010000083.1 GCA_934373295.1 uncultured Christensenellaceae bacterium | reverse complement strand
TGCAGACACCAACACCGAAAATACCGAAGAGAACGGAGAAGAAACCAACACAGAGAATAATGTAGAAAACTCTGAGGAAGAACAGAATCCGGAAGAAGCACCAGATCAGGAACAGATCAAAATGATCCGCATCACCGCAGACGAAGTTAACCTTCGCGTGTCTCCTTCCACAGAAGCAGACGTGATCGCAACAGTAGATACAGACACTCAGCTTCCACTTCTCGAAACAGTAACTGATGAAGACGAATTCACCTGGTACAAAGTTTCCTACGAAGAAGCACAAGCTTATGTAAGAAGCGATATGGCGGAAGTTGTTGAGACTGAAGAGCAGGGTACAGAAAACGAAGATGCAAATGAAGAAGCAGAAGTTCAGGTCGAAGACGAAGTAACTTACTCTAAGACAATCGGCAATGTGCTTGTAACTGCAACAGCTGCAAAAGACGTTCTTCCAGATAATGCAGAGTTTGTTGTAACTCCTATCGTACAGGAAACAGACCCTGACAAGTACGCAGAAACAGAAAATAAGCTTAACGAAAAAGCTGAGGAAGATGGATACGAAATCGCAGGTTTCCTTGCATATGATATTTTCTTCCAGGACAATGATGGAAATAAGATAGAACCAGTTGATGGTTCCGTAAATGTTTCCATGCACTACACAGAACCATCCGTGCCTGAAGAAGTAGTGCAGGCAGCAGAAAACGGAAGCGAAGCAGCAGTTTTCACTGAAGAAGATGAATTCAGTCAGAATGAAACAACAGCAACTCAGATGGACGTTACAATGATGCATCTGGTTGAAGATGAAAACGGCAATGTTAATGTAGTGGACATGACCCAGGAAGGAACTGCAAATGTAGAAACAGATGTAGCTGGAAGTGTACAGAAAGCAGAGTTTGAAACAACAAGCTTTTCCACATTTACTATTACTTGGCAATATCGTTATTCTAGTAAAGCGTTGGATATTGAAATAGTAGACACAACTGGAACTGAAATAGGCAATGATACTTCAAAAACAATTAATGTTAGTTCTGATGGTGCAGAGGTAAAGGTAAATAAGATTGCACCACAAGTAAGTGGATATCAGTTTAAAAAGGCAAGTCTGAAAACAAGTGATGGAACAGAAATTAAGAGGCTTAGGTGTAACTCATCATGGGATGATGTAGAATATAATACTAAAAACTCAGATGGTAGCTGGAAAAAAGTTAAAGACACTGTCTATTTTATTTATGAAAAGCAGCCTTTAACATATGTTAATACAGTAGACTCTAAGTCAAAGGGTATTAACATAAAAATGATTGATTATGATGGTCAGCAATTTCAAGGATACGAATGGGCTCAAGATGCGCAGGAAATTAAACAGGGAATTCTGAGCAAAACTTTAGGAGAAGATGGTTATCCTACATTTGTAACGGATAATAACTGGAAGAATGGTAATTCATTAAAAGATACGAGCTTAGCATCATTCTATACTAGTGCAATCGATGCCAATCACCTGTTTTTGGAAAGTGTATATAATGCTCCAGGAAAATATTTCTATTATAACTCCGAAGAAAATGGTGCTTCCTTTAATTCAAAGGACGGTAATTTCCAAGTGTTTACAGAATTGACAACACCAGAGAATGGGGATCGACCAACATATAAAAGAGGTAATTTCCTACCGTATAATACTTTCAACAATAAAAATAAATCTACTAATACTAATTTATATAATAGTAGGGGAGAGCGGTTGCCAGAATCATCAGCTCGCTATGGTGATAAATTGTATCTTCCAGATGGAGACACTCCCAATTATTACTTTGGAATGGAAATGGATGCAAAATTTATCCAAGGTAAAAATGGTTATTATGATGGGAATCCTATGAAATATGAATTCACAGGTGATGATGATCTGTGGGTTTATATCGATGGTGTTTTAGTATTGGATATGGGTGGCTGTCATGAAGCAAGAAGTGGCTCTATTGATTTTTCAACTGGAGAAGTAACTGTAGAAAATCAGAGGGGCACTACCTTGCAAGCTTGCTTCAAGGAAACAGGAAAGTACAATGAAAATGACTGGAATCATAATGGTACTTTTAAAGATTATACTACACATACGATTAAGATGTTCTATATGGAGCGTGGTGCAGGAGCATCAAATCTTAAAATTAAATTTAATCTTCCAACAGTACCAGATGGTCAGGTTAAAGTAACAAAAGAACTTAGCAATACAGATAAAGAGAAGTATGCGAATGTTAATTTTGCTTTCCAAATTTTCGCACAGAAATTAAAAGACGATGGAAACTATAGCGATGAGTATGAACTTCTTGGTTCCGGGAGTGGGGCAAAAAAAGAAAACGGAGAACCACTTAATTTTAAAAATAATGTTGAGTTTGAAAACGAAACCTATAATAATGTTTTCTATTTGAAAGCGGGTGAGACAGCGGTATTTAATGGCTTAAAAGCAAATAGAAAGTATTATGTAAAAGAAATAGGTGTAAATTCAAACGAATATGACAAAGTAACAATTAATAATACTGAAGTGACCACAGGAAATGGACAAAAAATAGAATCAGAAAAAGAGTCTGTTGGAGAGCGGGCTGTGATTGTATTTAAAAACAATTGTAGTGCAGAAAATAGCCGTGAGCTTCAAATTACGAAAAAAATTAAAAATGATATCTCTGTAACAGACAAATTTGACTTCCGTGTACAGCTGAATGGTCAGAATTATACTGGAAATTATTACTTAAAGGATTCAGCTGGTAATTATTATACCAGGAATGAGGATGGTACCTTAAATAAGGAAGACGGTAGTAAGGTATGTGGAACTGCTGCAGATGGAGTTATCTCTTCTGTTCCGGCAGGTTATACAGTAAGCATTACACAGATATTATCCGGAACAACTTTTAGAGTGGAAGAGATAAATCTTAACACTACGGATTATGGAACTCCTGAGTACAAGATTGAAAATGCGGATGCAACTGATGCAAGTCAAGTTGCAACAGGAACAATCCAGTTAGGTAAGGATGCAAAGGTAACGGTTACCAATACACTCACCAGTGTTGCAGAACTTGTTATGAAAAAAGTCAATACAAAAGGTGAGATTTTACCTGGAGCAGAATTTACACTTGCTTCTCAGGCTGACGAATCTAAAACTTATAAAGAAACGTCAGATGAAAAGGGAATCATAAAATTTGAGAAGCTGCATTCAGGAACTTATACTTTAACAGAATCGAAGGTTCCAAGAGATTATGAGAATAGAAATACTTGGATCGTTAAAGTTGAAAAGAACGCAGAGGATAATGCTGTTGCCACACTGTATGAGGCTGATGGTAAAACTCAAGTTGTGAAAGATTCGCAAGATAACTATTATCACATTGTAAACTATACACATCAGGAACTGATCGAATCTGAACTGGAACGTTCAAAGACAGCAACAGTTATAGACGAGGAGAACAGAAAATATCGGATTGATATTTCTGCAGAATCTAAGAGTAAAAGTAAAGTACAAGAAAAACGTAATGCAAATGTTGTTCTGGTGTTGGATATGTCTGGTTCTATGAATGATCCCTTGAAAGAATATGTATATGAAGGAACGAATACAGAGGAGACAAGAGGGAAGCTGAGTACAAGCGGAACTAAATATTATTTAAAGAGTGAAAATAATTATTATGAAATGAACTATTCCACATATAATGGATGGTATATAGGAAGTTATTATGGTGGATACCACTATTTAAATACAGAGTATCAAGGCTATGAAATTTACTCATATCCAACACGTCTCCAGGCATTAAAGAGTTCTGTTACAGACTTTATAAACGATCTTAAAGTTAAAGCACCGGATTGTAACGTTGGAATTACAGTATTTAGTAGTGACTATGATAGGGATTCACAAAAAATCAACGGAAAAACAAAAGAAATGGTACGTGTCGGAGATGGAAATAAGAGTACTGAGTTGATTAATTTTGTAAATGATTTAAATGCTTCTGGTGGTACAGTTCCAGCATACAAAAATGAAGATAATACGAGGCGAACTGGACTTTACAAAGCGAAAGATTTACTAGATGGAATTACAAACAATAATTCCAAAAATGTGATTATGTTTACAGATGGTGCACCGACAGGAGATAATACTGCTGCATGGGATGATAATCCTGAATGGGATAATGATGTAGTAAGCGAATCTAATATGGCAGCAAAAGAGTTGAAAGATGCAGGTTGTAGTGTATATACCATTGGATTCGCTCTTACAGAGCAAGCTGAAAAATTCCTGGCGGGTGGAACATATGGAACAACAGAGTATCCAGGAATTGCATCAAGTTCAGAATGTGCGAAGACAGCGAATGATGCAGCTAGTCTGGGCGAACTGTTCAGAACATTTGAGCAGACAATCCTTAATGATATTGATATTACAAATGCTACCATTACCGATACGATTGATTCAAGATTTGATCTTCTTGATGATAGAGAAGGACATGTTGATGAAATTATTACGGAGAACACTATTGGAGATGCACAAATAGCATTAAAAGATGGTGGAAAGCTTATCCTGAAAAATGGTGGAGAAGTAAGTTATGTCAATGGTAATTTGCAGGTACAATGGACGGAGGTTACAATCCCAAATAAGAAGAAACAGACTCCATGGAGTAAATCTCTTTATGTTAAAGCGAAAGACTCTTATATTGGTGGAAATAATGTTCCGACTAATGTGAAGGAAGGATCAAACATTAAGTTTGATAAAGAGAAAGTTGACCTACCACAACCAACAGTTAATGTAAAAGGTAGAATTTATCTCAATGATAAAGAAATTACCATTTACAAGGGAGATTCCGCACTACAGCTAGAGAATGTTCAAAACTGGTTAGTTGCTACGAGCGAAAATACTTCTTATGGAGCTGGTACGGTTGGAAATTCGGATATTGGTAAACTCGACTATAAATGGTATACAGATCCGGAATGTAAAAACGAGGCAACTTTCGAAGAAAAGCCAGATAAGGAGATTAGTTATTATCTGAAAGTATCTTATAAAGATGGTGATTTTAGTATAGTAGCAACAAATAAAGATAATGATAACCACCCGTATGGAATCTACAAAATTAATGTAATTTCCGGTCTGATTGATATTATCAAGAAGGTAAATGAAACATCCTCTGAACCTCGAGAATTCAAGTTTAATGTAACAAAAAATAATGAAGAAATTGAGGGTAGCCCATTTACTGTTACTGTTCCAGCGAACTCCGATATAGGAAGTCTTTCTAAAGAAGATAAAGTAAAGCTGACAAATCTTTCAAGAGGAACTTATGTTGTATCAGAGGTTGTTGAGGATGGATACAGAATCGCAGCTACAGATGTAACAGGAACAGACTGTGAGCATTCAGTAGAAGCGGAAACTAATGTAGCAACATTTATTCTTGGAAATGGTATTGAAACTAAGAGAGATGTTATTGATAACTACACATATAATCCGAAGAACGGTGGTATAAAAGCTGTTGTTTCCTATACAAATGAAGTTGTTACAGATCTTGATCTGAAGAAAACAAATAGTGAAGGAAATACACTTTCAGGAGCTATATTTGAACTTAAAAAGTGGGAAGAAAATGACTGGAAAACTGTAAATGACAATATTGAAGTAGATAATACTGAAGGTAGTAAAGAACTTACCAGTCTTCTTGCAGGAAGATATATGCTCACAGAAACTAAGGCACCAGATGGTTATAGCAAGCTGGGATCCAGTATCTACTTCAAAGTAGAAAATGGAACAGTTACACTCACTGATAATAAGGATGGAAACCCAACTGGAGAAGGTTTTGAATTATGGCAGTTGGATACAAGATCAACAACTCCGGTATTAACCATCAAGAACCAGAAATTGTATTCACTTCCTGAATCTGGTGGTAACGGAATTTACTGGTATATGATCGGCGGCATGGTACTTATGTCTACAGCCGCATGGATCTTATATAAAAACAAATGC
>CAKROK010000082.1 GCA_934373295.1 uncultured Christensenellaceae bacterium | reverse complement strand
GGCACGCTCGGTTCGCCTGCTCAGTTGTAAACGCCCTCGCGACGGCTCACTGTCGCTACCACCTTTTCGGGAGCCCTAACCACCGGACGCGATGATTTATACGCAAGTCTTTCCTCTTGCCCTCCGATTAAAAAGCGAGCTTGTCGACGAGGCGCGGCGCAGGTTTTTGCGGCTTTGCCGCAAAAACTAAGCCCGCCCCGGCCCCGCTCCCCGCCGAAGGCGGGGGCGGAGCCGGGGCGGGCACTTTCAGCCGCCTTCGGCGGCTGAAAGCTGCGCCGCGCGTACATATAATGGAGCTTTGCGAAGCAAAGCAACCTTTTTCCCACTTGACGCTTCCATCCCACTAAACTCAAGCGCACTAACTTTTCTTTCCCCATATACAAACTATTCCCACAAACTAAAGCATACGGTCTGTAAAAATATCGCGGAGCATAATTTTAAGACCGTCACAAGTGGCACAAAAGAAGAGTTGATTCTTTGCTTAACACAGTTATGCCAACTTATCTACAATCGAACGGAAATCACAAACAAAACTATTTACTCTTAAGTAGCGTATGCGGTCTGTAAAATCGCTTGCGATTTTAAGACCGTCACCGTCGAGAAACAAGGTATAGTCATAAACTATGCTAAGCACTTATGCAGGCATTTCAACCTGAACGAATTAGCGGAGAAGGATGAGGAGGTCGCAGGCCTCCTTATGGGAAAGTTAAGAAAACCACGGTTTTCAGTGAAAAATAACAGAGTAGACTTTTAAATCTGAATAATGCCTTTAAAAACTAACTATTGACTTGAACAAAAGTCTTTAATGGAGCTTTGCTTCGCAAAGCAACCTATTCCCACTTGACGATTCCATCCCGCTAAACTCAACCGCACCAACTTTTCTCCCCGTTTTTCACTATTACATCTTACATATTACTTGCGCCGTCAGGCGCACTCTCCACCGGCGCAATATTCGCAACTCGCCCGCCGGAAAGCTCGACGTCAAACAGCCTAAGCTCGAAAATGCGCTCGATTAGCTCATAGCACAGAGCCAAACGCCCGCGCGAGGAAAAATCATAGTCTATGTGATGAAAGTCCCCGAAAAACTCGCGTATGTCCTCAAATCCGAGCGCCCCCGCAAGCGACGGTGCAAGCAGATTCATGCACATCTCCCGCAAGCCCAGCTTGGCGCACAGCGCGAGCGTGAATGCGGGGTATTCATCCCTCTTTTCAAAATTCAAGGATACCTCCCCCGTCAGGCTGTGTTCTATCGTAAGCCCGCTCGGGTGCGCCGTACCTTCACGTATCACTCCATCCGAAAAAACACTGTTTTCCACCATTCGTATGTCTTTAAGATCGCTTTTTGGCGCATATGCCGTCGTTTTGTCCGCACACGCTATCAGATATCCTCCTTGCGCATATGTCGAAAAGCTCTTGCAATCGTCCGATAGCCGCGCCGCCCCCTCCACGATATCCTCCTTCATGAAACAGACGTTCACCCCCGCGTCGTAATAGAGCACGACGGAATATATCCCCTCGTCCGTTCGCGAAAGCACACAGGGCATCTTGCGCTTTAGCGTCGGGAATTTGAGCGTACATATAAGCTCGTTTTCCGGTAATCGGGTCAATTTTACCCCCTCCGGACAGCTCTTTGGCGAACATACGTCTATATACATATTGAGCGGCAGCGCATACCCCTCTTTGGGGAGTGGCGAGAAGGTGAAAAAATGCTGTGCGCAGGGTATCGCCGCGGTAAGCCCCTTATCCTCCGCGCATCCTATAAAAAGGCCGTCACAGCTCACGGCACAGGGAATATCGCTCAAAAACCTCATAACGCATATACGATTCATTTACTTCATCCTTTCGCAAAATGTTCTATAAACCGCCGTACAGCATAAAATTACTATGTGACCGATAGTCAAAAGCACATCTATTTGTCTAAATCTTTCTACAACTGAATTGCGCAGTCAAAAAACATGTTCTTTTGGTCTGCTGTATATTTTTATTTTACGGTTTGGGAATATATGAGAATATAAACGGAAAAGCCTGTCAATAATAATGACAAAACATAGTGAAAGGATGGTTTTTATAATGGTTGAGTTGAGCCGCGCAGTGCGCGCAAAGGGAGGCTGGACCGAAGAGGAGACTAAAACGCTTTTTGAAGAGGCGCGCATCGCGGGCAGCGAGGGCAGGAGCGTTAAAAGCGTATTTGATAAAATGAGCGAAATGACGGGCAGAAAGCCAAACAGCATAAGAAATTACTACTATCTCAAGCTGAGAGAGAACGGCGAGCATACAAGTACGGCGTTCGTCCCGTTCGGTCAGGACGAGGTGGACGCACTCTTAAAGAGGATGCTCACCGGCCAGGCCATGGGAAAGAGCGTGCGCGGGATAGCCTTAGAGCTGGCGGGCGGCGATAAAAAGGCGATGCTGCGCTATCAGAACAAATACCGCAGTCTTTTAAAGAGCGACCCGGATCTGATTCGCCATACTATGCACGAGCTGACCGAGCAGGGCTGTGAATGCGCCGATCCGTTCGCGGTGGCGAAAAAACCGCAGCGCGACATCTCGCTGCTGTTGTCCGAGCTGATAGATAATCTCACCAGATCAGGCGCGGATTGTCAGGAGCTTTTATGTTCGCTAAATTCCCTCGCCTCGGCTGCGGCGCGCGGGGGCGATGAGCGCCTTTCGGGCGAGCTGGGACGGACGATGGAGGAGAACTCTCAATTGAGAAGAAAGCTCGATCACCTAAAGGCGTTAAACCGCGGCTTTGTGGAGATGAGCGGCATCGAGCGCATAACCGGCCTCGCGGAGTATATAGACGCGCTGTCCTCGGCAATTTATGAACAATAATAGCCTAAATTCCGCGGCAGTATTCTAAAAGCACAAATCAACGGTATTTCGTTAATAATTTAACCAATAGGGCCGATCAGTCTTATAAATCGGCTCTTTTATTGTCCTTATCCTCTTAAATGCCTTAAAAATATATTGTCATACTATACATGTTTTTAATCCTGTGTTATAATGGCTTTAATAAAGCCAGGTGCTTTTAACATTAATATTAAAGAGGAGAAAGACAGATGAGAAAAAAGTTATCTCTGCTGCTCGCGGCGATAATGCTGTTCACCTTCTGCTTCGGCGCGATAAACATCGTGCGCGCGGAGGATGAAAACATTGTCGTTAACGGCAGCTTTGAGGACGGCGAGACCGGCTGGTGGTTCAGAAACTCCGGCTGGCAGGGCTTTGATGAAATATCGACGGAGCAGGCCGCCGAGGGGACTCACTCCCTCAAGATGAGCGGCGCTTCAAACGCGACGGGCGCCACCGGCAACAACGCGGGCGCGTACTATCAGGGCAACTACACCGCACAGGGCGACTGGAACAAGAACCTCGATATCGAGGAGGGAAAGACCTATGAGCTTTCCGTAAAGGTGTTCTTCCCCGCGGGTACGAGCTATGACTATTCCAAGACTGCCGCTTATGCGGAGGTATACGGCGGCGTTCAGGACACGCTGAGAATAGACGCAAAGACGGATAAGCTGGGCGAGTGGCAGACGCTCACTGGCAAGTTCCTCGCCACGGACTCAAAAACGAGCTTCAGGCTCATGTTCAACGCGATGACGGAAGGCCAGAGCGTATACTTTGACGACGTCGTTATAAAGCTCGCCGAAGGCGGCCAGAGCGATTGGGTCCCCGATAAGTCCCTTTGCAGAAACGGCTCCTTTGAAAACGGCATAGACACCGCCGCTACGAGCTGGCCGGGCTCTTCCGTATGGCAGAGGCTCACCGCCGAGCAGGTCATGGAGAAGTACGGCGAAAAGTATGCCGATACTCTCGCGGGCTTCGCTCCTGCGGACGGCGACTACGTAATGGCTTGCGACGCGACGGACACGGCGATAAACCCCGGCTCGTTCATCACCTGTGAGCCCAATACGGACTACCTCATTTCCGCAAAGATATGGAGAGCGACCTCCAAGGGCGTTGTTTACGTAAACCTCTATGACCACAATTCCAGAGATATCCCCGGAACAAACTCCGGCACGGACCAGGTCGGCAAGTGGGTCACCGTATATATCAACTGGAACTCGGGCAATGAATCCAAATTCACCCCCAGAATGGTATTAAACCACGGCACGGACACGAGACTCGCGGGCGACCCCGTATTCTTCGACGACATCCGCGTCACAAAGCTCTCGTGGGATGAGCTCGTTCCCTATCCCGCGACCGCGGACACGGCGGACGCGCAGTTCACCCATACCTTCAACACGCGCACAACCTCCGCTACCGTAACGGTAAAGGATAATAAGCAGTATGTTTCAGACGTTAAGGACAATAACGGCAACATCTGGATAGACAAGGCGCAGGAGGTCGAGCTGATCTCCAAGATATCCGACGCGGACGTCGAGTGGACGTACAACGGTCAGGGCAGCGTGAAGAAGGAGTTCTCCGCAGAGGACACTATCGCGCTCAACTTCACCTCAAAGGACGGCAAATATGACCTCACCGCATATTGGCAGGCCATGGATAAAGGCCCCGTCATGTATTGGACGGAGATCACCTGCGCAAGCGAGGCGAGCACGTATAGCTACTTCGCTTCCCGTTCCTCCAACATGCTGTTAAACAAGCAGTCGGACGACATGACCCTTTACTACTTCAACCGTTCAAGAGTAAACGACGGCTCTGACCCGCTGTTCTCCGAGGGCGTTATCGGTGAAAAGCTCACCCCCTCAAAGAACATATTCTCCGTCGTACAAAACGGCTGCAACGTCACAACGGGCATACTCCCCTTCCAGATGATAGATGTAGATAACGGCCAGCACGGCTTCTACTACGGCTATTACTGGAGCTTCGGCAAGATCTTAACGAGAACGGACGCCGCGGGCAACGTGGGCGTAGTTACCATGCTTTCCGACGACGACAGCGCGCTCGTTAAGCGCGAGGCCGGCCAGACCATGAAGCTCCCCGAGTTCTTCTTCGGCGCATATGTCGGCGATATCGACGCGGGCGCGAATGAGATGAAGAGCTGGTTCTGGGATTATAAGATAACGCGCTCGCTGCACGACAACGCGAACGAGCCGCACCTCGAAACAGACACCATGACAGGCTCGTTTGACAGCGTCAAGAAGTTCTTTGAGGAGACCTTTGCGGGCGTTGAAAACTACATCGAGCTGTTAAAGAGAGACTATGACTGGACGCTCCCTCACAACGTCAACCCCAGAGTTATGCAGGAGACGGAGGACGAATGGCTGCCCAATGCGGATAAATATCCGAACGGCATGAACTATTGGGAGTATCTCAATGAAAAGGGCGTGAAATTCTCGCTCTACTTAGCAGATACCTATAAGGCCGTCGACATCGGCACGGCAGAGGGCAGAGAGGCCCAGTTAAAGGCGATGATGGAGAGATTCCGTCCGCAGTCCGGAAAGTGGGCTACGAGCGTTCAGGGCTTCGACTACTGGAGAAGCGACTTCGACGTTGAAGGCTCGTTCGACTACGCAAAGCACGAGGGTCTGCTCTACATCTTAGACTCGATGATCGACTATTCCGACGAATTCAGATATGAATCCTGCTCGGGCGGCGGCTCGTTAAAGAACTTCTCCACCCTCGAGAGAATGTCCTTCCTCACCAACGAGGACACCGCTTATCCGCTCAACCACAGAATGGCGCTCTATGCGGCGGCGTATATGATAAACCCCGTCCAGCTCAAGGGCGACATTAACATGGGCTATGATAAGAAGGACTACGGCGCGATAAAGAAAGAGTACGGCAGCTACTACACCGATCAGTACATCGTCACGGACGCTGAGGGCAACAGCCTGCACGCATATGAGTCCGAAGAATACTTAAAATACGCGCTGCGCTCCACCTTCCTCGGCGCATCCATGATATGCCTGACTGAGGATACCATCAACTACGCTAACAACAAGCAGGTCATCGCGGATTCCTGGAAGCTCTATAAGGAGCAGCAGAGACCGATTTTAAGAGGTGCGGACGTATACCACATCTTGGAGCAGCCCCACGGCGTATCCTGGGATTACACCGATTGGGACGGCATAATGT
>CAKROK010000081.1 GCA_934373295.1 uncultured Christensenellaceae bacterium | reverse complement strand
GCTTTGAGTTTATAATAAGGTATCTTGCCCGACAAGCCTTTCGGGCAAGATGATTTATACGCAAGTCTTTCGCCTTGTTCTACGATTAAAAAGCGAGGTTGTCGACGACGTGCGGCGCAGCTTTCAAGCGCGAAACGGCCTTCGCCGTTTCGCGTTTGAAAGTAGCTCGCGTACGCGAGCTTAGTTTTTGCGCGCCAAAGGCGCGCAAAAACCTGCGCCGCATATTTACGTGTGAGATGAAGCTTTTTGGTGAGAGCGCACAAACACAACAGCTCAAAGCCCAAACTATTTACACAAACTAAAGCATACGGTCTGTAAAATTATCGCGCAGCAAAATTTTAAGACCGTCGCAAGCTGCACAAAAGTAAAGCCAAACAGCAACTTATCGCAGTTATGCCAACATATCTATAATCGAGCGGAAATCACAAACTTAACTATTTACTCTAAGTAATGTATACGGTCTGTAAAATCACCTGCGATTTTAAGACCGTCACCGTCGGGAAACAAAGTATAGCCGAAAGCTAAGTTAAGCACTTATGCCGACATATCAACTTGAACAGATAAGCGGAGAAGGATGTTCGGAGGCGCAGCCCCCCTTCAGGCTGCCAAAATGCACTGTCTTTTCACCCTTTTTTCTGCGACAGCCCTTGCCGGCGTACTATATGTACAGCCGTCGGCGGGCTGCTTGAAAAATGACGAAAATCCAGCTTTTTCTTATGGGGCTTATATGTTTGATTCGTTAATAAAGAGGGACTATATATGGAACTCAGTCAAAGACAAACAAGAAAAAATGATTGCCTGTTCATGGAAAAGTTAAGAAAACCACGGTTTTCAGAGAAAAATTGCAAAGCAACCTCTTGAATCTGAATAATGCTTTTAAAAGCTAACTCCTGAATTAAACCTATTATTTCAATTTACGCGGATATCCGCACTTTAAATCTCAATCGCACAAACATTCCGCCCCATTCCCCCGTTCTTCATTATAAATCCTTTTATGCCGCCAGGAGCACGCTTCTCATCCTCTTGAGTTTTTGGCGCAAATACGCTATACTTAAAATGTATAAATTTTAATCGACAGCGCAGTTTTGCGCATGTAAAGCGAGGATAAATCGTTGCAGACCAACAAAATGAGAACCTCAGTCAAATGGAAGTTCATATTCGCGTATTTTATAATAATCGTGGCCATGCTCGTCATGACCGCGTTTATCACCACGCGCGTAATTGAGGATACGCTGCTCTATCAGGAGGTCACGAAGGGAGTGAAAGAGATTTTCGATTACTCTCTTGATATCGCCGACGACTTAAAAAACAAGGATGCGCAGGCACTGTATACCTCTGCCCTACAGGCGGGAAAGGATTATAACTGCCGCGTTTTGATAGTGAACGAGGGCGGGATAGTCATCGCGGACAGCTACTCGCTGTTAAACGGCACGCGCATCGATACAAAAGAGGTGCGGGAGGTCGTGACCGGCGTGAGCGATACTTCCTTTGGCTACCATAAAATAGACAAGGAAGAGGGAGAGCAGTGGGCGGTTTATTACGTCTCATCCGTGCTTGACGGCTCAGACAGGCTGGGCGCGGCGCTCTTTTCAAGAAGCCTTGCTTCAATCACCGCGGCGACGAACAAGGTCACGCAGCAGCTCGCGATATTCTTCATCCTGTCGATTTTGCTCGTGGGCGCGCTGTCCTATTTCCTCACGAGCCAGATAACCCGCCCGCTCGACGACTTAAAGGACGCGGCGGAGATCGTATCGGAGGGCGACTATTCCGTGCGCGTAAAGCCGAGTGGCTCAAAGGAGATGAGTGAGCTCATAAACACGTTTAATAGAATGATAGACAGAATAGAAAACGTGGATAAGCAGAGGAGCGAGTTCATCTCAAATGCATCGCACGAGCTTAAAACGCCCATAACATCGATGAAGATACTCGCGGAATCCCTTTTGGCGAATGACGACGTCCCTGCGGAGATATACCGCGACTTTCTAAAGGATATAAACAGCGAGATGGACAGGTTAAATAACCTCGTAAAGGATCTTCTGCTGCTAACAAAGCTGGAAAATGCAGAGGCGACGCTCGCGTTTGAACATGCAGATATAACGGAGATGTGCGAGAGGATAGTGCGTATGCTCACCCCGTTGGCGGAATCCAAGAACATCGACCTTTCGCTCGAATATTCGGAATACGTCGAGGCGTTCTGTTCGCGCTCGACGATATACGAGGCGATAAATAACCTCGTGGAAAATGCGCTTAAATACACCCAGGACGGCGGCAAGGTCGTGGTAAGACCCTATTATTATAAGGGGAAATACGTCGAGGTCGCGGTCGCGGATACGGGCGAGGGCATTTCGGAGGAGAATCAAAAGCACCTGTTTGAGCGCTTTTACAGAGTCGATAAGGCGCGCTCACGAGCCACGGGCGGAACGGGCCTGGGGCTGCATATAGTCTTTCAAATCGCAAAGGCGCACGGAGGAAAGGTGTATGTCAAGAGCAAGCTGGGCGTCGGCTCGACGTTCTATCTGCGCTTTTTAAAGGACAAGGAGGGAGAAAATTGAAACATCTGAGATTGCTTTTTATCCTTATAATGATATCGGTCATGCTCATTACGGCGTGCGCGGCGAGCGACGGCGGGACGCAGATCGCGCCCGACCCGGACGATTCGCAGGTCACGACGAACGCGCAGTATGTCGTGTTGTATTTCGGCGACCAGACCGGTCAATATATAGTAAAGGAACAGCGCGAGCTGAAGGTTTCCGTAAACAGGACGCTGGAGGAATGCGTCATAGAGGAGCTGATAAAGGGGCCGTCGAGCAGCGTAGGCGGCAAGCTCAATCTCATAAACCCATCTTGTAAGCTGACAAATGTTACGGTAAATGACGATGTGATAACGGTCACGTTTGACAGGCGCTTTCTCGATTGGTCGTTCTTAGGTTCGCGCACGGACAGCGAGATGGAACGGCTAAAGTACCTCGCGGTGTATTCCGTGGTGGATACTCTCGTTGAGGCGACGGGTCATTCAAAGGTTCAGATAATGATAGATAAGGAGAACTCGGGAGTGGGCTCGCGCCTGATGGGTGACCAAGTGGGATTTATCCAGGAGAGCGGGGAGATTTTAGGCCAGCTCCAATGGGACGGAAGCATCGCGCTGGGACCGGAGAACACCATGAGCATCTTCCTCGATTCACTGCGCGTGGGGAACTATGAGAGCGCATACAGCATATTCGCGTATAACGACAGCAGCGGCGCGGAAAAGCCGAGCAGCAGCTATTTCAGCTCGCTTTTAGAGGATAAGATGCAGCTTGAGAGCTATTCCGTGAAGGGCGTCTCGATAAACTATAAAAACGACTACTGCTGGGTGATAGTGGATTTTTCGGTGAAGTTCGGCAGCGTCCGGCGCAGCAACTTCTCCATACCCATTAAGCTCGTGCATGAAAACGACATCTGGAAGCTGGAATACTCCGAATTTTTGGACGCATTCGGCGACTATATTCAGGAATAGCCTATGAAAAAGGGAATTTTATTCAGGCTTGCGGCCGCAGTCTTGTCTATGGCGGTGCTGCTGACGGGCTGCGCGCGGCTTTATGAGGATAACGATACCGAGGGACTGCCCGCAGTTCCCGCGTATTCACACTATAGTCTGGTCGTGCCGAGGGAGATCGTCGCGACGATGTACTTTTTACAGGAGGACGGCGGGCTGCGCTCGAGCGAGAGGCGCTTTTTGGCGTTGGATCCGTCGGTGCGCGAGGAGGAGGTCATCGTCAGGGAGCTGCTAAACGGCCCCAAGACGGAGGGGCTTAAAAACGCGGCCAAGGCGAAGCTGTCGCGCATCGAGGTCATGGACGACGTCATAAACGTCTATCTGACCGGCGCGAATGACGCGGATGATAAGGAAAAATACCTTTTAGCGACGCAGATAGCCGATACGCTCATCGAGGCGGAGGACATCGAGTTCGTGTGCGTGCTGTATGACGAGGTCGCGCTGAACTACGAGGGATATCCGATAGGCGCATTGCCCAAATCGGACGGCGACCCCGCGGCGGACTATGAAAAGCTCACAAAGAGGATGGACGCGCTGAGGAGCAAGGGCGGGTCCGTGAGCATATATGTTCCGCTGTATTTCATAAGCTCGGATCTCGACCACTTCATTCCGGAAACGCGCAGGATCACGATGCGCGGAAGATTTCAAAGGAGCGACGACTTCTGCAACGCGCTTTTAAGGAGCATGGTGGGCGCGATAGCCGACGGACCGGAGACGAAATTCTATCTTTCTACATATATAAACGGCGACTATCTGAGCGAAGGATCATATGCGATAGAGTATTGCGACGGCGAAGTCAGAGTGAATAGAACGAACGGCATATTATACCTGGGCATAGACGCGGAGTGCGGCGCGCTGTATTATACCGTCGCCGGAGTATTGCCCGTGACAAAGCCCTTAAACGTCATGGACGGCGGCACGGTTTATCACGAGCTCACGTTTGAGACGGCGCATCAAAGCGCGGGCAGCGTTATAAGGATAATGCTTCCGGACAGGCAGTCCGGCCGGCTTGTTGAAGAAAAAATAGAGGTAAAGGAGAAGGACGCGGTGCTCGTGCGCACGAATCTCGACATTCTGTTTAATGAGCTTTCGGGAGATGTGTTTTATGGCAAGCGCATAAACTTCAAAGAGGACAGCATAAACGGCATCGCGTATTCAGGGACGATGATAACGCTCGACCTGTCGAGGGAGTTTTTATCCGAGGTGCGCAATATGAGCGGGGAGGACATCCGCCTGCTGATATATTCCATCGTAAATACGCTCTGTTCGACGTGGGTCACGGATGTGCTCATAAGGGAGGACGGAAAGACGCCCACGAACATAGGCGAGCTTGACCTCGAATATCCGCTCATGCCCGACTGCGGGATAGTAAAATGACGAAAGGCTTTAAAATATGGGAATTTTGATGAATTATATAGAAAGCGGAGACTTTGTCGGTCTGCTTTTATACATTCTATATATACTGCTCGCGATGTGCGTCGCGATATCCTTTCACGAGTGGGCGCACGCGTTCGTGGCGTACAAGCTGGGCGACCCCACTGCGAAAAACATGGGGCGAATGACGCTCGACCCGCTAAAGCACCTCGACCCGTGGGGATTTTTATGCTTTATAATTTTCAGGATAGGCTTCGCAAAGCCCGTCATAGTAAATTCGAGAAATCTAAAGCACTTCCGCAGGGACGACATATTGATATCGCTCGCGGGGCCGCTGACGAACCTCGTTTTATCGTTTATTTTCTATGGAATACTGTTCTTCTGCGTATATGCGGGCGTAAACGACTATGTGACGGACGCGCTTTCATACATCGTCATTCTGAACGTATCCTTTGCGATATTCAATGTACTGCCCATCCCCCCGCTGGACGGCTTTCACGTCATATCCAGCCTGTTCGTGAGAAAGAGCTATAAGGTCGTGGATATTCTCAACCGCTACGGATTTATAATACTTATAGCGATATGCTTCACGGGCATATTGGACACCGTGCTGGACGTTACGGCAAACGGACTTTTTGACCTGTACAACAGCTTTTTCAGCCTGTTTATCTGATATGGGATATGAGATAAAGCTGACCGCTTTTGAGGGGCCGCTCGACCTGCTTTTGCACCTCATTAGCAAGGCGAAAATAGACATAAAGGACATATTCATCTCCCAAATCACGGAGCAATACCTTTCATATATAGAGGGAATGCCCGAGGATATGGAGCTGGCGAGCGATTTTTTACAGATGGCGGCGACGCTTATATACATAAAATCTCGGGCGCTTCTTCCGCGCGCGAAGGAGGAGGACATCGACGAGGACGGACTCACGCCCGAGGAGCGGCTCATAGCGAAGTTAGAGGAATATAGGAGATATAAGGCGGTATCGAACGAGCTAAAAGAGCTTGAGGGCGAGGCGGCGCTTTCGTATTACAAGCTGCCCGAGGAGATAATCTGTGAGGACGCCTCCGCGACGATATACACAAACGCGGATGCGGACGCGCTTTGCAGGCTGTTTTTGAATGCGATGAGCCGCGCCGAAAAGAGGGACGCGCCCCCGCCGGAGGTCAAAATTCGAGAGGACAGCTTCAGCGTGCGCCGGCAGATGAAGGTGATAATCGCGCGGCTGTCCATCGTCCCACGACTCACGTTTGACGAGCTTTTATCCAAAAGACCGAGCAGGGAGGAGATCGCGGTGACGTTTTTATCCCTTTTGGAGCTTTTGCATAAAAATTCAGTGAAGGTGCGTCAGGAAAGCGCATTCGGCGGGATATTCATATCGAGAACAGAGGAAAATAATGCAG
>CAKROK010000080.1 GCA_934373295.1 uncultured Christensenellaceae bacterium | reverse complement strand
GCCGAAGGCGGGGGCGGGACTCGGGCGGGCTTAGTTTTTGCGGCCGCGGGCCGCGAAAACCTGCGCCGCATGTCATAGGCAAGCTCGCTTTATAATCGTAGGGCAAGCTGAATTGACTTTCCCGCCGCTAAACTATATAATTATAATGTAATTTTGTATACGCGAAAGGATTGGAAATGTTTGAATTTGAAATTGTAGCGAAGTGTCCGCACACAGGCGCACGCGCCGGAATACTGCACACTCCGCACGGCGATATAAAGACGCCCGTTTACATGCCCGTCGGCACGCAGGCGGCGATGAAGGCGATGACGCCCGAGCAAACCAAAGAGACGGGCGCGCAGATAATGCTCTCAAACACGTATCATCTGTACCTCCGTCCGGGCGAGGACCTCATAAAGGAGGCGGGCGGCCTGCATAAATTCATGAACTGGGACAGGCCCATACTCACGGATTCGGGCGGATTTCAGGTATTCAGCCTGGGTAAATTGAGAAAGCTCACGGAGGAGGGCGCTCGCTTTCAGAGCTACCTCGACGGCTCGCGCCACGTGTTCACGCCCGAAAAGGCGATACAGGTCGAGCAGGATCTCGGCGCAGATATCATAATGGCGTTTGACGAATGTGCGCCCTATCCCGCGGACAGACGCTATATTGTAAACTCGATGAACCGCACGCACCGCTGGGCAGAGAGGTGCCAAAAGGCGAAAACGCGGGAGGATCAGGCGCTTTTCGGCATCGTACAGGGCGGAATGTACGCCGATTTGAGGAAGGAGTCCGCAAAGGTAATAAACTCGATGGACTTCCCCGGAAACGCGATAGGCGGTTTGTCCGTGGGCGAGCCTAAAGAGCTGATGTATGAGATGTTGGACGAGCTTATGCCCTATCTTTCGGAGAATAAGCCGAGGTATTTAATGGGCGTGGGTACGCTCGACTGTCTGTTAGAGGGCGTTGAGCGCGGCGTGGATATGTTCGACTGCGTCATTCAGACGCGCATCGCGAGAAACGGCACGGCGTTTACGCGCCATGGCAGAACTGTCGTAAGAAATAACGGTTTTGCGAGAGATTTTACGCCCATACAGGAGGGGTGTGACTGCTATACATGCAGAAACTTCACGCGGGCATACGTCCGTCACCTCATAAAGAGCAACGAGATACTCGCGGGAACGCTCATATCCATACACAACGTGCGCTATACCGTGCGCCTCATGGAGCAGGCTCGCGAGGCAATAATCGGCGGGTATTATCCCGAGTTTAAAAAGGAATTTTTGACCGATTATAATTTCTAAAACGCTTGACTAAACGGTATCGGGTAATGTATTATAAAAGATACGGAAGTCGAAAAATATTTTTTACATAAAGGAGAAAGCAAATGCCTTCAGATTGGCTCAGCTGCGCAGGAAATGACAGCAGCTCACAGACACAAAACACTACACAGGAAACAACTCAGCAGGATACAACACAGTCCAATACTGCCGCAAACGGAGGAAAGCAGCAGAACTGGACGAGCATGATAATACTATTCGGCATAATGATAGTATTCGTGCTCATAATGATAGTCCCCCAAAAGAGACGTGAAAAGAAGCAGAAGCAGATGCTCGACGCCATAAAGGCGGGCGATGAGGTACGCACGATAGGCGGTATCTTCGGCAAGGTCAAGATGGTCAAGGAGGATCTTGTCACCATCACCACCGGCCCTAACGACGACGAGATGGTATTCGCCAAAGGCGCTATAGAGTTCGTCATAACGCCGGAGGACAAGGCGAAGATGGCGGAGCTTGAAAAAGAGGCGGAAGAGGAAGACGACGACAGCAAAAAGAAAAAGTCCTTCTTCTCGCGCAAGAAATAAACTTTAATTATCAAGGAGAAAAACGATGAATTTATTTTCTAATGTAACTTTAGCGGCGGCTGCCGGCGGCGACTGGACGAGCATGCTGCTCCTCGTGGGCATAATGGTGGTTTTCGTGCTCGTCATGATTATCCCCCAGAAGAAGAGAGAGAAGAAGATCAAGTCCATGCTTGAGAACATCAAGGCGGGCAACAAGGTACGCACGATTGGCGGTATATACGGCAAGGTCGTTTCCATCGACAACGACAAGGTCGTGATCGAGACGGGTGGCGGCACACAGATCGAGTTTGCAAAGGGCGCGATCTCAACCGTTGAGTCCTCTGACGTCGAGGCGGAAATGGGCGACATGAAATAAGTTTTCGTAAATTTAAGACGCTTTGCGGATCTCCGCGAGGCGTTTTTTGTTTGAAATGAATAATAAGCTGTTCAAATCAACAGTAAGTTTTTAATGAGATTATTCAGATTCGGGAGGTTACTTTGTTATTTTCTCTGAAAACCGTGGTTTTCAGACTTTCCCATAGGGAGGCGGTGCGCCTGACGGCGCAGGTAAAATGTAAAAAGTAATAGTGAAAAACGGGGAAGGGGGAGAATTGTTTGTGCGCTTGAGTTTAAAAGCGCGGATACATTCGTAAATTGAAGCCATAGGTTGCTTTGCTTACGCAAAGCTCCATTATAATTTTGCGCCGTTATGTTTGCACGCTCAAGCCTAAAAGCTTCAACTCACACGTACATGCGCGGCGCAGCTTTCAATCGCGAAACGGCATTTGCCTTTTCGCGCTTGAAAGTCGCCCGCCCGCTGCCGCAAAGCGGCAGCGGGCGGGCTTAGTTTAAAAACGACCCCGTTTTAAAGTAGTTAATACTTTAAAACGGGGTCGTTTTTAAACCTGCGCCGCATGTCATCGGCAAGCTCGCTTTCTATTCGTAGGGCATACGTTTTGAAGAACAAATCTCATCCCACATATTTTGCATTTGCCCGACAGGAAAACGGTAAAAAGAAAAACGCCGGAAAACCGACGTTTATTTGCTTAGTTAATCCTTTATCCGCGCGAAAACCATTCTGCCCGCGGCGGTCTGGAGCGCGCTCGTTACTATGACGTCCAGCGTTTCGTTCATCCTGTCGCTTGCGGATTCCACGACGATCATCGTGCCGTCGTCCAAAAATGCGACGCCCTGACCGTATTCTCGTCCCTCTTTGACGACGGTCACAGTGAGCTCCTCACCGGGCAGCAGCATGGGCTTTACGGCGTTCGCAAGCTCGTTTATGTTAAACACCTTTACTCCCTGAACGGATGCGACCTTGTTTAAGTTAAAGTCGTTCGTGATGACCGTCGCGCCCAGCTCTCTGCCTAAGCGAAGCAGCTTTGCGTCCACCTCGGTCAGATCTTCGTAATCCGTGTCGCAGATCTGTACGGGGATATCCAGCTCCGTCTGTATCTTCTTTAAGATGTCCAGACCTCTGCGTCCCTTTGTGCGCTTTAGTGTATCCTGGCTGTCCGCGATATGGCGCAGCTCGGATAGAACGAACTCGGGCAATATGACGCCGCCGTCGATTATGCCCGTCTTTAGTATGTCGAAAATGCGCCCGTCGATTATGACACTCGTGTCGAGTATCTTCCCGCACACGGTGCATTCCTCGTCCGTGCTGCTCTTTTTGCTGCGGACGTATTTGTCTGCGCATTTTTTGCCTATCCTCGCGCCCGCATACGCAAGCATAATAAAAAGTATTATTGAGACGGGGATGGTGACCACTTTAAGGGGTATCTTGTCCAACAGCCAGGACATGAAGAATGCGAGCAGTATGCCCACGAGTATTCCCGCGAGCGCCATGAAGAAGCTGCGCAGGGGCATATGCTCCACGCCGTCCTCGAGGTGGGTCGTAACAGATATGTACCAGTCGACGATCCTCTTTGATAATATGATGAAGATGATTCCGGAAATGATCGCGCTTATTATATAGATGCTGATCTGCGCCCAGCCCTCTAAAAGGACCTCGAAGTCAATGTCAAAATACGTCTTAAAGAGGCTGTATATCGCGACGACAACGCCCGGGCCGATCGCGAAACCGGCTATTGAAATAAGCGTTCTGAAAAAGTTTTTCAATCCTTGCCTCCTTTTTATAAAGTGTAACCTCTTTTTAATATAATGATACCAATCAAACCACAAATTGTCAATCAGGCAGCTTTCGTCAAACGTATAAAACGCGTCCCTCGTGCATATCAAATATAAGGGATGCTTTTTTAAACAAAGGAGGGCGACAGATATGATAAAGGATATGATTTTTGAGGATTTTCAGCTTGCGGTAGAGGATACCGTTGTGGAAAAGGGCAGAAACCTGCTTGATACGACGAGCGAGCTCACGCGCTCTGCGGCGCGCCTCAACCGAAGCATAGCATATGCCGCGACAAAGTGCGGCTGCATAGAGCTTAACTCAAAGAAAAATGGTATATCGGGCAGATTATGCGAAAAATGTCGCTTTTCCGCGGAAAAGGAGCTGGGCGACCTGCTTTTTAACGCTGCGGCGATAGCCTCATATTTCAAGATAAGCATGTATGACGTGATGCTTGCCGAGCGGCGTTATATGGAGCTGCTGGGCGATTACTTGCATCTATAATATTATCATAGCTCGTGATAGTACGGGCAGATGTTTTCAAAAGAGCCGTCCTTCATGCGAAAACCGTTGGGTATGACGCCCAAGCCCTTGAAACCAAGGCGCTCGTAGAGATGACGCGCGTGGATGTTGCTCTCGACGACGGCGTTAAACTGCAATATTCCAAAGCCGCATTCCTTGCCAGCTTTCAGGCAATCCTTGACGAGCTGCTCGCCGATATGCTTGCCGCGGCGCGATGCATCCACGGCGTAGCTTGCGTTGCAAATATGTCCGCATCTTCCGACGTTGTTCGGATGGAGGATATACAGCCCGACGACGTCATTATCGTCCTCGGCGACGGCGCAATAGGTCTGCTGTGAAAAGAACTCGCGCCCCGTCTGCTCCGTCAAAAGCTCCTCTTGCGGAAATGCTATTCCGTCCTCCACGACCTGATTCCAGATTTTTATCATCGCGGGGAGGTCATTTTCCGTGTATTTTCTGACTATCATGATATTCACCTCATTATAGTTTGATTTTCATTTAATTATACATCAATTTAAACTCATCTTCCATATATTATTATATAAAAAAAGCGTATTCCCGAAAATGAGAATACGCTTTATCGTTGCTTTTTAAAAGGCTGAAGAAAAATCGGGCCTTTTCATCGACCGCAATTATTTCTGCTTTGCGAGGAACTCATCAACCTCGTTAGCATAGGGCATCGCGGGAGCCGTACCCGGCTTGGTTACGGAAAGACCGCCTACTGCGGAAGCGTATCTTACTGCATCGTATACGTCCATGCCGATATCGAGAGCGTGCGCAAGGCCGCCGTTGTAAGCGTCGCCCGCGCCCGTGGTGTCGACGGGGTTCTCGATATAGAATGCATCCACGAACTTATGCTCGTCTGCGCTCTTGTAAACGAGGCTGCCTCTCTTGCCGAGGGTCATTATTACGCAATTTACGCCCATGTCGATTATCTTCTGAGCCGCTGCGAGTGCGGAAGCGTCGTCCACTACCGGAATGCCTGCCCATGCGCCCGCCTCTGTCTCATTGGGGGTAGCATAGGTGACCATGGGGATGATCTCCTGCGGGAAATCGGAGAACGGAGCGGGGTTGAAGATTACGGGAACGCCGTGCTTGTGCGCAATCTCTACAGCCGCCTTAGTCGCCTCCATAGCGACCTCGAGCTGAACTACGAGCACGTTGGACTTCGCGATGACGTCCTCTGCCTTATAGATCTCCTCTTTGGTGAGGTTGTTTAAAGCGCAGCCCGCGACAACTATCATGTTTTCGCTCGTGTCGTCAACGATGATGACCGCCGCGCCGGTGGGGTCCTTGGGGTCGATGGGGGTATAATCGATGTTTATGCCCTCGTTCGTGAAGTTCTTTCTCGCCATTTCGCCAAACTCGTCGTCGCCCAGTTTGGTTATCATATAGACCTCGGAGCCGGAGCGCGCCGCCGCTACTGCCTGGTTACCGCCCTTACCGCCGGGGCCCATCTTGAAGCTCCTGCCGAGAACCGTCTCGCCGGGAACGGGCATATGGGGTGAGCGCATGCTTAAATCAACTACAAAACTGCCTACAACTGTAATCATGTCAATTCACTTCCTAATTAATTGATGTTGTAAAAATACAATGCTATTCTATCATAAAAAGAAAAAATAGTAAACAGTGTATGAAGGAGTTTTAATGCGTTAAAATTATGGGGGAAAAGCGGATGAGGGAGAGGGGTTGATTGAGCTTAAAAGTGTGAATATGCCCGTAAGTTGGATAATTAGGTTGCTTTGCTTCGCAAAGCTCCATCAAAGAGAATGTTTAAAGTCAGCAGTAAGTTTTTAAAGACATTAGGTTGATTTGGGAGTAAACTATGTTTTAACTGAAAACCGTGGTTTTCAGACTTTCCCATAAGGAGGTCTGCGACCTCCTCATCCTTCTCCGCTAATCTGT
>CAKROK010000079.1 GCA_934373295.1 uncultured Christensenellaceae bacterium | reverse complement strand
ATCAATGCGATTTTCCTGTACGATGATAAAATGGTGATCACCTTCAACTACAAGGAGGGCACGAAAACCATCACCTTTGCGGAATTGCAGGAAGCTATCAGCAACAAAAACGGTTCGGATTTGGATTGTCTTGCTGCACCAAACTCAAAAGCCGAGCTCTCTCTTGATCGGAGACAGTTCGGTTTTATTATTTTTAAATATAGTTATCATGCATCTTTGTATTTATAGGTAAATAACCGATTTGCAGTTTAGTTTAATATACCGCCGGTATATTTCACATAGTCTTTACACGAGTACGATATCGGTTTTTTCATTGCATCCTTATACTAAAAATCAAACTAAACAATGTAAATGAATGGAAAGGATGAATGATAAATGAAACGATTATTGGGATTTATTGCTTCACTGGTTCTTTTGCTGATGTCAGTATGCACGGTATATGCAGCGCAAAACGGCCATGTGATAATCAATCAGGTATACGGCGCGTCAGACGACGGGTATGCCGACCACAGCTTTATCGAATTGTATAACCCTACGAATAAAAATGTCGATCTAAACGGTTGGTCAGTTCAGTACCGCTCTTCGGCAAGCGGAAATCAGGCAGACAGCTGGGCCGTGCTGAAGCTGACGGGCGTTATCGAAGCGAACGGCTACTATCTGGTCCGCTGCGGGGCTGTCACGAAGCCCTCCGGCTCTTATCAGGTGCCGCAGGGCAATCAGGAATGGAATATGATTCTACATAACAAGGGCGTATCGGTGGCTCTTTTGAGCAATGACACCCCCTTGACGGGCACCTTTGCCGGTGATGTTACGGCAGACGGTTTTGCCCTTCCCGAGGGCTTTGTCGATTTAGCAGCTGTCGGCGGAAACGACGGCACGACGGATCAGACGCCGCCTGCTTACGAAGGTGCGTTCGCTTCTATCCAATCCAAAAAGAAAGCGATTCGCCGCATCGGATTTGCCGATACAGATAATAATAAAGCCGACTTTGAAGAAATAAATTACAGTAAATCGGTCTCCGCGGATAAGGGCCCGCACGCGGGCAGCACTTCTGTGATACCGACGCCGAGCTATACCCCTGTCGAAACAACGAATATACAGTATACAGGATATTTTAACGCAAATTCTGCGGTAAAAGCCAAGCTAATCGCCCGCTACAACGCCGGGGCGTACAGCGCCGAGGGCGGCTCAGCGGAAATCACCGCCTATAATGCCCAAAACGGCTTTGCTTACTCGGTCAACGGCGTAAAAGGCACGCTGGACTGCGTGAATATGAAAAATTTAAAAAACGGCAGCAAGGTAGAGGCGCTTACAGGCACAGAGCTGAAAGCCGCCGAACTTGCCGAAAATGCCGGAACAGGCTTCACATACGGCGATATGACCTCTGTAGCCGTTTGCCCGAATGGGCAGGTTCTGGCAGTCGCTATGCAGGACGCCGATTATACAAAGCCCGGCCGAGTGTTGTTCTTTGACTGCAACAAGGACGGCAGCCTGACCTACAGCGGCATTGCCGCAGCAGGGATTCAGCCGGATATGGTGACATTTACCGAGGACGGCGCAAAGGTATTGACTGCCGATGAGGGCGAGCCGCGGCAGGGCTACACTGCCGCCGGTGCAGTTGACCCGAAGGGCAGCGTAACGGTCATTGATGTGCAGACGAAAAAATCAACGACAGTTGATTTCAGCGGCTTTGATGCCAAGCGCAGCGAGCTTGTCGCCGCCGGAATTGTGCTGAAAAAGAATACTGCACCCAGTGCCGATTTAGAGCCGGAGTATATCGCAGTGAGCGGAAATAAAGCGTATGTTGCCTTGCAGGAGGCCAATGCGGTCGCCGTTCTGAATATGGATACCCTGCAATTTGAAAATATTTTCAGCCTGGGCTTTGAAGATCACAGCAAGGTTGCCATTGATTTGAATAAGAGCGACGGCAAGTACTCCCCGAAAACCTATGAGCACATCAAGGGCATCCGTATGCCTGACGGGATCTCCGCCGCCACGATCAGCGGCGAAACCTATCTCCTGACCGCCAACGAGGGCGACAGCCGCGCCTGGCCGGTGGGTATTGAAACCGATGTGAATGAGATCAAAAGTAAGACTTCGCCTGTTAACAGCATCAATACCGGCGGCAAGGTGACATGGTTTGATGTAACCCAATATGACGGCTTGGAACCCGGAACAGATTACATATTTGGCGGCCGCTCCTTTACGGTGTTTAAGGTTACGCCAAGCGGTCTTGAAGAAGTTTTCGACAGCGGCAGCGACTTTGAAAAAATCACCGCGCAGACCGTTCCCGATTACTTCAACTGCTCCAATGATACGATAGAGGCAGAAGATCGTTCGGGCAAAAAAGGTCCCGAGCCCGAGGGCATTACGGTGGGCACGATCGACGGTCATACCTATGCCTTTATCGGTTTGGAACGCACGGGCGGCGTGATGATCTATGACATCACCGATCCTGCAAATGCAGCTTTTAAGAACTATTTTAACAGCCGCGATTATTCCGCCGATATCAAGGATGACGTTTCCCCCGAGGGGCTGACATTTGTTGCGGCGGAGAAAAACGGCAGCGGTGTTCCGGTGCTTATCACCTCAAACGAGGTATCCGGTACGGTAAGCGTTATGGCGATGGACGCCGATACGACCCCGCCCGAAATTCTGAATGTTGAAAACGGCAAGACCTACTATGTCACCAAAAAGGTCGTGGCTTATAACGATGACGAATCTCCGGTTACGGTCACGCTGAACGGAGAGCCGGTGGAAGAGAGCTTCTTCCTGCCCGGTAACTGCGAAGCGACCTACACCATCAGCGCCAAGGACAGCGTTGGAAACGAAACGGTTTACACCGTGTATATGAAGCCCATTTCTTCCATTACCGATAAGCTCGGAGGTCTCTCCGAGAGCACGGTAACATCGGACGACAGCGCCTTGATCAATGAGGTTGAAGCACAGCTTTTGGATATTGCCGGAGCGTTCGACGAAAACGAATCGACAGAGGCCGAGTGGAATGAGCTGAAAGCCGCCCTTGATCTGTGCAAAAAGCTGGAGAATAAGATCATAGAGATCGGCGACAAGCTCACCGTCCTCCGCACAGCAGTAAACGAGTATTCCGTCGATACGGTAAGCAAGAATGACAAGGTAGACCTTGAAAAGCTGGCAGCAAATGCAAAGGACCTGCTCTCTTCCGGAAATCTCACATCGGCAGAAAAAACAGAGACGGAAGCGTTGCTTTCCACCGTCAACGGTTTGCTTGAGAAGATCGGAAAGAGCGACCCCAAACCGACTCAGCCTGAGCAGCCGACAAAAAAGCCGAATAAACCGCAGAAGCCGTCAAGCGGAGAAACAACTTCTCCGAAAACCGGAGACACAGGCGATCTGAGCCTTTGGATCATACTGCTCGCCATCAGCGGCGGAGTCCTGACAGGTGTGATGGTATTTTATAAGAGTAAAAAGCGTTCCTCTAAATAGGTCAATCATAAGCAACAGCTAACATTTCTTTATGACAGCTTGTCAGCTGCGGCACAACGGGCATAAAAAGCCGCTGTGCCGTATTTTTTTCAGGGCAGCTAATGCTTGAACCGAAACATTGCTCTGCGCCTTTTTCAGATTCAGAATAAGACTGTCGATTGAACGACGCCGTCCATTATTTTAGCAATTCTTTCGCCGCATCAATCAAACAAAAAAGTGCAATCAACATGCATTTGCATACCGACTGCACCTCTTTTCAATAATACAGCACCAATTAAATGAAAATCACCTCTGCTTTTGCGATTTCGGCTGCTCGGCTTTATTACGCATTCTCCACCACCGCATCATCCGCAGTGAAGCCGCCCAGCGAGTTTTCCTTTGTCTGGATGCATACAAACGCTATCTCGCTGTCGTCCGCCGCGAAGAACTGTCTCTTTGCCGCAGGAGAGATGCGCACCCAGTCGCCCGCCGCAAGCTCGACTGTTTCGCCGTCTATCACAACTTTGCCCTTTCCGGAGAGTATGCCGTAAAGCTCCTCGTTGTTCTTGTGCGAGTGAACAAAGGGCACACATGCGCCCGCGGGCAGCTTATTGATGCTTACCTCTGCGCCCGTCAGCGCGAGCGTTTCGTGAAGCTCCGTCCTTCCCTCAGCTCCCACATTTGTCTTAGCATAGTTTTTCATGTTTTTTACCTCCAGGTATTGCTTTTCTTTGTTGATTAGATTTTATCTCCCTGCATAGTCAAAAACAAGTACGCACCTTTTTATAACTGTACATATTTTTTTGAATGTATGCTATAATATATGTGTGAGGTGATTATATGAAAACAAAGGATGAATTACCCATATGCCCCGTCGCGACGGCCGTCTCATTGATAGGCGGAAAATGGAAGCTGCTCATATTGCGCAATTTGAAGGCGCGCCCGTGGAGATTTAACGAGCTGATGCGCGATTTGGACGGCATTTCTCAAAAGGTATTGACGGACAGCCTGCGTCAGATGGTGGACGACGGGCTCGCATACCGCCACGATTTCAAGCAGATGCCGCCCAAGGTCGAATACGGCCTGACCGAGCTGGGGCAAAAGATGCTGCCCATAATAGATGCGCTGGCGGATTTCGGTAACTACTACAAGGCAACTATCGAAAATATCCGCTGAAAACAAACCCGACACTTATGTCTATACCTAAAAAAACGGCATTTCTCGCTTTATGTCGTTTTATTACTGCGCGTAAATTGATATCCTCTTATCGAAAGGAGGCCATTTGATGGATCAAAAAAAGATAGGACTGTTTTTAAAGGAGCTGCGAAAGGGCAAAAATTTGACGCAAAGCCAGCTCGCCGAGCAGCTCAACGTTTCGGACAGGACCGTATCGAGATGGGAAACGGGCGCAAATCTGCCGGATTTGAGCCTGCTTGTGGAACTTGCGGATCTCTACGACGTGGACATCCGCGAAATAATCGACGCAGAAAGGAAAAGCGAGAACATGAATGAAGAATTAAAGGACACACTTGTCAAGGCGGCGCAATACGCCAATGAGGATAAGCAAAAGCGCGTCGGCGCGATGAAGAATATAATAGGTTTGATAGTGCTGTGCTTCGGCTGCTTTTTGATAATGAGCGCATTCGTCGTCATACCGAGCGAAAGCGGCTGGGGCGCAAAGTTCGCAATATTGGGAGCGATAACCGCCGCCGTCGGTGCGTTTTTACTGCTCAAGAAATATCGGATAATTCTCACTATCGGTATTTTCTTATCCGTTATGATAGGCATGATATTTTTGGATTTCGCCGGCGTCTGCTATATTCGTCAGGCGCCGAGATTCTCATATCTCACGGAATACACCGAGCAGACAATAACCTATCACGCCCCGTTTTATAAGGTGATAAGATATGACCGCGATACGATAGATGAGCGCTATGAGATACATATCGGGGATAAAATTTTATAAGCACATAGCAAAAGAGGGCGGAATCAAATCATTCGCCCTCTCTTTTCATTTCTCCAAATCCCTAACATAATCCACTATCGCCCGCGCCGCGCTCTGCACGCCCGCCGACGAGTCGATGCTCAGCTCATAGTTATCCGCATCTCCCCAGCGCTTGCCGGAAATATGCCTGTAGTATGACGCGCGCGCCTTATCCGAGCGCCTGATGTTGCGCTTCGCCTCTTTTGGAGTATCTCCATAGACCTCCATCACGCGCTTCATGCGATATTCCTTTGGCGCATGAACGAAAATGCGCACGACATCCTTATAATTCCTCAAAACATAATCCGCCGCACGTCCCACTATCACGCATGAGCCGTTGTCCGCGATCTTTCGTATTATGCTCCCCTGCGCCTCTATCGCGCGTAAAACTACATGTGAGCTTAAATAAAGCTCGCGCAGGGCATCCGGCGCATTTTTATGGATATCCGAGATGAATTCACGGTCAAGCCCGCTCTCATGCGCCGCAAGCGCGACCATCTCCTTATAGTAAAAGGGAATGCCCAGCTGCTGCGCGACGAGCTTGCCTATCTGTTTTCCCGATGAGCCATGCTCCCTCGCGATGGTGATTATCACGCCCGGCGCCGAGGGCTTTAGCGCTATATCATCCCCATCGTCCGCCGAAATGCGCTTAGGTTCGCTGGCATAGTCCTTTTTGATGAACTGATTGTAGAAAACCGCACCGACTATGCTCGTCACAACCTCCGTCACGGGATACGTTAGCCAGAACCAGTTAAGCCCGAACCGCGAAAAAATATACCCCAGCGGGACGAACAGCACGACCGTGCGTATTACGGTAAGCGCGGAGCTTTTTAGGCTGGAGCCGACCGCCTGAAAGAACACGGGGAATATGAGCGACGTCACCAGTGGGATAAAGCTCACTCCCACGAATCTAAAGCCCACGCTGCCGATCTCGATCACGCGCGGATCTGTCGAGAAT
>CAKROK010000078.1 GCA_934373295.1 uncultured Christensenellaceae bacterium | reverse complement strand
ATAGCTTTTATCTTTCCCGACTTCAAAAGCTTATAGGTGGTGTTCATACCACATCCCAGCATATCGGCAACTTCTTCCGGGGTTATCAGGGTATCATAATAATCAAACATAACGGCCAATCCTCCTTTGATGGTTTACTATACTGTTGCCGAATGTCAAATCATACTAGATACAGAGAAAGGGCAACCACTTGCGTGGTTGCCCTAAATTGGTGTCATAATACTATAATGTAGCCTTCGTTCCTACACTTTCAAAAAAACTTTTCCTCGTTCAACTAGTTTGACTAGTTTTTTAGTCATTTTAGTTCCAGATTTTTTTTAGAAGTGTCGGAAGTCTCAAATAAATTGTACTTTTCAAAGCTATCTCTAGCAATTTTATCTCTATTGGTAAGCACTGTTCTTTTTTCTATTCCAAGTTCAAAATTCATCAACCCTCCCAAATTCAATTTGCCTAGTCGAACCTTTAGCACCGTCCTTTCGGCCCATGGATCACACATGATTTCAGCTTTATCCATAACCTGACATAATGTTATCAGTGTCATTTGATTTGCTGAAATCTTTTTAGTTCGTCCATCCACTTTCATTCCACAAGCGGTTAATATACTTTTCATTATATTAGGAGATTGTTTTCCTGATATAACAAGTGTAAATTTATCATCCGAAAATATCTCAACCCTAAAATCACTTAATGAGAACCCTTTCTCCCCATTTTTAAATGCCAAGATATTTTTTTGAAACAAATCACCCTCATTCTTTTGGTTTTCTTCAAAAATCTCCCTTAAGCGACTCACTTCATTTTCTCTTGCCACTTTTATTGCGTTGAGCTCTTTTATCTCATCTAAAATGCCATCAGATGTCATCACTGAAAAATATATTTCCAGCTTTTTTCCTTTGCTTTCAGGAACCTTGTATTTTATTTTTCCGCATTTCTTACTTTCATTGCATTTGGCTACTTTGGGAAATTCTGGACGAATATATGGAACGCCTTCCGTTTCAATGCTACATAAATATTGATTTTCCTTATTATACTTTTCACAGTAAAAGAGAATGTTCATAACAGCCCAAATATGTTCGCCAATATTTGGTGCGTTAAGATCAAGTTTTATTTTATTTTTTTCGTCAAATGCTGCCTCATAATATTCCTTATATCTACTTTTCACATAATTACATACAATCTCATATGCCATCAAAACTTTATCTTTTTGTGAAATTTCCTTCTGCTTCTTTTGCAGGACACTACCTGCGTATTCAACAACATAAATCATCATGCTTTTTAATGTAGCGCAGTAAATATTCCGAAAGCCGATGCACTGTCCCTCGTTGCCAAATTTGAACTTCCGCACATAAAACCCTATCGGAACAATCGTCCTCCCCAATAAGTCAATTTCTGTTCCATCTCCATCTTCTAATGCAGAAATACTTTTGGCATGAAAAACACACTCATACGCAAGCTCTAACATTACCTTTTCAGTTTTATCTGTATCTTCCATTGAAACTTCTGTGATTTCTCTACATAAAGTTTCATATATCTTTTTTATACTTCTTTTTCCATTAGCGTTTATTTTCTTAAAATTTGCAACATTTTCTTCTTTTTCTGCTAGTTTTAGAATGTTCCAACTTATGCTATTTGTTCTCTTTTTCTGCTTTGAATCCGACTTGCCGTCAGCACCATTTTCTTGTGCCGAATTCGCCTCCAATTCAACTATTTTTTTCATAAGTGATTTTAAAATTTTCTTTTTATGTGTGCTTTGTGGCAATTGGATTGGCAACCTTAAGTTTTGTTCATAGTCTTCCTTACTTTTTTGAGCATTTTTAGCAATCTTTTTTATTTTATTTGATACTGTTCTTTTCATGCTCTCATAACATTCAAACGTTTCTGCCTCTTCATCGCTTTCCATATCAAGCCACCGTTGTAATTTTGAATCATACTCGTCATCAATAATTTCATCTGCCAAAAGGTATTGCAACGAAAACAAGACCATTGCAATCATATTGGAATATACGGCTTGCACGATGTTGTCTTTATCACTGCAATATGCTTCAAATAAATTTTCAGGCCATACTGCTTCCAATATCCGTTCAACTACTTCAACTTGTCTTTTTTCTTCGTTTTCTGATGTTTCTTCCTCAACGATATCCAGCAGCAAATCGAATTGTTGGACATTTTTTGAAAAATCAATTCCCGTATGCCTTTCAATACTATTTTTACTTTCTTGGAGTTCATCTACAGTTTTATAGAGAGCCAGATTGTCAATGCCATTCATACCGCTTAATTTTCCTTTCTAGAGCTCCTGTTATAGACTTGAGACGTCACCAAAGATTGTTAATTGCATATCAATCTCAAGCAATACTGTTTTTACATATTTACACCCACTCACTGTAAATTCACCCTCTTTGTCTTATTTTTCAATGTGTTATCCTATTTACAGAAGAAAGCCTTCAGCCTCTTCTACTCCGCACCTTGACAACTAAATTAGCGGGTAGCCTATCCCCGGAAAACGACCGGACAAACTGCCTGCCGTCCGCCAACTCACCTCATAAGATAAGAAAGGATACTTTATGAATGCTTCAAACACTAGTGGCATGATCAATGCTCTTCAGAATCTTGATGGAACACCCTATAATCCGCCAGAAGAAGTCAGTTCGACTTTTCCTAAAAGAAACTGGACACAAACAGTTACCACGCCGCAGGATATTACACAACGTCCAACTTTCTATAATAGTGCCACACTATCGAATGGTCCTGTGCCACCATCTACTCCCTCTCACCAATGGCAACAGTCTTCATCCCCTCAATGCAATCCTCTTGAGGCAAAAGCTCATGAGCTTCAAGCGGCCTGGGAGAGCGATACGCAAAAAGCCTATAGACGAAAGTCGCTCCGTTTCGATAACTCTGGCTTAACTACTGATCCTCAGGGTTATCTAGTCCTCTTGTACAGTAATAGCGTCAGTACCGTTGGAAAACCTTTTAGCCCTTGCCGAAATCTACAGGCGCAAAAGATAATAGAACATGACACAAAAAAGGGATTCATCAAATATACGTTCGATACTCCTACAGGAGAACACGAGAGCGTTATAGTCGATGCTGATTGCAGCGCCCTGCAACGTTACAATTTACTACAAGACAATGGTTTTATTGTCGATGCAAATCTTCCAGCTACCATTTGTGCCGAGTTAATTGCACGTTATACAGCATCTGGACTCGCTTCCATTCCTCCGCAGATAAAATACTCTCCCGGATGGTATTTTTCTGAAAAGCACTGGGAATTTCAAGAGAGTGAATGGGTTGATCTTAATGCTGTGCTACTGAGCTTCACAGTTCCGCCTACACCCGATATGATATTGTACCAGCTTGTATCACTATACGCGATACTTCAAGAGCGTTTGCCTTCTAAGATGTGGATTCGACGCCCAATCTGCATCCTAACGCTTGAGTATCTGTACACAGATTTATGCATTGATAGCACACCCTCCCTATTCAAAAAAGCACTAGAAAGCTTGCGTGACCGTCCCATTGTATGGATTCGTTCTGAAAACATCAACTTCAATGAGTCTTCCAGTGCCTATAGTCGGGACAAAAACTATCAAGCGCTGATGAATTCTATGCAAAGCAACCAGAAGCACCCTCTATATATGGTTGTTTCGTCTAGTCTCACCCCACGTCAGCGAACCTTTTGTCTACCAATACAAGATTTTATCGAGCCTTATGAAGCTACAAATTCGATTGATTCTATCGGTGGGCTAATAAATTCGATTATGAATAACGCCAATGCATTCAATTCGACAGTGGAACGTTCTTTTACCAAAGTCTTCGATGATCTTGGCGAAGATTGTTCTGTACAACGGGAAATCGCAGCACTATCTATGATAGCTGATGTTGTAAAGTGGCATTACTCCATGCAAGTGCCTCCACAAACGCTTTCCGTCCGCTGTGACGAATACCTTGAAACATACACTCGCTACTGGGAAAGAATCAACGATGGCAACATCCTTACACCTTTCCGAAACGCACTCTATGCCGCCCGGCGAAGCAACATTATCTGTTTTTATCCACTCGAAGATGCCAATAGCAGTTTTAACTGTCAGAAGGAGATTCTATATGATGATACCTATTATTATACATCGACTGCCCTTTTGAAGAAAATCATTAAGGTGCAGCTGCGCTCCTATATGCCGTCCGACGTGCTCAATCGTCTGAAAACTGCCGGGGTTCTTTCGGGATCAGTCCCCAAAACGCTCACCTTTGCACCAAATGAATCAAAGGATTTTCGCTTTCGAACACTTCTGAGAAGTAGCCTACATCAACCCGGAAGTCGTGACCTTGTTGAAATTTAAAAGCAAAAAGGAGTTTGATTATTATGTCTATGCTATCGCAAACCTACATAGGAAAGTACTATGAGGGCAACCAAGAACTATCCGTTTCCACAAAAAGTATCCCCGGACAGGATAATGATTCTTATGTTATCCTCGGTGAATCCGGCTACGGAAAGAGTGTTGCTGCCCAAAGTATCGTGCTGCAAAAGGCCAATCAGAGCTATAGCGTCCGCAGCATCGATATTCATAACTCCTCTGCCCCGGAACATCTCTTTCCACCTTTCAGAAAGTCATTTGAACAGCTGTCCTTACGAATTGATGGATACAGCACGCCAATTCCAACAACGCTTTTCGAGCCACTGCACTATGCGGATGGAACTATGGAATCACCTGCAGATTTAAGCTATACGATTTCCAATATTATCGCTAATAACCTCAGATTAAGCCGTTCTTCAACAGCTGCCCTCTCGGAAGCTCTTGAATATGCGATTTCCGACCGTGATAATAATCCAGATCTTTTTCCAGCAGTTCTTAACGCCCTTCAAAAATCTGACACGAAAGCGTCAAGAAATGCAGCCACTCATCTTGCGCCGCTTCTGCGGCACAATATTTTCAGGCATCAACCTGTCAACCATTCTTTCGGAATCGAAAACATCGGCCTAAGCAAATTTCCGCCACTATTACAAAAAACGATTGCCGACTTAATCCTATTTGATGAGTTTCGCACTGCATCACAGGGAGGACAACCGCCACGCTACATCTACATAGATGAGATGCAGAACCTCTCCATCGACAAGGACTGTTACCTTGGCAAAATCCTGACAGAAGGAAGAAAATACTCTCTGAATGTGATCCTTGCCAGCCAGAGTATCCGTGAGTTTAACGCATCCGAAAGAACGATGCTCTGCCAAGCAAACCACAAACTTCTCTTTCACCCTGCTCTCCTAGAAGTAAAGTATTATGCCGAGCTTCTCGCATCTCCACAGCATCGGGCTGAGATTTCTGACCTTTTACGGAATCTGGAGGTTGGGCAGTGCGTTTTTCAAGGCCCTATCTATATTGGAGAAGACTCCAAACCAACTCGCGCTCCTATTTGTGTGAACGTCAGTCATCTGGAAGACATTGCATCGGCTTCATTGTCGAAATCGAGCACCTGATTCCATTGCCAGCATTCAAAGGCAGAAATTTATAACCAAGTATTCTTGTAATATAAGTAAAGCTTTAAATGCTTCGCTTGTCAATCATTTTTAAGGAGGATTTATCATGAACATCCCAGATGGATTTTTTGAAAACCCTGTTTCTCCCGAGTACGCTGATCTGCTTTCAACTATGGGCGCCCCAATTTTCTTTACAGAGGCTCCATGTTGCCACTCCGGCGATTGTGGATACATCGATTGTGATGGTGTCCTGTTGCATGACCAGAGCCTATTCTTTAACTGCGGCTATGTCGTTCCTCCTTTAAACGCCCAATATGAGGTGGTACAACCTGATTTACATTCTTTGGAGCGTTATGACTTCTCAAAGGAGCCAGATCTTCCCCGGTACCCTTAATCGCCCTTTAAGAGTCCTATATCTCAAAAAGATATGCTTATTATGAAAAGCCACCTGTGCTTTCCATCATTTTACGAAAGGAGAGAAAAATTATGGTTAATAAGCCGCAGGATTTTCTTACACTAACAGGTGCCGCACGTCGTGCACGGAGCGAAGGGTATGATATAACATACCACAGTCTCCGCAATCTCGTAGCTGCCGGTTACATAAGTCACGTACCGAACGGATCACGTATCTACATCTTTTACCCAAATTTGGTAAATTTCATCCAGAATGGTCTCACAGCTGAACAGAGCCTGGAGTACCAGCTCTCCCGCACCCGCAACTAATTCGACCATCCGCCCTCGGCATCCTCCAGATGCCGGGGGCATTTTTGAAGCAAGTTCAAAGCAATAGGAGGTTCAATTCTATGTTCTGTGAAAATTGCGGTCATCAAATCTCAGATACCGCTAAGTTCTGCTCTGCCTGCGGTCATCCCGTTGGCACAGCGCCATCCCCCGGTGCAGTAGCTCCACCTGCCGTTCCAGCCAA
>CAKROK010000077.1 GCA_934373295.1 uncultured Christensenellaceae bacterium | reverse complement strand
AAAGCAGGCTATGATTTCTTTTGAAAACCAAAGGCGATTTTTTGCGGACGCAGGACACGAGCTGAAAACTCCGATAACCGCGATATCCGCCAGTGCCGACGTCCTGGATATGGAGATACCCGGCAACGAGTGGGTGGAGAATATCCAGAAGCAGGCG
This sequence comes from uncultured Christensenellaceae bacterium, assembly GCA_934373295.1. Taxonomy (GTDB): domain Bacteria; phylum Bacillota; class Clostridia; order Christensenellales; family Christensenellaceae; genus HGM11616. Next base: position 6,363 of record CAKROK010000077.1, on the reverse strand, counting down.
GTACGGCTCAGCGGGCTTACGGCGGAGCTTGTGGAGCTGTCGCGGCTCTCGGAGGAGCAGCCGTTTCCGGAGCGTGCGGAATTTTCGCTTTCAGACGCCGCCTGGGAGATAGCTGAAGCGTTCAGTTTTTCGGCGAAAGCAGCGGGGAAGAGGTTTTCTCAGGAAATCGAGGACGATGTTACCGTATTCGGAGATATGAGCGCATTTCAGAAGCTGACTTCGATACTGCTTGATAACGCGCTGAAATATTCCGATGAAAACGGCGAAATACGGCTGACGGTAAAGCGCCGGGGCAGACGCGCGGAAATAACGGTGTTCAATACCTGTTCGCATGTTGACCGGAATGAGATCCCGCATTTCTTCGAGCGTTTTTATCGCTCGGATAAATCGCGGAGCAGTCCCGGAAACGGACTGGGGCTTGCCGCCGCAAGGGAAATAGCCGAAGCCCACGGAGGAAGGATAACTGCTAAAACCTCGAATGAAAGGGATATCACGTTTCGGGTTTTAGTGTAAAGCGAAGCAACTTGGCAATTTGCTTGTTGATAAACTATAATTTAGCGGTGAGTGTTCCACTTACTGCAACCCTTAATCGGGAGTCAAGGGGGACTAGTCCCCCTTGCGAGTCGAGGGCAGCGCCCTCGTCGCCGTTAGGCGAAACCTCCGCACGAAGTGCGGTACTCTGCGCGCTGGCGCGCAGTAACTCCGTGCGTAAGCGCGGTTAAACGCCAAAAAGGCGCTAAAGGGGTGTGGGGGAAAACAAGAGTTTTCCCCCACGAGCGACAACGTTGTCTTTGTTGAGTCCGTCCTCCGAAACAGTCCGGTGGACTGTTTCGTAAGCATATGCGCCGCTTCCACCAAACGCGCAATTTCTTTAAATGTTCGTGACGTTTTGATGAACCAATCTGTAAAGATTTTCAGCGTGAATGCTGTATCAAAAACAGTCCACCGGACTGTTTTTGAGGAAAGGCACTTTTGTAGTTAATATGTTGCTAGTGGGGGAAAACTCTTGTTTTCCCCCACACCCCTTTAGCGCTTTTTGGACGTTTAACTGCGCGCCGGCGCGCAGAGTTGCCGTGCTTTCGCACGGAGTATCCGCACTCTGTGCGGAGGTTTCGCCTAACGGCGACAAGGGCTCCGCCCTTGACCTGCAAGGGGGACTAGTCCCCCTTGACTCCCGATTTGGGGTTGCAGTAAGTGGAACACTCGCCGCTAAATTATAGTTTTTCCTCACAAGCAACGTTCCGCCTCTAAACAACAATTTAATGTTCGAACAGACCGCTCTGCACATTATTCTCATAGAAAAAGTAAAAAACCCCTTGACAAACAGGTAAAATCAGTATATACTGTATATATAACATATAAACACGCGAAAGGAGGTCATAACTTGAAGATAATGCAGAATTCCGATGTTCCGATATATCGCCAGATAGCGTCGCAGTTCAAGGACGACATCATGAACGGACGAATAGGCGAGGGAGAGTACCTCCCATCGATACGCGGACTTGCAAAAGATCTGAAAATCAGCGTAATAACCACGATGAAGGCATACGAGCTTCTGACACAGGAGGGAATGATAGCTCCAGTGCAGGGCAAGGGTTACATCGTGAACCCGCAGGACCGCGAGATGGTAAGGGAGCAGCAGCTCCGCCTTCTGGAACAGCACCTGCAAAATGCAATGGAGGCCGCAAAACTCGCCGGGGTATCCCGCGATGAGCTGGTGGAAATGCTGAAAGTACTATACGATACAGACTGAGGAGAGTGGCAATATGCTTATATATTCACAAAAAAGGAAGAAAATAGCCGACTGCGCTGCAATTTCCGTTGAAAGAATCGTAGGCGGCGGAAAAGAGGGCAAGTACGCGCTGGTAGGCTCCGCAGGCTTCGGAACTATGTGCGATGGAATACTCGCTGTTTACCCTGACGAAAAAACAGCCGTGGACGAGCTGGAAAAAATATTTGCAGCATTCGAAAGCGGCGCAGGCTCTTATCGTATATGAGGAAAGATATGGATAAAACCACGGTAAAGCGTCTGTCCTGTATAACGCTCATTATAATGGGATTTGGCGGGCTTCTGCTGGCGGTAAGTGAAATTTGCGGGGGATTTCTGCCGGATATCGCAGTACGCATTATCGGAATTGCAGATATTATCTGCCTGACGCTCTTTGTTTTTTTATTTGTATTAGTAAGCAGGAAATAAGGGAGTAATTATTATGGAAAACAACTACTGCGTAAGAACAAGAGGTCTTACGAAAAAATACAGCAAATTCACGCTGGGAGCGCTCGACCTGGATATCCCGGAAGGCTTTTCCACCGCGCTCATCGGTGCAAACGGAGCAGGTAAAACCACGCTTATCGACATACTCTGCGGAGTTACCCACCGCACAGACGGCGAGGTAACGTACTTCGGAGACAGCAGGGATATTTCCGACCCGAATCTGCGGGAGCGCATAGGATACTGCGCCAGCAGCGCGTTTTTCCCGCTGGGATTCACTGCGAAGGACATCGCGGTGTCGATGGAAATAGCCTACAAGAGCTTCGACAGAGCAAAATTCGCCGAGCTGTGCGAGAAATTCGAGGTGGACAGCGAAAATACAAAAAAGCCCCGCCCCATGCATAAGCAGTCCGACGGAAACCGCATGCGCACATGCCTGGCTTCGGTGTTCGCCCGCAGCACTGAGCTGCTGGTGCTCGACGAGCCGGGAAGCTCCCTCGACCCGCTCATGCGCGACAGGCTCTGCGACCGCATGCGCGAATACCTCGACGACGGCGACGGAAGAAAGTCGATAATCTTCTCCACCCACAACATCGCCGACATGGAAAACGCCGCGGACTACGCCGTTTTCATGGATAAGGGGCGTGTCATCGAGCAGGGATTCATCGAGGAACTCAAGGAAAAATACATAGTGGTAAGCGGCGACGCGGAAAACTGGGAGCAGGCGAAATCTCTCCTCATGAGCGGAAGCCACAACCGCACCACGTTTGACGGACTGGCTCTTTCTGAAAACTCGGAAGCGCTCGCCGCGCTGAACGTGGAAACCGCCGCCCCTACCCTTCAGCAGCTCAGCGTTGGTCTGCTGAAATACGCGGAGGAACACAGATGAAAAAGTATATACAGTCGTTCAGGCTGTTTTTCGGGAACTGTCAGATACGGTCGATAGTGTCATTTGCGGCGGTCATCTCAGGACTGACAGTACTGTGCGGGATAATAGGCTGCTTCCCTATGAATGAGTTCCTCACCGGACTGGCTGAGGGCGTATCCACAATGCTGAGCAGCATGAGTGCAGTTTTCGGGCTGATATTCATGAATGCGCTGTATCAGTACCTTTCACCGGTGACGCCCGGTCATAAATACTATGCTTCCCTGCCGGACGGTGCATCCCATTTCCGGCGCGCCATAGCTGCGGGAAATCTTTTCGGAATAATCACAGGGCTGGGGCTTCTCGCCCTGATAAGCGTGGCATACAAGCTCATCGGTATTAATAACAATTTCGTATTTTTCGGGGTGATGCTGCTTTTCATCGCCGCCGGAGTATGTAATTTCACGGGGTTCATCAGGAACAACACGGCGCGCATTATAGTTATGATGGGCGTTTTTTGCGGGTTCGGGTTCCTGGCAGGATTCTTCGGGTTCCTGGCTGACGCAGAAGACAGCGAAACGACCCGGCTGGATCCCCTGTTCAGCAGCGCCGGAATAACCGTGACCGTCGGAGTGGTTTCGGCGGCAGTATTTGCAGCGGGGCTTATTTACGCGCTCGCAGTCGCGGAAAAGAAATGGGGTGAATCCCAGTGACAGATCTGAAGCTGCTTTTTTCACGGTATTTCTCGCATAAGAGGATACTCATTGGAGTGGCCGCGTTCTTCCTGCTTATGATGGCTGCGGTAATGCTGTTTCATGAGGATCCCGGCGGCGACCCTGCCGACTTCATTATGTGCAAGTTCAGCGCGCTGATGCCGATGATGATGGCGGTGTGCCTGCCCGTTATCTTCATGGTTCAGGACACTATAGGGAACCGCTTTATGCGCTCCGTCCCCTGCGCCGACAAGCTCTACACGCGCGGCATACCGCTGTTTTCCATGCTCGTGCCGCTTGGCTGGAGCGTGCTTTCAAATGCGGTCTACGCGGCGTTTATCCTGTTCACCGGACGTGATGTCAGCAATATTTCCGACATGCTGGTGATGACTGCATTGTTCGGCGGGATATTCGCGCTGGGCGGCTGTATCGTAATGTGCATACGGTTCGCCGCGCTATTCTTCGTGGTGTTCTATGCGCCGTTTTTTCTGGTGATGATAACCGTCAGTTCGTCTGCAAATGAATATGGCTACGGACTTCCGCTGTGGACGTCGGCGCTGATATGCTGCGGAAGTTTCCTTGCAGCATTCGTTATCGGACTTATTATATCCACCATCGCCTACAAAAAGGGAAATTTCCGGGAAACTCCTGCGCCTAGGGCAAGCGTTTAATGTTAGCCTGCGACGAATGCGAAACATTCACACAATTTTCACAAATGTCACATCATAAATTCACCCACAGCGGATATACTTAATATTACGGAAACGGAACCGAGGTTCTGTTCCATGAATACGACACCGTTCATTTTCATATAATTACCAACCAAACCAGCACTAAACCCCTGTGAGAGATCACAGGGGTTTGGTGTTTCCGGCAGATGTTTCGTTTTATCGGAGCCGCAGAATCCCTTTCAAAAGCGAAGTTTAAATTTTAAGTAAAATAATAAGAGATTTTAAGTAAACATGCACATGATAAACTCGAAAGATTTAGTCAAAAACACTATTGAATTCTACGCGGATATTTGATATACTAGTAAACAATGAGGGCGGAATTTCCGCACCGGTAAATAAAATAACAGAGAGGTACACACATGAGCTTAGAAATCTTTGGTCAGAGCATTCCTAACATGCCCTGGCAGGACAGACCCGAGGGCTGCAAGGACGTTATCTGGCGTTGCAACGCTAACCCGATCATTCCCCGCGACCTGCTTCCCACCAGCAACTCCATCTTCAACTCCGCAGTAGTTCCCTTCGAGAGCGACAAGGGCCACTTCGCAGGCGTATTCCGTGTTGACGACAAGGAAAGAAACATGGCTATCCACGCTGGCTTCTCCGAGGACGGCATCCACTGGAACATCAACCCTGAGAAGGTTGAGTGGATCAACGACGATCCCGATACCGCTGAGGCTAATCCCTGGCAGTATGGCTATGATCCTCGCTGCGTATGGATCGAGGACCGTTTCTGGATCACCTGGTGCAACGCATACGGCTGGAAGCCCACTATCGGCGTGGGCTGGACCAAGGACTTCAAGGAATTCCACCAGATGGAGAACGCATACCTGCCCTTCAACAGAAACGGCGTTCTGTTCCCGAGAAAGATCAACGGCGAGTATGTAATGTTCTCCCGTCCTTCCGACTCCGGTCACACTCCTTTCGGCGACATGTACCTGTCCCACTCCAAGGATATGACATACTGGGGCAAGCACAGACACGTTATGGCTCCTGACCGCGGCTGGGAGTCCAAGAAGATCGGCGCAGGTCCTATCCCGATCGAGACCAGTGAAGGCTGGCTGGTATTCTACCACGGCGTTCTCGAGAGCTGCAACGGCTTCGTTTACAGCTTCGGCGCCTGCATTCTCGACAAGGATCAGCCCTGGAAGGTTAAGTACCGCTGCCGCGAGTACCTCATCAACCCGCGCGAGATCTACGAGACCGTTGGCGACGTTCAGAACGTTACATTCCCCTGCGCAGCTCTCTGCGACAAGGACACCGGACGTATCGCTATCTACTACGGCTGCGCTGATACCTGCGTAAGCATGGCATTCTGCTACGCTGAGGAAGTTGTTGAGTACGTAAAGGCTCACTCCAACAAGTATTAATAACTGATACAACATCAAAGCCCCTTTCCAGACGGAGAGGGGCTTTTTTAAAATTCGGAATTCGGAATTCAGAATTCGGAATTATGGTATCGCTTCGCGATAATTTTAAAATTAACAAAGACGAAAAGCGCCATGTAAGTTGACGTGTTCCAAATTATTCGAGTATTATCGTGAACGGACCGTCGTTGACTAAGCTCACCTTCATGTCCGCGCCGAATTCTCCCGTCTCGACCACGGGCACCTGCTGCCTGCAGCTCTCAATAATATATTCATAAAGCTCATTGGCCAGATCCGGTCCTGCCGCATCCGTAAATCCCGGCCGGTTGCCATGTCTGCAGTCCGCGTACAGTGTAAACTGGGAAACCAGCAGAAGCCCCCCGTCCACATCCTTCAGAGACTTGTTAATCTTCCCGTTTTCATCCGCAAAAATACGCAGGCCAATCATTTTCTTCACCAGACGGTCTGCGTCCTCTCT
>CAKROK010000076.1 GCA_934373295.1 uncultured Christensenellaceae bacterium | reverse complement strand
CCCTGCGGGGGGGCGGGGCTACGGGCGGGCTTAGTTTTTGCGGCCGAAGGCCGCAAAAACCTGCGCCGCGCCTCGTCGGCAAGCTCGCTTTATAATCGAGGGGCAAGAAAAATGACTTGCGTATAATTCATCTCTTTTGGCGGTCAGCCGCGCCAAAAGAGATACCTTATTATTGATAAAATTATTAATTAAAGCTATAAAATCGACCATCCATCTGCAAAAAGCTATATCACGTAGTCGTTTGAATAGCGCTGCCTCTGCTCATCCAAAATGTCCTGTAGGGTAATGTTGTCGAGATAGTCGTTTATCACGCGGTAAAGCCCCTTCCAAACGGGGAGCGTGGCGCAGTCGGCGCAGCGCGGACACTCGTTCGGCTCGTGCTCAAGGCAGGCGACAGGCGCGAGTCCGCCCTCAGTAAGGCGCAGTATCTCGCCCACGGTGTATTTATCCGGCGACTTCGCGAGGCGGTATCCCCCCTGAAAGCCGCGGTTCGTGCGCAATATGTCCGATTTATTTAATATCGGGACGATCTGCTCGAGATATTTTTTGGATATCCCCTGGCGCTGGGCGATGTCCTTGAGCGCGACAAAGCCGTCGTTTTGATGCTCCGCAAGATCGAGCAGCATGCGCAGTGAGTAGCGTCCCTTGGTAGATATCTTCATAGTCTTACACCTCTCTATCTAATTCCCATAATACCATATACTTAATAGGTTTTCAAGAGGTGCGCAAAAATCACAGCTTCAGTCCGCTCTGCGGATCGTATTTTAAAAATACATCCGCGGTAAAATGGCCCGTTTCGTTATCCTCCGTCAGCGCAAGCCCGTGCGCGCCCTCGTCCGCCGCGGCGGCAAAAAGGCGCACCACGCCGTCTATATCGCTCGTGCAGACCCCGGCGGGGGCGCATAGCAGCAGGAGCATCCTGTCCGCTCTTTTAAGCCTTATGTAGTTAAAGCACTCGCGCAGCTTTTTGAGCGTCCCGCGCATATGTATATGCACCACCTTGCCGACCTGCGCGTCGCCTATGAACCGCTCGACGTCCTCATCCTCTATTGCTATTATGGGCTGTGCGCATAGGCTGTACATGCACCTCGCGCGCAATACGGAAAACTCCGAAACGCTGCTTAAAACCTCAAACGTCATCTTTTTCCCCCGTGACCGTTATATGCGGATGATTTTCGATGAGCGCATAAATGTCTATTCTGTATACGCTTTTGGGCAGACGGTCGCTCTTGCAAAAGCGCACGCACGCGCCGCCGTCCGTGGCGATTTTTTTAGTAAACGCCGCTATTTGCTCATCATCCCGCTCGCCCGCGCAAATGTCTATTTGCATACTGTCCGCGTGAATATCCAGCATGGCTGTCATCTCATCTAATTTGACCTTAGAGCCCAACATGCTTGCGGCGAATATGCCGCCGCTTTTGAGCTGTGCGGCGTCCGGCTTAAGCTCCTGCCCGGATAGTATCTCCGCGCGCTTTTCGTCCATGTGCTCGTTTGCGGCGCGCACCGCCTGGAGCCTGCCCGCGGTGTTTATAAGCTCAAACTTCATGGTCAGTCCTCCCTTATCCTCATGAAAATATGGAACTGCGCGGGATAATCCCCCGTCATTTTGAGCCCGTATGCCGTGCGCCCCGCCGTCAGCGTGTCAAAAAACCTCGCCATGCGGTCAAGCTCGTCCTCGTCAAAGTCCTGCGGGTCCTGCAGGGTGTAAACTATCATCTTCTCCGCACGCTTCAATATGTCCGCATGTTCAATTAGCTCGGTCAGGCTGCCGAAAAAGTCCATGTATTCTATACTCGCCCCGCCCGACGTCAGCTCGGTTATGTCCTTGTCGTCCGTGCGTATTATCTCCATCGAGGAGCAGCGCTCATAGTCGCTCGCGCGCACGCTGTTCTTTACGTCGTTAAAGCCGTTTAAGCGTTTTGTATCCATTATAATCCACCTCATTTTGAAATATCGGCGTATTGATGCGCCGTGAGATTGTCGTCGCCCTCTGATGCAAGGTGCTCCATGCCCTTGCCCTGATTAAAGCTGTAAAAGCCGTCGCCCGCGACTATTATATGGTCGCAGAGCTTCACGCCCACTCCCTTTAAAAGCTCCATAACCGTGCGCGTCAGACCGACGTCGCTGCGCGTGGGAGACGGACTCCCCGTTGGGTGATTATGCGCCAATATCGCATATGCGGCGTTGCTCGATAAGACCGTCCTCAAAAGCGCGCGGCTGTCTAAGGTGACGCTGTCGATGCTGCCCTCGGCGAGCTTCTTTTGCATGACTAACTGCATCCTCATATCGAGCAGGAAGATGTAGAGCTGTTCGCTCTTTTCGCCGTAAAGCAACCGCGTGATGTGCGTCGCCGCATCACCTATCGTGATAAAGCGAGGCTTTTTATCGCGTTCAAGGTAATAGCTGCGCCCCGCTTCCTTTAAGAGCTTGAAGAACACCGCCGCGTTTTGCGTAAGCCCCGCGTCCGCAAGCTCGGATACGTCCGCATCCATTATACCGGAAAGCGAGCCGAACCGCCTCAAAAGATCATGCGCAAGCTCGTTCGTGTTTCTGCGCGGGACGACATAGTAAAGCAGCATCTCCAAAAACTCATGCTCCGCGAGACCCTGCCGCCCGTTTTCTATGAACTTTTCGCGCATACGCCGCCTATGGCCGTCGTGCGTGCTCTTTTCAGGCATCTCTGTCACCCCTGCTTGTAATATGCCGCTGCGTTCGGGCATACTAAATTTACGTATAAAACAGCTTTTTACATTGACAATTATTACCCTTTAATAATATACTATTTTGTGGAGGATTGTAAAGATGATTATAATTCCTGTTAGCAAATATCGCGAGAGGATGACAGATGCGCTCTGTGAGCTCGTCGCGATACCCAGCGTCAAGGGGGAGCCCGCCCCTAACATGCCCTACGGAAAGGGCTGCTTTAAGGCGCTCAACTACATAATGGACCTGGCGGATATAATGGGTCTGGATGCGCAGAACTTAGGCGGACACATGTGCTGCGTGAGCTACGGCAGAGGCAGCGAGACCTTAGCCATTCTCACTCACTTAGACGTCGTTCCCGCGGGGGACGGATGGGTGACCGACCCGTTTAAGCCCGTGATAAAGGACGGCAAGATCTTCGGACGCGGCACGATTGACGACAAGGGCGGCGCAATAGCCTCTCTTTTCGCGCTGTATGCCCTAAAGGAGAACGACATAAACGTAAACAAGCGCATAAAGCTGTTCTTCGGGTGTGACGAGGAGTCCGGCTGGGGCGATATAGACTATTACAAGGCGCATTACCCCGATCCGGAATACATGATAACTCCGGATGCCGGCTTCCCCATGATAAACCGCGAGAAGGGGCTTTTGCATATCGACCTTTCCCTGGAAAAAGGCGAAAAAAACGGCATTGTCGTGCGTCTTGATTCGGGCGAACGCCCCAACATCGTGCCAAATAAGGCGAGCTGCGTCGTCCGCGCGAATATCGAGGACGTGCGCGTGTTGCTCGACGATAGCTGCCCCGCGCATTTCGCATTGAGCGAGGTCGCCGAGGGGACGAAAATAGACGTTGAGGGCAAGGCGAGCCACGGCTCACACCCCGAGGGCGGCATAAACGCGCTGGCATATCTCATCGAGCTGCTAATAAAGCTCCCGCTCAAGGACAGCGCGGGCGATACGCTCGTAAGTGCGCTCCACGCGCTCATATCGACGGGCTATGACGGACAGCTTTTGGGAATTGCGCAGAGCGACGAGCTGGTGGGCGCGCTCACGGTCAATTTGGGCGCGATGCACTCCGATGAAGATGCGGCGAATGCCAAGCTCGACATCCGCACGCCCATCAATACTGACCTCGATGCGCTCTTTGGCGATATCTCCGAAAAGTTTGAAAAGCTCGGCATAGGTGCGAGCGTCGCGCACATGCAGCCGTCGCACTACGTCCCCGAGGATTCCTTCATCGTCACCGCGTTAAAGCGCGCATACAAGGCGGTGTTTAACGAGGAGTGCGAGTGCCTTCCCTGCGCGGGGGCGACATATGCGCGCGCCTTTGAAAACGGAGTCGCCTTCGGCCCGTGCGACATAAACGCCGACCGCGGCGAGCACGGCCCAAACGAGTTCATATACATCGACGAGCTTTGCAGATTGGCGGATGCCCTCGCCACTGCCATGACGGCGATAGCAGCGGAATAACACGATACAGACCGCATGTATAAAAATGCGGCAATGATATATCAGGTTGTAGATAAAGTCTATTTTCAGCCTGCGAACTGTTTTTCAAAACTTTTTTGAAAGACCATTTTGAAAATCAGACTGCCAAAAAAGCTTGATTTTTCGTCATTTTTCGAGCGAAGCGAATGAGGCGTACTTGAGTACGTTGATTGAGCTGAGTCGATGAAAAAGGGCGGAAGGGCGAGCGTTTTTGACAGTCTGAGATAAAATTCACATTATACATAGGAGAATGAAATGAAAGAATTAAAAAGCAACGAGCTTAGAGAGCTGTATCTCGAGTTTTTTAAATCAAAGGGTCATGCGGTCATACCGTCTGCGTCCCTCATACCGGAAAACGACCCCACAGTACTCTTCACCACGGCGGGAATGCACCCGCTCGTACCCTATCTCTTAGGAGAAAAGCACCCCGCGGGCAAGCGCCTCACGGACGTTCAGAAATGCGTGCGCACGGGCGATATCGACGAGGTCGGCGATTTTTCTCACTGCACCTTCTTCGAGATGCTGGGCAACTGGTCGCTGGGCGATTACTTTAAAAAAGAGGCGATCGCGTGGTCGTTTGAGTTCCTGACGAGCGAAAAATGGCTGGGCATACCCAAGGATAAGCTGTTCTTCACCTGCTTTGCGGGCGACGAGAACGCGCCCAGGGACGAGGAATCCTTCGGCTATTGGCGTGAGCAGGGCGTGGAGGAGAGCCACATATTCTTCCTCCCCAAGGAGAACAACTGGTGGGGCCCTGCGGGCATAACCGGCCCCTGCGGCCCGGACACCGAGATGTTCATAGACACGGGCAAGCCCGCCTGCGGTCCGGATTGCTCCCCCGCCTGCGACTGCGGAAAGTACCTCGAGATATGGAACGACGTATTCATGCAGTATAACAAGCAGGAGGACGGCACGTTCATCCCGCTCGAGCATAAGAACGTGGACACGGGCATGGGCCTTGACAGGACGATATGCATACTTCAGGGCAAAAAGAGCGTATATGACACGGACGTATTCACGGGTATACTCGAAAAAATCCACGAGCTTTCCGGAAAGAACTACGGCGACGACGAGGAGACCACCCGCGCGTTCAGGATCGTCGCGGATCACATCCGCTGTGCGACGTTTATCTTGGGCGACACGAGAGGCGTGACTCCCTCCAACACCGACCAGGGATATATTTTAAGGAGACTCATCCGCCGCGCGATAAGATTCGCGGGCAATCTCGGCATAGCCGAGGGCAGCCTGCACATAATCGCCGAGCAGGTCATAGACCAGTACAAGGCGGTATACCCCGAGCTTGAGCAGAACCGCGAAAAGATCATAAGCGAGCTTAACTTGGAGGAGGAGCGCTTCCAAAAGACCATAAAGCAGGGCATGAAGGAGTTTGAAAAGCTCGTCACCTATTTAAAGGACACGGTCATCCCCGGAAAGTCCGCATTCAGGCTGTATGACACGTTCGGCTTCCCCGTGGAGTTCACGGTCGAGCTGGCGGCGGAAAAGGGCTTCACCGTGGACATGGAGGGCTACGAGGCTGCGTTCAAAAAGCACCAGGAGCTTTCCCACAAGGGCGCGGAGCAGAAGTTCGCGGGCGGCTTAGCCGATCACTCCGAGCAGACCGCAAGGCTGCACACGGCGACGCATCTGTTAAACGCCGCTTTAAAGAAGGTTTTAGACGACCCGAACATCCAGCAGAAGGGCTCGAACATCACCGCAGAGAGACTGCGCTTTGACTTCAACTTCCCCCGTCCGGTCACGAAGGAGGAGCTTGCGCAGGTCGAGCAGTACGTCAACGACGCGATAGCCGCCGCCGTTCCCGTGGTATGCACGGAGATGACGGTAGACGAGGCAAAGGCCGCCGGCGCGACGGGCGTATTTGACAGCAAGTACGGCGACGTCGTAAAGGTATACAACATCGAAGGCTGGTCAAAGGAGATCTGCGGCGGCCCGCACGCCTCCAACACCTCCGAGCTGGGCAAGTTCAAGATAAAGAAGGAGCAATCCTCCTCCGCCGGCGTAAGGAGAATAAAGGCTGTATTAGAATAATTTGATAATGTCCGATTTACACGGGTAAATTTATAATTGCATTCCCCGCTCGTCAAAACGATGGGCGGGGTTTTTGTGTGGGGATAATTATACGCAAGTCTTTAGTCTTGTTCTGCGATTATAAAGCGAGCTTGCCGACGAGGCGCGGCGCAGGTTTTTGCGGCCTTCGGCCGCAAAAACTAAGCCCGCCCTTTGCCCGCCCCCTGCCGCAGGCAGGGGGCGGGCAAAGGGCGGGCAACTTTCACAAGCGAAAAGGCGGAAGCCTTTTCGCTTGGGAAAGCTGCGCCGCGCGCACATATAATGGAGCTTTGCGTTAGCAAAGCAACCTATGACTTCAATTTACGTA
>CAKROK010000075.1 GCA_934373295.1 uncultured Christensenellaceae bacterium | reverse complement strand
AAGCTGCGCCGCGCGCACATATAATGGAGCTTTGCGCAGCAAAGCAACCTATTATCTAATTTACGTGAGTATTTACTCTTTTAAAATAAAGCACACGAGCAACTCTTTCCCACTAAAAAAGAGCCGCAAACGCGGCCCTTCTAGGAGAATTCGTCTATTTGTTTTTTAGAATTCGTTGCCGGGGAACTTGGGGATGCCATCAAAGCCGACCTTTAAGTCCTCATCTGTGGGGATGTAGTCGCCCATTTCGCCGTTGTTGAACTTTTCGTAAGCCACGAGGTCGAAATAGCCCGTGCCCGTGAGACCGAAGAGTATCGTCTTTTCCTCACCCGTCTCTTTGCACTTCAGTGCCTCGTCGATAGCTACGCGGATCGCGTGGCTGCTCTCGGGAGCGGGGAGTATGCCCTCGACTCTCGCGAACTGCTCCGCCGCCGCGAATACGCTCGTCTGCTCTACGCTCGTCGCCTCCATGAGACCGTCGTGATAGAGCTGAGAAAGGGTAGAGCTCATGCCATGGTATCTCAGGCCGCCCGCGTGGTTCGCGGAGGGGATGAAGCCGCTGCCCAGAGTGTACATCTTAGCGAGCGGGCAAACCATTCCGGTATCGCAGAAGTCATAAGCGAATACGCCTCTCGTGAAGCTGGGGCAGGATGCCGGCTCGACCGCGATAATTCTGTAATCCGCCTCACCTCTCAGCTTTTCGCCCATGAAGGGAGAGATCAAGCCGCCGAGGTTTGAGCCGCCGCCCGCGCAGCCTATAATGATGTCCGGCTTTACGCCGTATTTATCGAGCGCAGCCTTTGCCTCAAGACCGATGACGGACTGATGCAGCAGCACCTGATTTAAAACGGAACCGAGTACGTATCTGTAGCCGGGGGTGCTCGTCGCGACCTCTACCGCCTCGCTTATCGCGCAGCCCAGAGAACCGGTCGTGTTGGGATGCTCAGCCAAAATCTTTCTGCCGACTGCCGTCTCCGTCGAGGGAGAGGGAGTCACGGACGCGCCGTATGTCCTCATGACCTCTCTTCTGAAGGGCTTCTGCTCATATGATACCTTTACCATGAACACCTTGCAGTCTAACCCGAGGTATGCACATGCCATGGAAAGCGCCGTGCCCCACTGGCCCGCGCCCGTCTCCGTCGTGACGCCCTTCAGACCCTGCTTTTTAGCGTAATATGCCTGTGCTATCGCGGAATTCAGCTTGTGGCTTCCGCTCGTGTTGTTGCCCTCGAACTTGTAATATATCTTCGCGGGAGTATCCAGCGCTTTTTCAAGGCAATATGCTCTTACGAGCGGCGCGGGACGATACATCTTATAGAAATCCCTGATCTCCTGAGGGATCTCGATAAGTCTGTCGTCGTTATTGAGCTCCTGCTCGATAAGCTCTTTGCAGAATACCGGCTCAAGGTCTTCGGCAGTCATGGGCTTTAATGTACCGGGGTTTAAAAGGGGTGCGGGCTTGTTCTTCATATCCGCACGCACATTGTACCAATACTTGGGGATCTCCTCTTCGCTTAAGTAGATCTTGTAGGGAATCTTCTTATCCATCTTTATCTCTCCTTTAAAAATATATTTATAATTCTAACAAAAAACTCCTGTCCTAAATCTTAGGACAGGAGTGAATTACCTGCGGTGCCACCTAAATTGACGAATTTTCGTCCGCTTTGCGATATACTGTCATATATCCTGTTTGGTAACGAAGTATGCATCTCCGTCTCGCCTACTCATAAACTTTCGGTTTGCCCTCAAAAGCCCATTTCTCCTGCATCGACCTACCGGATTCACACCATCGCCGGCTCTCTTAAAAGTCTGTCTCAAGAGTACTTACTCTTTCTCATCGGTTTCCTTTATTATATTCCCGCGTATTTTAGTTGTCAATAGTTTTTTTGAAAAAATCTTTGACTTTTTCGCCTGTTCAGTTTAACGTATGAAGTTCGTCTTAACCTTCTGCTCATACTGCGGAAGGTCTACGCCCGCGTTTTTGCCTGCCTCGATGCACTTCATGAGCCACGTCATATTGAGCGCGAGCGTGCGCATCGTCTGTAATCCCTCCTCATCGCGCAGGACCTCCTCCGGCGTGTTGCCATGGACCTGGTTCCAATACTGCGAAGTGACGACGGGCATATTGCTTATGCCGAAATACTTGTTGAGCTGGTCAAACGCCGCGGATGCCCCCCCTCTGCGGCAGCTCACCACCGCGCAGCCTGGCTTTCCCGCGAGCTTTGCGCCGGATGAATAGAACAGCCTGTGCATCGCGGAGGTTATCTGTCCGCTGGCGGCGGCGTAGTGGACGGGCGAACCTATGACGATGCCGTCCGCGCCGTCCAGCTTCGCGGCGATATCGTTCACGATGTCGTCTATTACGCATTTGCCCAGCTTTCGACATGCGCCGCAGCCCATGCATCCGCCTATCGGCTGTGCGCCTGTCCAGACTATCTCCGTCTCAACGCCCAGCTCCTTAAACTGTTTTTCCATCTCACATAGCGCCGTATAGGTGCATCCCGCCTTGTGCGGGCTTCCGTTTATCAGCAATACTTTCATTTCGTTCTCCTCCTAAAGTAAAAATATCGTATCAAGCGGCGGCTTTTGCGTCCGTCAGCTCATTTGTTACCGCTTCATTCAACTGGCCAAAGTAGCATATCCCCGCATCCAAAACCGCGCGGTTAAACTCTTTTTCGTCAAAATTTTTCTTCAACTCCGCGTACACATCCTCCCTTAGCGTCAAAAGCTCAAGGCAGCTCATGTAATATCGCAGATACAGCCCGGGCGTGTCTATCGAGCTTTCGTAAAGGTCATCGGAGGTCTCCCTGTCGACTCCCATCTCGGAAAGCTCTTTATACAGCTCGTCACGGTCATCTCCGCTGTAATTCACGAGCAAATCCGCGAGCGAGCATATGAGATAGTTAAACTCGGTGTTTATCGAATATATCTGCTTTACCGCGTTTTTATCGTATTTGCCGCAATCCATGAAATCAAGGCTGCTTAACTGCGAATACATCGCCCAACCCTCCATTAGCCCTGTCGTATCCAGGCTCATTAACAGGCGCGGCTCATCGTTTTGAAGCAGGTAATTCCACTGGTACATATGCCCCGGATAGCCTTCATGCGCAAGCGTCATAAAGAACTCTGCGTCATCGCCCTCATTCGGCTTGTAGTATATCTCATTGTCCGTCTGCGCATCTAACGGCGCGAGGACGTAGTATGCGAGCGTGTTTTCCTGCTGCAGCACCTCGGGAATCTCATCCACAGTATAGCTTATACCGTCTAATTCCGGAAATTTTTCATCTGCCTTTTCACAAAGATTTTTTAATATGTCCTTCGCGCTATACTCTCCTAAGTCAATTTTCCCAAAAAGCGAAAATATATCGCCGTTATAGTTTTGCGAAGCCTGACTCATCCTGCTGATCAGCTCGTTATACCTCGCCACGAGCGCCGCCATCATTTCCTCCGGCGATCTATCGGAATACGTCATGCTCTTTAGCAGCAGCGCATAGTATTCCTTCCCGTCCTTATAATGCGAAAGGCCCTTGTCTCTTTTGCCTGCATCAAACTTTTCAAGTCCTGTCTTTAGGTCCTTATAGGCAGTCACGACGGTGTCGTTCACGAGCTTTTCGTTTTGCGATATGTATTCGTTCGCCTTGTCCTGCGTCAGAAAATCCGCCCCGTCTATGCGCTGCTTAAACGTGTCTATGAGCGCGTCGCCGTTTCCATTCAAAAATACGTCGATCTGTTTTATAGCGTTGTCTATCGTGAACTGTGCCATGCGGTGCTCCTCATCCTTGTCAGACTCAAACGCAAGGCACTTTTTAAAGAGATCTGGTATCTGCCCCAAAAGCTCCAGATAGTCCTTGATATCCTGCTCACAATAGAACTTATACGATGTAAGCGTACTCGGAAGATTGCTCGCCACACCGTATTGCGCATCCAGCAGCGTATCAAACTGAGGATAATTATAGAGCTCGAGCTTATTCTCCGCATATTCGCGCAAAAACTCCAATCTGCGCGCATTGTCCTCCGATAAGCGCGATTCATCAAACTTGTCGAGGCTCACCAAAAATTCTTTCAGCTCGTCCTTGCCTTCCTCGTAATCCGCAAGCTCATATCCGCTGCCAAACGACACCTCCGGCCGTTCCACGCCGCTCTTTTCAGGATCTGTCAAGAGAAAGTGCATGGTGACGGTGTCGCTACCCGCAGTGTCTATAAATTCATCCTCCATAAATGCCGCAAATTCCTCATCCTGTGAGCTCTTGTCCCCGTCATTTTTGCCCATAAATGCGAAAAAGGGCAAGAGCGAACAGCCCGACGCGCATAGCAGCAGCATCACGCACAACAGCGCCGCAATAATCCTCTTCATTCAGTGAACCTCCCGCTTTTTTCTCTATTATACTATACTTCACCCCATAAAAAAAGAGCCGCAAAATGCGGCATTTTGTAAATTTTTATGCTTCGTCTGCGTATCTTGCGCAGTACTTACGAATCGCGCGCGTCATGAAATCAGCCGTGCCTGCGCCCGCCTTGTCGATGTTCTTCCTAAAGCGTTCGTCCGCACTGTACATCTCGCCCAAACAGGAAAGGATCTCAATCGAACATTCTTAGTAGTTTTTTGTCAGAAACTCCCTCCATTTTTGCACGAGCGTTTGCGCCTGCTGCCCCGCGGGGTCAACATTATCATTTGCCAACGCGGCGAACTCCTCCAAAAGCCCGTTCATCTGCGCATCGATCTGTTCCTGCCTCTGCGGTGAAATCTCCTTTTGGTTTTCACTGTATTGACGGTATTCTCCCGTGTTCCCCCATCTGCTTTTGACCTCCTCGGCGTAGTTATCCCGCGCCGCGATAAACTCACTGTTGTCAAATGCCTTAAAGCTCATAGCTTCTCCTTTCTGCGCACGGTCAAGCTCATCTATCAGCCGGTCAAGCCGTTTTCGCTTTAGCTTAAGCAGACGTTTTTGCTCTTTCATAGCGCATTCTCTTTCATTTTTTTGACAGTCTATCAATGTTCCGATGCTCTTTAAAGAAAACCCCAGCTCGCGATAATAGAGTATCTGCGCCATTCTGTGCGCGCTGTTTTCGTCATATACTCTATAGCCGTTTTCTTTGCCGCACTCCGTCGGCTTCAACAGCCCAATCTCGTCGTAATAATGCAGCGTGCGCACGCTCACCCCTGTATATTTCACAAATTCTCCTATGAGCATTTTCACATCTTTTCACCTGCCTTGAAATGAGTATAAGCCATGACGTTGCGTCAGTGTCAATAGCTTTTTATAAAAAAACTCCCGAAATCGCATGGATAACGGGAGTCGTGTAATTTCGTTTTGGGAAATTATCTCTTGGAGAACTGAGGTGCGCGACGTGCAGCCTTTAAGCCGTACTTCTTTCTCTCCTTCATTCTGGAATCTCTGGTGAGATATCCGGCCTTCTTGAGCGCGGGTCTTAACTCGGGATCAGCCGCGTTGAGCGCACGAGCGATGCCGTGACGGATAGCGCCTGCCTGACCGGTATAGCCGCCGCCCTGAACGTTTACGAAAACGTCATAGGAGCCGAGCTTATCGGTGAGAACGAGAGGGCTCTTAACGAGCATCTTTAAGGTCTCATAGCCGAAATACTCGTCGATATCTCTCTTATTTATGGTAATGTTGCCGCTGCCGGGTAAAAGTCTTACTCTCGCAACGGAGCTCTTTCTTCTGCCTGTACCAATGAACTGTTCTTTTGCCATAGCGATTATAACCTCCTATAAGATTAAAGCTCGATAGCTTCCGGGCACTGAGCCTGCTGCTTGTGCTCGCTGCCGGTATATACGAAGAGCTTCTTGAGCATCTTGTCGCCGAGCTTGCTCTTGGGGAGCATCCTTCTTACTGCCTCGGAGAACGCGAAATCGCTCTTTTTCTCCATGAGGTGACGATAGCTGGTCTCCTTTAAGCCACCCGGATAACCGGAATGATGATAGTACTTCTTCTGGTCGAGCTTCTTGCCCGTGAACACGAGCTTGTCGGTGTTGATTACGATAACGTAATCGCCGGTATCGACGTTGGGGGTATATTCGGGCTTATTCTTGCCCATGAGAATCGTAGCCACCTGGCTTGCGAGTCTACCAAAGGTCTTGCCTTCAGCGTCGACTACAAACCACTTCTTCTGGAGGCTACCGTCGTTTGCCATGTATGTTTTCATTAGGCTGTCCTCCTATATGGATATTTCATTATTCTTTGCGCTTTCGCGATGGTAGGCGCTTCTGCGCGGCGCTGAGACCACGGGGCTGTGCGGCTTTTCAGCACTATTTATTTTATACAATTCTTTCCGGTCTGTCAAGCGTTTTTCGCCTTTTTATATGATTTTTAAGCGTTTTTTACGCGTTCTTTTTTACTGCTGCATGCTATTTCTCTTATATCCTTCAATCAATAATTAGGTTGCTTTGCTCACGCAAAGCTCCATTTTAAACGCACGCCGACATGCCGTCACGCTAAAGCCAAAAACAGCGCAGTCATACGTACATCTGCGGCGCAGGTTTTTGCGGTCTTCGGCCGCAAAAACTAAGCTCGCCAAAGGCGAGCCACTTTCATGCCGCGAAAAGCCCCGCCTTTTCGCGGCATGAAAGCTGCGCCGCACGTCATCGGCAAGCTCGCTTTATAACCGAAGCGCAAGACGAATGACTT
>CAKROK010000074.1 GCA_934373295.1 uncultured Christensenellaceae bacterium | reverse complement strand
CCTGTTGCGACTCGGTTCAATCGACGTACTATGAGTACGCCTCATTCACCTCGCTTGAAAAGTGACGACAAATCGGCACATTTTGATTGCCTGTACTAAAATGTTTTCGCACTTTTTAACTCAAGCGCACAGACTGCGCTTTCATCCCCGTTTTACACTATTACTTCTGGCATATTACTTGAGATGTCAGGCACAAAAAATCCCTGCGCAAACCAATGCACAGGGACTTTAAAAATGTTGTTAAGGTTTAGAATCTGTCTCTCTTTACATAGGTCGTATGAAGGATCTCATGCGCCTTGTGGCTGCCCGGCTTCTCGAAGAACTCCGCGTAAACCTCTTTTATAGCGGGGTTTTCGTGGGACTTTCTTAAAGCCTTAGCCTCGTCGTTTCTGTATAGAGCCGCCGCACGTAAGCCCTTTAAGTCTACGAAGTTTCTCACCTCGGAGGGCTGGGTGGGCTGACCGCCGCCGTTTATGCAGCCGCCGGGGCAGGCCATGATCTCTATAAAGTGATAGGTCTTTTCGCCGCTCTTTACGGAGTCGAGAACCTTCTTTGCGTTCGCAAGGCCGGACGCAACGCATACATTTACGTCCATGCCGGCTACGTTGTAGGTAGCTTCCTTCACGCCGTCCATGCCTCTTACGGCGGTGAATTCGACGTTGTCAAGCTCCTTGCCCGTGAGCGTTTCAACGGCCGTTCTCAAAGCGGCCTCCATTACGCCGCCCGTCGCGCCGAATATGACGGCAGCACCGGTGGATTCACCGAGGGGCTGGTCAAATTCGCCGTCAGGCAGGTTTTTGAAGTCGATACCAGCTCTTTCGATCATCCTTGCCAGCTCGCGCGTGGTGATGGATGCGTCCACGTCGGGATAACCCGCCGCGTTCTCGTCGTCTCTGCCGATCTCGAACTTCTTTGCGGTACAGGGCATAACGGATACGCTGTATATGTTCTTGGGGTCGATGCCGTTCTTCTGCGCCCAGTAGGTCTTGATGGTCGCGCCGAACATCTGCTGGGGAGATTTGCAGGAGGACAGGTTGTCTAACATGTCGGGATAGTTGTGCTCGCAGTATTTTATCCAGCCGGGGGAGCAGGAGGTTATGAGGGGCAGAGTGCCGCCGTTCTGAACTCTCTCGATGAACTCGTTGGCCTCTTCCATAATGGTGAGGTCTGCGCCGAAGTCGGTGTCAAATACCTTGTCAAAGCCTAAGAGCTTTAACGCAGCCGCCATCTTGCCCTCGACATCCGTGCCTATGGGCATGTCGAAGCACTCGCCCAGCGTCGCCCTTACAGCGGGAGCCGTCTGAACGACCACTACCTTTTCGGGGTCATTGAGCGCTGCCCAGACGTCTGCGGTGGAGTCATGCTCCACGAGCGCGCCGGTGGGGCATACGTTTATGCACTGTCCGCAGCCCACGCAGTTGGTCTCGCCTAAATCGAGGTCGAAAGCGGGGGTGATGTATGACTTGAAGCCTCTCATCGTGGGGCTTATAGCGGATATGCCCTGAAGCTCCTTACATGCCGCGACGCAGCGGCGGCAGAGTACGCACTTGTTGTTGTCTCTTACAAAAGAGGGGTTGGAGTCGTCGATGTCGAACTCGCGGCGATAGCCGTCGTATTTGGATTCGGTGACGCCCATCTCGTTGCAGAGCTTCTGGAACTCGCACTTTCCGCTCTTTACGCAGGAAAGGCAGCTTCTGTCATGTACGGAAAGGAGCAGCTCGAGGTTGTTCTTTCTCGCTCTCTGAACCTTTTCGGAGTTTGTTACGATCTCCATGCCCTCCTCGGCCTTTATGACGCAGGAGGCGACGAGCTTGCCTCTGACCTCAACGAGGCAGATACGACATGCGCCGATCTCGTTTATATCTTTGAGCCAGCACAGCGTGGGGATGCGTATGCCGACGCTCTTGCAGGCCTCGAGGATGGTAAGGCCGTCCTCTACCTGATAGGGGATGCCGTTTATTTTAATATTCATAGCTGTTTCCTCCTCACTTCTTGATGATAGCGCCGAACTTGCACTTCTCTATGCATGCGCCGCACTTTAAGCAGGTGCTGCTGTCTATTTCGTGGGGCTGCTTTCTCTCGCCGGAGATGGCGTTCGCGGGGCAGACTCTCTTACACATGCCGCAGCCTATGCACTTATCGGGCTCGATAGAGAAGTTGAGCAGGTGTTTGCAGACGCCCGCGGGGCATCTCTTGTTGACGATATGCTCGATGTACTCGTCCCTGAAATAGCGCAGGGTGGAGAGGACGGGGTTGGGGGCCGTCTGACCGAGCGCGCAGAGCGAGGACGCCTGAACGTGTGCGGAAAGCTCCTCTAACTTGTCAAGATCCTCCATCTCGCCGTTGCCCGAGGTGATCTTGTCTAAGATCTCCCAGAGTCTCTTCATGCCGATTCTGCATGCGGTACACTTGCCGCAGGATTCGTCTATCGTGAACTCGAGGAAGAACTTCGCTATATCGACCATGCAGGAGTCCTCATCCATTATGATGAGACCGCCCGAGCCGACTATCGAGCCGACAGCCTTTAAGCTGGAGTACTCGATGGGGGTATCGATGAGCGACGCGGGGATACAGCCGCCGGACGGGCCGCCGACCTGAGCCGCCTTGAACTTCTTTCCGTTAGGTATGCCGCCGCCTATCTTCTCGACGATGGTGCGTAAGGTCGTGCCCATGGGTATCTCTGCAAGACCGGTGTGGTTGATGTTTCCGCCGAGCGCGAATACCTTTGTGCCGTGCGCGCCCTCCGGGCCGTACTGTGCATACCATTCACCGCCCTTTAAGAGTATCTGCGGGATGACGGAATACGTCTCAACGTTGTTTAACAGAGTGGGCTTTTCAAACAGACCCTTGTTAGCCGGGAAAGGCGGACGGACTCTGGGCTCGCCTCTCTTGCCCTCTATGGAGCGCATGAGCGCCGTCTCCTCGCCGCAGACGAACGCGCCCGCGCCCAGACGAAGCTCTATGTCAAAGTCAAAGCCGCTGCCTAAAATGTTCTTGCCCAATAAGCCGAGCTTTCTCGCCTCGTCGATAGCTATGTTTAAGTGCTCGACTGCGATGGGGTACTCCGCACGGACGTAGATATAGCCCTGATGAGCGCCTATCGTCCAGCCCGCGATGGTCATAGCCTCTAATACGGAGTGCGGGTCGCCCTCTAATACGGAGCGGTTCATGAACGCGCCCGGGTCGCCCTCGTCCGCGTTACAGCAGGCATACTTTACGTCGCCGACTGCGTTTCTCGTGAACGTCCACTTTAAATAGGTGGGGAAGCCTGCGCCGCCTCTGCCCTTTAAGCCGGATTTTTCAAGCTCCTTTAAGACCTCGTCCGCTGTCATGGACGTGAGCACCTTTGCCAAAGCCTGATAGCCGTCCTTTGCGATATACTGCTCGATATCATCGGGAGCGATTACGCCGCAGTTTCTTAACACGACTCTCTCCTGAGAGCCGTAGAAGGGCGTCTCGTCGTATTTTGAAATTGTGCCGTCCTCAGCAACGGTCTCCTTATAGAGGTATTCTCTTATGGGTTCGCCGCCGACGATGTGCTTTTCGATTATCTCCGGGATGTGCTCCATCTCGAGATTGGAATAGAAGCAGCCGTCCGGCTGGGTGATGAGGATGGGGCCTAATGCGCAAAGGCCGAAGCAGCCCGTCTTTATGACCGCGACCTTATCCTCAAGGCCGTGCTTTGCGATCTCTTCCTTTAATTTTTCATAGAGCTTTAATGAGCCGGAGGATACGCAGCCCGTTCCGCCGCATATGAGAAGCTGCTTTTCGTAGCCCTCCATCTTAGCTTTTGCGACATCGCGATGCGCGTTAAGCTCGTTAATGTTTCTTATCATTTTCGTCCTCCTTACTTATCCTGATACTTCGCGAGTATCTTGTCCACGTCGTCCACCGTGAGCTTTCCGTAAACCTCGTCGTTTACCGTAAGAACGGGGGCGAGGCCGCACGCGCCTATGCAGCGGCACGCGTCGAGGGAGAACTTGCCGTCGTTTGTGCATCCACCGCTTGCGATGCCTAATCTTTCGCAGAACTTATCGAGGATAGCTCCCGAGCCCTTGACATAGCACGCGGTGCCCAGACATACGGATATGCGGTATCTGCCCTTGGGCTGAAGGGAGAACTGCGCATAGAACGTCGCGACGCCGTAAACGTCTGAAAGGGCTACATCTAATCCCTGCGCTATGATTTTCTGTACCTCTATGGGAAGGTAGCCGTAAATGCTCTGAGCAGCCTGAAGAACGGGCATCAAAGCGCCGGGCTGACCCTTATGCTCTTTAATGACCTCTAAAAGCTGTGCTTCCTGCTCGGCGGTACCTTGAAAGGGTACGGAGCAGATCGAATTTGCCATTTTATATTCCTCCTTAACAACAGATGTTATGTACTCCTAACATAATAACATATTGAACGTAAATCCTCAAATACTATTTAATGTGGTATCAAAAAAAGAACCACAAAAAATGCTTTAAAAACGGGATGAAAAGCGGCGAAAAAACGAAAAGATGATAATACATATTTTTCCATGCACACCGCCGCAAAAATCGAAATGCGCAATATTTTTTATTAAATTGACTTTACCTTAAAAATTTTCGACCGATAAAAACTGTAACGCATTTTTCGGCGCGGCATAATATAACGTAGGCTTTAAAAAAGAGCTGTTAAAAAACGGTTCAAGGAGGAACGAATTTATGAATTGTTTAGGTAACGGGTGCTCTAACAACAGCTGTATTTGGATCATCCTGCTTCTTCTCTGCTGCGGCGGCTGTGGCTGCGGTGACGGCAGGAACGGTTTCGGCGGCGAGAACAGCTGCCTGTGGATAATCCTTCTCTTACTCTTCTGCGGCGGATGCGGCAATACCGAGACGACATCCGGCGGCTGTGGCTGCGGCTGCTAACTTCCAAACAAGGCCCGGCGCAGGCAGGCGTCGAGCGGCGAAAAAGCGGCGTCGGGCTTAAACTTTTTTATCAGGGGGCAGAAATGCCCTCTTTTAATATGCCCAAAGACACAATTAATGCTGAAAAATATATAACGGACTAATGGGGGAGGGGAAGAATGGTTTGTGCGCTTGAGGTTATAAGAGCGGATATCCACGCAAATTGAAGTAATAGGTTGCTTTGCTTCGCAAAGCTCCATTATATGTGCGCGGCGCAGCTTTCAACCGCAAAACGGCTCCCGCCGTTTTGCGGGCTTAGTTTTTGCGGCCGGAGGCCGCAAAAACCTGCGCCGCACGTCGTCTAAAAGCTCGCTTTTTGTTCGTAGGGCGGGGAGAACTGGGACAGGCTTAATCAGACTTTTCGACGATCGGGCGCCGGCGAAACGGACGGTGAAGGCTGAGGAGAGAGCGCCCGTATATGGCGCTTTTATTTAAAGCTTCATGTCGAAAAAGTGTTTGCTGCGATAATCCGCGGGGGTTATGCCTACCTTGTCCTTGAAGACCTTTATGAAATACTTTGGACTGTTGTATCCAACGTTTTCAGCGACTTCATATATTTTCAAATTCATGTTTTCGATAAGCAGCTCTTTTGCCTTTTTTATGCGCAGGTTAGTGACGTATTCCGTAAACACGCAATTTTCATTCTCCGAAAAGAGACGCGATAGATAGCTCGGGTTTACGAAAACAGCCTGTGCGACGTTGTTCAGCGTGATATGCTCCGCAAAATGGTTATTGATATATGCCTTTGAACGTTCCATGACGATATTTTTGTGGTTTCCGCGAGTGCGAAGCTCTTCAGAATGCTGATTCAGCATTTCTCTGCACGCCAGATATACCGCATAGGATTCCTGAGCGGCGTATATTTTTGAAAGATTTAAATTTTCGACCTTATCTTCTAAAATTGCCTCCAGTATTCCAGCTGCGCCCGCCTTTAGCGTAGCCAGATGACCGCGCAGTTCTATTCCGTTACTTTTGGAAAGACGATACAGCGTAGAGCAGAATATCTGCGAGAGCTGTTCATCCACAGCTTCTATTCCCTTGGTTGCGTTTATTTCCTTCAGCCTTTTTGCGCAGACGCTCCAACTCGGTGCTTTAGATTCCAAAACCTCGATTTCGTCTATGTGTTTTACGCCGCTGTCTCCGCTGAAAAGCAGTACCTCACATGCGACTAATGCCTCGCGATAGGATACATTGATATCCTGACGATTGGCGTATACTCTTCCGAGGCCTATGCTGTGGCAGTTGTGCGCGATTTCTTTGCAGCATTGCGCGACGTTTTTTAATGATCCTTCAGGTGCTTCAAAATACAACACTACGTTGTTTGAATGATGGACTCTATAGCAATAATTTAGGCATGTTCCCCTGTGCTTTTCGAGAACTGAGCGTATAAATTCCTCTTGATCTTTGCACACATGGCAGACTCCAACCTGTATTTCAACGTTGTCATTGGGGAGAAAATCGATAGCTGCCTCTGTCTCATGCTCAAAAATGAGATCCGCTATTGCCCTTTTTCTGAGCTTTGCCGACGCTTCAATGTAATTATTTTTTAAGGACACAGCGCGGCATTTTTCTTCGATTATTTCAATGCATTTGATTATGGATTCCGTTAAAATGTCGATATCCACGGGCTTTAATATATAATCGACTACTTTACCTACGGAGACCATCTTGCGCGCCACGTCAAAATCCGTATATGCGGAAAGTACGATGATTTGAATATCCGTTCCCTTATGGACGAGTCTTTCAACGAGCTCCGTTCCGCTCATCTGAGGCATTCGAATATCGAGCAGCATGATATCGGGGTTGTGCTGCGCGATCAGTTTTTCCGCTTCAAAGCCGTTTTCCGCCTCAAACAGCTCCGTTATGCACAGCTTTTGCCAGTCTAATAATGTAAGGATATGCTTCCTCAAAATTTCTTCATCATCCACAACTAAGAGTGAATACTTATTTTTCATCGGGATCCTCCGTTCTGAGCGGAATCAGAAAACTTACCTTTGTTCCCATGCCTTCCGTGCTTTCTATATGTAGTGAATATTCCCTTCCGTATGCAAGGCGCATCTGTTCATTTATATTCTTAAGCGCAAAACTCTCTCCCGTTGCGCGAGTATAATCGTTTATCGTCCGTTTTAATGACTCGAGCTTCTCTACACTCATACCCACGCCGTCATCCGTCGTTTCAAAATACAACATACCATTCCTGCCGCAGAACTTGATTTTCAGCATGCGCGCGCCCGCTTTGCTTTCAAGGCCGTGAATGATCGCATTTTCCACAATAGGCTGGAAAAGGTATTTAACCACATAGCAGTCTGAAATGCTCTCATCCGTACCTATCGTTACATTCAGCCGCTCCCCATAACGCGCTTTTTGAATCCATAGATAGCACTGTATCAATTCAACGATCTCTGATATCTTCAAATATTGCCTTCCCTCGGAAAGGTTTAAACGGAAAAATCGCGTAAGCATCACGATCATATTGGAAGAAAGCTCTGTATCCCCGCGTTTTATAACACAATATATTGTATTTAATGTGTTATAAAGAA
>CAKROK010000073.1 GCA_934373295.1 uncultured Christensenellaceae bacterium | reverse complement strand
GCCCCGCCCCCTGCCGCAGGCAGGGGGCGGGGCTGGGGCGGGCACTTTCAAAAGCGAAAAGGCGGATGCCGTTTCGCTTTTGAAAGCTGCGCCGCGCGCACATATAATGGAGCTTTGCGTTAGCAAAGCAACCTATGACTTCAATTTACGTATGACATGCACAAAAATATACATCCCCCAAAACCCATCAACCACGCGCATAATTCAACTAACGCCTCTTTTTTGTGATGTATATTCACTGCGAATATACATAAATTCGAGTATATAAAGCAAATTTTTAGAATATTTATGCATTTTCCTATTGACAGTGTATTATTATGCGTGATATAATACCGCCATAGAAAGATGAATTCAATTTTTGCAGCTTGCGGAGGTAATATAAAATGAAAAAAGAGGATATCAAAAAGGTAGTGCTTGCGTATTCCGGCGGTCTTGATACATCCATCATCATCCCGTGGTTAAAGGAGAATTACAACAACTGCGAGGTCATCGCCGTCTCCGGAAACGTCGGTCAGGCGGATGAGCTGGATGGTCTTGAGGAAAAGGCCATCAAGACGGGCGCATCCAAGATATACATCGAAGATCTCACGGACGAGTTCGTGGACGATTACATCATCCCCACATTAAAAATGGGCGCAAAGTATGAAGAATACCTTTTAGGTACGGCCTTCGCGCGTCCCTGTATCGCAAAGAGGCTGGTCGAGATAGCCAAGGCCGAGGGCGCGGACGCTATCGCGCACGGCTGCACGGGCAAGGGCAACGATCAGGTCCGCTTCGAGCTTGCGGTAAAGGCATTAGCCCCCGAGATGGCGATAATCGCCCCCTGGAGGGAATGGGATATTAAATCGCGTGAGCAGGAGATCGACTACGCTGAGGCGCACGACGTTCCGCTCAAGATAAACAGGGAGACCAACTATTCAAAGGATAAGAACCTCTGGCACCTTTCCCATGAGGGCCTTGACCTCGAGGATCCCGCGAACGAGCCTCTTTATGAAAAGCCCGGCTTTTTGGAGATGGGCGTTTCTCCCATCGACGCGCCCGATATCCCCACCTATATCGAGATAGAGTTTGAAAAGGGCGTCCCCGTAGCGCTGGACGGCGAAAAGATGAGCGCTAAGAACATCGTTTTAGAGCTCAATAAGCTGGGCGGCGAAAACGGCATCGGCCTTTTGGATATAGTTGAAAACCGCCTTGTGGGCATGAAGTGCCGCGGCGTATATGAGACTCCCGGCGGCGCGATTCTCTACGCGGCGCATGACTACCTCGAGACGCTCTGCCTCGATAAGATGACAATGCATAAGAAGCAGGAGCTTTCCGTATCCTTTGCGGAGCTGGTCTATAACGGCATGTGGTTCACCCCTCTGCGCGAGGCTCTCTCGGCGTTTGCGGATTCCACTCAGCAGAACGTCACGGGCAAAGTAAAGCTCAAGCTCTATAAGGGCAACATCATCAAAGCGGGCGCGGAGAGTCCCTACTCCCTGTATTCCGAGGAGATCGCGACCTTTGGCGAGGATCACGTCTATAACCAGGCGGACGCTACCGGCTTCATCAACCTCTACGGTCTGCCGCTCAAGGTTCAGGCGGAGACGCTCGCAAAAATTAAGTAAGGGTTTGTTTTTGACAACCTGAAATTTTTCGGGACATTTGTTCGCGGACTAAACTTAACATTTTGGCAACCCATAATCCGCTGTGATATAATAGTATACAGCGGATTTTTTTACTGATAAATACGGAGGACTTATAAAATGGATATAAAGGGAAAGAGCTTTTTAAAGCTGTTGGATTTTTCACCCGAGGAGATAACCGGGCTAATAGACTTAGCCGCCGAGCTGAAGGCGAAGAAAAAGGCGGGCATCCCGCACAGGCTTCACGAGGGAAAGAACATCGCGCTCATTTTTGAAAAGACGAGCACGCGCACGCGCTGTGCGTTTGAGGTCGCGGCGCATGATCTGGGCATGAACGCGACGTATTTAGACCCCTCCGGCTCACAAATCGGCAAAAAGGAGAGCATCGCGGACACGGCGAGGGTGCTGGGCAGGATGTTCGACGGCATAGAGTACCGCGGCTACGGGCAAAGCATCGTCGAGACGCTTTCAAAATACGCGGGCGTCCCCGTATGGAACGGTCTCACGGACGAATTCCACCCGACGCAGATACTCGCGGACTTTTTGACCATAAAGGAGCATTTCGGTAAGCTAAAGGGCATCAATTTCGTATATATGGGCGACGCGCGCTTCAATATGGGCAATTCGCTCATGGTGGGCTGCGCAAAGCTGGGGCTAAACTTCACCGCCTGTGCGCCCAAGGAGTATTTCCCCGACTCTGCGCTTGTCACGCAGTGCGAAAAATTGGCTGCCGAGAGCGGCGGCACGCTCAAATTCACCGAAAATACCGCGGATGTCAAGGGCGCGGACGTCATATACACGGACATCTGGGTGTCCATGGGCGAGCCGACGGACGTTTGGGAAAAGCGCATAGCCGACCTTTCCCCCTATCAAGTCAACAAAAAGCTTATGGATATCGCGGGTCCGCAGGCGAGGTTCATGCACTGCCTGCCCTCCTATCACGACTTAAACACGACTGTCGGAAAAGAGATGGGGCAGAAGTTTAACATGGACGGCTTTGAGGTGACGGACGAGGTGTTTGAGAGCAGCCAGTCGATAGTCTTTGACGAGGCGGAGAACAGGATGCACACCATCAAGGCGGTAATGGCGGCGACGCTTTAAGGCAGGTTTTTTATGAAGAAGAGATATTTGATCCTACAGGACGGCACGGTCTTTGAGGGATATGCGTTCGGCGCGGACGTGCCGAGCACGGGCGAGCTGGTTTTCACCACGGGCATGGCGGGTTATATCGAGACGCTCACCGACCCGAGCTATTTCGGGCAGATCGTCCTACAGACATTCCCGCTCATAGGCAATTACGGCATCATCCCTCAGGATTTTGAGGGAAAATGCTGCGTAAAGGGCTATGTCGTGCGCGAGGTCTGCGATACTCCCTCCAACTTCCGATGTGAGGGGACGCTGGATGAATTTTTAAAAAAATCGAACATACCCGGCATTTGCGGGGTGGACACGCGCCATATCACGCGCATCATAAGGGAATGCGGCGTGATGAACGCGGCGATAAGCGACTCTAAAGACATCGACCTTTCGAAATTGGCGGAGTACAGAATAGAAAACGCGGTCATGAGCGTATCCGTGCATGAGCCGAGGATTTTCAGCGCATCGGGAGAGCAAAAATACCGCGTCGCGCTCATGGACTACGGCAAAAAGAGCAACATCGTGCGCGAGCTTCAAAAGAGGGGCTGTGAGGTGAGCGTGCTGCCCGCGGACACGTCTGCGGACGAGCTTCTCGGCGGCGGCTATGACGGCGTTATGCTGTCAAACGGCCCGGGCGACCCGCAGGACAACACATATCAAATCGAACAGATAGCGAATATAAAGGGAAAGCTGCCCATATTCGGCATATGCTTGGGGCATCAGCTTTTGGCGCTCGCGAGCGGCGCAAGGACGGTCAAGCTGAAATACGGTCACAGAGGCGTGAATCAGCCGGTAAGGGACGTCCTCGGCACGCGCACGTTCATCACCAGCCAAAACCACGGCTATGCAGTGGACGTGAACAGCGTATCGGACGGCGTCGTCAGCTTTATAAACGCGAACGACCTGACCTGCGAGGGGATAAACTACCCCGATAAGCGGGCTTTTTCGGTACAGTTTCACCCCGAGGCGTGCTCCGGCCCAAAGGACACGGCCTTTCTGTTTGATAAATTCATCGGTTTAATGGAGGAAAACGCGAATGCCTCTCGATAAAAGCATAAAAAAAGTAATGGTGATAGGCTCCGGCCCGATCGTAATAGGACAGGCGGCGGAGTTTGACTATGCGGGCGCGCAGGCCTGCCGCGTCTTAAAGGAGGCGGGCGTGAACGTCGTCCTCGTCAACTCAAACCCCGCGACGATAATGACGGATAAGGCGCTCGCGGATGAGATATACTTAGAGCCGCTCACCGCGCGCACCGTAAAGCGCATAATATTAAAGGAAAAGCCGGATAGTCTGTTAGCCGGACTGGGCGGACAGACCGGTCTTACGATAGCCATGCAGCTCGATAAAGAGGGCTTTTTGGAGAAAAACGGCGTGCGCCTGATAGGCACGAATGCCGAGGCTATTGACAAGGCGGAGGACAGGGAGCTTTTTAAGGAGACTATGCAGGCGATAGGCGAGCCGACCATCCCCTCCGACATTGCGAACGACATAGACACGGCTATAGACATCGCGGAAAAGATAGGCTATCCCGTGATAATCCGCCCCGCTTTCACGTTAGGCGGCGCGGGCGGCGGCGTGGCGTATAATGAGGACGAGCTGCACACGGTCGCGCGCACGGGGCTGGACGCCTCCCCCATAACGCAGATACTCGTGGAAAAATACATCTTCGGGTGGAAGGAGATAGAGTTTGAGACCATGCGCGACGGCGCGGGAAACGTCATCGCGGTATGCTCCATGGAGAACTTCGACCCCGTGGGCATACATACGGGCGATTCGATAGTCGCTGCGCCCGCGCTCACGCTCTCCGACAAGGAATATCAGATGCTGCGCTCGGCATCCTTAAACATAATATCCGCGCTCGGCATAGTGGGCGGCTGCAACTGCCAATTCGCGCTTGACCCGAACAGCTTTGACTACGCCGTGATAGAGGTCAACCCCAGGGTTTCGCGCTCATCCGCGCTCGCCTCCAAGGCGACGGGCTACCCAATCGCAAAGATAACCACAAAAATCGCGTTGGGCTATAACCTCGACGAGATACAAAACGACATAACGGGAAAGACCTGCGCCTGCTTTGAGCCGACGCTGGATTACGTCGTGGTGAAGCTGCCTAAATGGCCGTTTGATAAATTCGCGGGCGCGTCGAGGAAGCTGGGCACGCAGATGAAGGCGACGGGCGAGGTCATGAGCATCGCGCAGTCCTTTGAGGCGGCTATAATGAAGGCCGTGCGCGGGGCGGAGATATCCCTCGATACGCTAAATGCGCCTCCCGTGAGCGATAAGCCCTTAAAGGAGCGCCTCGCCATGCCGGACGATCACAGGCTGTTTACTGTATTCGAGGCGATAAAGCAGGGCGTGAGCATAGACGAGATATTCGACATAACGCGCATAGACCGCTGGTTTTTATACAAGCTCAAAAACCTCGCGGACTATGAAAAGTCCATCGAAAAGGGTATGGATGAGCAGGCGTATATCGAGGGCAAGCGCTTGGGCTACACGGACGCGGCGCTTTGCCGATTGAGCGGAAGCGAAATAAAGCAGCACATAAATGCGTCGTATAAGATGGTAGATACATGCGGCGCGGAATTTGACGCGCTCACGCCGTATTTCTACTCCTGCCACGATGCGGACTGCGAGGCGAGGAACTTTTCGCGCTCGGGCAAGCCCGTGATAATGGTATTAGGCTCGGGGCCGATAAGGATAGGTCAGGGAATAGAGTTCGATTATTCCTCCGTCCACTGCGTATGGACGCTAAAGGAGCTGGGCTATGACGTGGTCATAGTGAACAACAACCCGGAGACAGTCTCCACAGACTACGACACCGCGGACAGGCTTTACTTTGAGCCGCTGTCAAACGAGGATGTGATGGACATAATCGCGGTGGAAAAGCCGGTGGGCGTGGTAGTCGCGTTCGGCGGGCAGACGGCGATAAAGCTCACGAAGTTTTTGGACGATAAGGGCATAGCCATACTCGGAACATCCGCAAAGAGCATAGACACCGCGGAGGACAGGGAGCTTTTCGACGGTCTTTTGGAGAAATTCGGCATACGCCGCCCCAAGGGCATGGGCGTAAACACGCTCGATGAGGCGCTATCTGCCGCAAACGCGCTGGGGTATCCCGTACTTTTGCGTCCGTCCTATGTCATCGGCGGGCAGAACATGAGGATAGTCCACGATGCGCACGAGGTCGAGCTGTATATGAAAAGAATACTCTCTCAGGGTATCGATAACCCCGTGCTGGTGGATAAATACATGCCCGGGACGGAGATAGAGGTGGACGTGATATCGGACGGAAAGGATGTCCTCATCCCCGGCGTTATGGAGCATATCGAGCGCGCGGGCGTACATTCGGGCGACTCCATAGCCGTATATCCGCCCTATAACATAAACGACAAGATGATGAACACGGTCGTGGAAAGCTCAAAGAAGCTCGCGCTGTCTTTAGGCACAAAGGGACTCGTGAACATACAATATCTAATATATCGCGGCGAGCTATACGTGATAGAGGTCAACCCGCGCGCGTCGAGGACGGTCCCCTATATAAGCAAGGTCACGGGCGTACCCATGGTGGACCTCGCGTCAAAGGTGATGACGGGCGCAAAGCTCTCTGACCTTGGCTACGGCACGGGATTATACCGCACGCCGCCCTATTTCGCGGTAAAGGTGCCCGTATTCTCGTTTGAAAAGCTGACGGACGCGAACTCATACTTAGGGCCGGAGATGAAATCCACCGGCGAGGTATTGGGCGTGGGCAGGACGCTGGAGGAGGCCGTGTTTAAGGGCTTCACCTCCGCAGGGATGAGCATAGGCCGCTCGGCTGAGGAGGTGACGGGCGCACTCATATCCGTAGACAACCACGACCTTTTGGAGATAGTCGCGCTCGCGAAGAAGATCGCGGACTTAGGTCACGTGATATACGCCACGCCGGACACCGCCGAGGCCATAGGCAGGCTGGGAATAGACGTGAGACAGGTAAAGAGCATACGCGACAGCGAGGTTTACACGCTCATGGAGAACGGGCGCATAAACTATATAGTTTATACGGGCGCGCTCATGGACGATACGCTTAACGACTATATAGCGATGCACCGCCGCGCCGTTCAATTGGGCATACCCTGTTTAACGTCGCTCGACACGGCGAATGCGCTCGCGGACACCATCGCCAGCCGCTACAGCGAGGACAACACCGAGCTTGTGGACATAACCCGCATGAGGGAAAACCGCCGAATGCTCAATTTCAAAAAGATGCAGGGCACGGGCGACGACTACATATTCATAGAGGACTATGAAAACGAGGTGACCTGCCCCGAATCGCTGTGCATAACCCTTTGCGACAGGAGCAGGGGCATTGGCGCGAACGGCATAGTGCTCATAAGCGGCTCCGATATCGCGGACGCAAAGATGCGCATATACAACCGTGACGGCAGCGAGGGTAAGATGGCGGGAAACAGCATAAGGAGCGTCGCGAAGCTGCTATTTGACGGCGGACGCGCGAAGGGCGAGCTCGTGACCATAGAGACGGCGGCGGGCCTGCGCGTGCTAAAGGTGTATACCTCCGGCGGCAAGGTCACGCTCGCGGACGTAAACATGGGCGCGGCGTGCTTTGACCCGAAAAAGCTGCCCTGCACGATAGATGCGCAAAGGATAATCGACTATCCCGTCAACATCGGCGGAGACGATTGGCGAATAACCTGCGTGGGCATAGGCAACCCGCACTGCGTGGTGTTCGTCCCGCGCGTGGACGAGGTGGATATCGAAAGGTTAGGGCCGATATTTGAAAACGCGCCCATCTTCCCCGAGCGCATAAACACCGAGTTTATAAGAGTCGTCAACCCGACGATCATCAAGATGCGCGTATACGAGCGCGGAAACGGCGAGACGATAGCCTGCGGTACGGGCGCATGCGCCGCCGCGATAGCCGCCTGTGAAAACGGGCTTTGCAAAAAGGGCGAGGACATCACCGTGAAGCTTAAGGGCGGCGACCTCATAGTAAACTACACCGACGAGCGCGTCATCCTCACGGGAGACACCAAGCTGGTGTATACGGGGCAGATCGAGTATTAAAAATAAGGTATCACTTTCGGCTCGGCTGTTCGCCGAACGCGATGAATTATACGCAAGTCTTTTGCCTTGCGCTCCGATTAAAAAGCGAGCTTTTAGGCGACGTGCGG
>CAKROK010000072.1 GCA_934373295.1 uncultured Christensenellaceae bacterium | reverse complement strand
ATCTGAACCGGATGAAGGAGCAGATCATGGCCATTCTGAACGACACCAATCCGTTCAACAAAAAGGCCAAGGCAGAAGAGCTGGAAGCGCTTCTGGGCAAATACGTTCCTGGCGCGGAGGCTCTGCGGACGAAGCTCAGAAAGTATGATAAGGCGTACAAAGCACTTTCTGATGAGAACAGGGCACTGGAAGCAGAATTGCAAACAGCAAAAGATGCCAGCAAGGAAAAGATTGCGGACAGACTGAAATACGGAAAAACGGAGCAGGAGCTTTGTGAACTTCATGCTCTGATAGACAACATGCCACCGGAAATTGTAGCTGCTTATAGGAGAAAAACGACAGGATTACAAAACGAACGTTGAGGATAGCTTATGAACAATGAATTGATGAGAGACGAAAACTTCATTCGTTGTTCTACGATGATCGCCGAACTGCTGATGAAGTATAAATCTATGGAAACAGAAGAAGACCAAGAGGGCTGGATGCAAGAAGGGGCATCCAGCCCTCTTCTTTTTTTGCTGCGGCTATTGAAAAGTTTTATGTCATCGTTTATACTGTTTGAAGTAGATGTTTATTGCTGACAAAACAGAATGAAGGAGGTACCGTCCATGGAAAACGCATACATATATACACGTGTTTCAACTTTGATACAGGTGGACGGTTTTTCTCTTGAGGCACAGGAAGCAGAAATTAGAGCTTTTGCGGAAGCACGCAAGATCAATATCGTCGGGAAATATACGGATGAAGGCAAATCTGGCAAGAATGCCGAGCATCGTCCTGCCTTTACGCAGATGATGGAGGATATTCGGAGCAAGAAGGACAACATTCGTTATGTTCTTGTTTTTAAGCTTTCCCGTTTTGCCAGAAACACCAGTGACACCGCAAAGTACCTTCAGGAGCTTTCAAGCTATGGAATTGGTCTTTTGGGGATCAAGGACGGAATCGACACTTCAACCGTTACCGGCAAGATGATTGCAAATATTATGGGAGCTGTCGCGGAAGTCGAGCTTGAGAACATTCATGAACAGACGCTTGCCGGAAGACAGCAAAAAGCCAGAAACGGTCTCTGGAATGGAGCGCAGGCCCCGTTTGGATATTCTTTGAAGGATAAAAAACTAATGATATATCAGAAAGAAGCGGAAACGGTCAAGGAAATTTTCCGGCTCTACACAGAGGAAGGGCAGAGCATCAGCTACATTGCAAAGAAACTTAATGATGAAAACATCCAGCGTGAGCAGCGCGGAAATGTAAAAATCTCTGGCTTTACAGACAGAACCGTCCGTATCATTCTCAGTAATCCGGTTTATGCAGGCATGATCTCCTACGGTCGCCGCCATACGGTAAAGGTTGAGGGAAAGAACAACGAAACGAAGGTCGTGAAGCAAGACGATGAAAGCAAGATTATCCTTGTGGATGGCGTACATGAACCGATTGTAAGCAAGGAGACATTTGCAAAAGCGGAAGAGCGGCTGAAAAAGAACGTTGCCCATCGAAAGACCAGAAGTGACAGTACGACCGTTTATCCACTGACCGGCCTGATCAGATGTCCGGACTGCGGGAAAAACATCTTTGGTTATACTGCGCCACCAAGGAAAAAGAAAAACGGAAAAGAAGGTTATTATCCGAGATATATTTCCTATCGGTGCATATCCGGAAGAGATAGAAACGGGATCAGCTGTTCTCTTGCCAACAAGTATTACAGCGGCACCAAACTGGAAACCGAGGTGAAAGAGGTCATATCCTCCATGGTGACAATCCCAGAGTTTGTAGAGCTTATTTCTCAAAAGATTGATATCCAGACAGATATAAATTCTCTGCGGAAGAAGCAGACAGCAATCCGAAATGAGATCACCAAATATAACGGCAATCTGCTCCAGACCGAAAAGAGACTGACGGAGCTTGACATTGCGGATAGGCACTATCAAAATAAAGTAGACAGTTTAAACCGTATTCTGGATGACCTGTATGAAAAGATCGAGGATGCACAGACAAGACTTGATGAAGTAGATCAGGAAATTGCTATGGTTGAAAAATCTGCCATGACGAAGAAATCCATCTTTGAAATGCTGGAAGGCTTCAGCAAGTACTACGATGTCATGGCGCCGGAGGATAAAAAGGCATTGTTGCAGGCTATGGTTTCGTTTATAGAGCTGTATCCGGAAAAGCGGGATGACAAGCATCTGATAAAGACGATCCATTTCACCTTCCCTGTTACCTACGATGGTGAAAGCGGAGCATTATTT
Source organism: uncultured Christensenellaceae bacterium (assembly GCA_934373295.1). GTDB lineage: Bacteria > Bacillota > Clostridia > Christensenellales > Christensenellaceae > HGM11616. Next base: position 5,867 of record CAKROK010000072.1, on the reverse strand, counting down.
GTCAGAATTAATGAACAGCAAGTTGAGAATGTCGCGGTGTTTTTGAGGGAGTGAGAGTGCGAAAAAGGATTTGTGCGCTTTATTTTAAAAGAGCAAATACCCACGTAAATTGAATAATTAGGTTGCTTTGCTAACGCAAAGCTCCATCACAATTTACGCCGATACGCCGCCGCACTCAAGATAAAAAGATTCAACTCGCTCGTTCGCGCGCGGCGCAGCTTTCACGCATGAAACGGTTCCCGCCGTTTCATGCGTGAAAGTGCCCGCCCGCCGCACCTGCGGTGCGGCGGGCGGGCTTAGTTTATGCGCGCCATCCTGCGGATGGCGCGCAAAAACCTGCGCCGCGCCTCGTCGGCAAGCTCGCTTTATGATCGCAGCGTATTCGTGTGGCTTTACGCCCATACTATGCAGCTTTTGCCGTGATTTCTCAGCATAAATAATTGTAATCGCTTACAGAGAATGATTAAAAAAACTGATAAAGGACACATTATGTCATTAAAATGGGAAAATATGCTTGATAACCGGCGCAAAAAGTGGCAAAATATAATTGAAGTTTAAAAATCTTTCAGGAGGAGAACTATGCCATTAGTTACTACGACACAAATGTTCAATGACGCCTACAAGGGCGGCTATGCCATCGGCGCGTTTAACGTGAACAACATGGAGATCATCCAGGGTATCACCAAGGCAGGTGCGGAGCTTCGTGCGCCGCTCATATTGCAGGTATCCAAGGGCGCGCGCAACTATGCAAGCCCCATATACCTAAAAAAGCTCGTTGAGGCTGCCGTTGAGGAGACGGGCCTTCCCATCGCGCTTCACCTTGACCACGGCGATTCCTTTGAGCTTTGCAAGAGCTGCATCGACGGCGGTTTTACCTCCGTTATGATAGACGGCTCACACCTTCCCTTTGCGGCGAACTGTGACCTCGCCAAGAGAGTCGCGGATTATGCGCATGACAGAGGAGTGGTCGTCGAGGCCGAGCTGGGCAGGCTCGCGGGCGTCGAGGACGATATAAAGGTCTCCGCGGAGGATTCCTCTTATACCCAGCCGGATGAGGTCCAGGAGTTCGTCGAGCGCACGGGCGTTGATTCCCTCGCCATCGCGATAGGAACATCCCACGGCGCATATAAGTTCAAGGGCGAGGCCAAGCTGCGCTTTGATATCCTTGAAGAGGTCGCGAAGCGCCTTCCCGGCTTCCCCATAGTGCTGCACGGCGCATCCTCCGTCATTCCGGAGTTCGTTGAAAAGATCAACCGCTACGGCGGCGACATGCCCGGCGCAAAGGGCGTGCCGGAGGATATGCTGCGTCAGGCCGCTAAGAGCGCCGTCTGCAAGATCAACATCGATTCTGACATCCGTCTCGCAGTGACCGCCGCTATCCGTGAGCATTTCGCGCTGCATCCGGCGGATTTCGACCCGAGACAGTATTTAAAGCCCGCGAGAGAGGCCGTCTATGAGATGGTCAAGCACAAGATCGTGGACGTTCTCGGCTGTGACGGCAAGGCGAGAATACTCTAATAGCTTTATTGGCAATATCGTGCGCACCTCTTCACGGGGTGCGTTTTTTTGTAAGTATGAGCATACTCATTTGTCATTTAATAGATAATCGTTTCGCGCCAAAGAGAAATCATAGGTTGCTTTGCTTCGCAAAGCTCCGTTATAAATTCACGCCATTTCACCCGCACGCTTTAGCCAAAAAGAGCAAACTCACTCGCGGATGCGAGCCACATCAAAAAAACAGACCGTCAAAAACGCCTGATTTTTCGTCATTTTTCAAGCAGCCCGCAGAAGGCTGTACATGTAGTACGCCGACAAGGGCTGTTGCAGAAAAAGGGCGGAAGGGCAGTTTCTTCTTGAATAGCTTTTGCGTTCGATTCGTTAAAATTAAATGATTATTTAGTTAACTTAGCCAATGACAGACAAGAAAGATTTGATGGTCTGAAAGCTGCGCCGCCTGCCTCCGGCAAGCTCGCTTTATGTTCGCAGCGTATGCTAAAGGCTTAAACACGCCTACGAAGCGGAAATGCCCCGCAAAAATACCGCGCATATGCGTAACTGTTAAACAACCAAAAAGCGGCTTATCGCTAAATGTGAGTTAACGATAAAGCCGCTGTGTTTTATTTTAGTCTATCGCGTTTAAGCGGAGGTCGCCGTCCTTTATCCAGCCCATCTTGCGAAGGAGCAGATAGAACCCGAAAGTCATCGCCGCGGGGAGGATGAAGTGCATGAGCAGTATCTCAAGCAGCGTAGGCACAGTGCCTATCTGCTCGCTCATCGCGGAAAACGCGCCGAACTGACCGACCAGACCGCTCGTGCCCATGCCCGCGCCGGAGGGGATGTTCGTCATCTTGAAAAGACAGGTGGATATCGGGCCTAATATCGCGGAGGTGAGAATGGGGGGGAGCCATATCTGCGGGCGGCGCATTATGTTGCCGAATTGCAGCATGGACGTACCCAGACCGACGGAGAGCAGGCTGCCCCAGCCATTGTCCTTTACGCTCATCACGGCGAAGCCCACCATGTTCGCGCAGCAGCCTATTGCGGCCGCGCCCGCCGCAAGCCCGCTGAGATCCAGCATTATGCATATCGCAGCGGAGGATATGGGCGCCGTGAGCGCCATGCCCATTATCACGGAGATGACTATGCCCATGGGCAGGGGCGCAAGCTCGGTCGCGTCCATTATGACCTGACCCAGCCACGTCATGAAGCCGTTCACGGGCGGGCCGACGAGTATCGCGATGATGCCGCCCGAAACAATTGTTATTATGGGAGTTACGATTATATCGACGGGGGTTTTTCCTGCTAAGAGGTTGCCCACCTCTGCGCCCACGGTCGCCGCGATATATGCGCCGACAGGGCCGCCCAGGTTATATCCCAGCGCGCCCACCGCCGCGCAAGAGAACACGACGAGCGGCTTTTCCTTTAAGCCCCAGGCGATAGCCACGCCGATAGCCGCGCCCACTACGGGCGAGCTTGCGGAGAGGACTTCAGATATCTGCGTCAAAAATTCAAGCCCGGTGAGCTTGCCTATCTGCGAAATGATGAGACCGATGATGAGTGAGGAAAAAAGCCCCAGCGCCATCGCGCTCATCGCCTTTACGAAATACCTGTCCAGCCAGTATTTAATACCTTTTTTTTGCGTATTGCTCATTTTTATACTCCTCTTATAAGCGTAATACCGTTTATTTCATCAATCGTCTTGGCGGACGATAATTACCTCCGTCTTATTGAGCGCGTCCGCGATCATCTCCTCCACGGGGAGGACGGTCTCCGCCTCCTCTATCGCGGCGAGCTTGGGGCGCGTGGTGGGGTGCTTGGGCACGAATACCGTGCAGCAATCCTCATAGGGCAGTATGGACGTCTCATATGTCCCTAACTTTTCCGCCCTGTCCATTATTTCAATCTTATCCATGCCGATGAGCGGACGGAACACGGGCATGTCTACAGAGCTGTTCGTCACGTTTAAGCTCTCTATGGTCTGGCTCGCGACCTGGCCTATGCTCTCGCCCGTTATGAGCGCCTGTCCGCCGTTTTGCTGCGCTATGCGCTCAGCTATGCGCATCATAAAGCGGCGCATTATAACCGTGAGCATCTCCTCCGGACACTTTTCATAAATCGCCATCTGTATGTCCGTAAAGTTGACTATATGCAGCTTGATGGGGCCTGTATACTGCGTGAGAATGCGCGCGAGGCTTATGACCTTCTCCTTTGCGCGCTCGGAGGTATACGGGAAGCTCTCGTAATGCACGGCCTCTATGCGTACGCCCCTCTTTGCGACCATGTATCCCGCGACGGGGCTGTCTATTCCGCCGGATAGGAGCAGGTGCGCCTTGCCGTTTGAGCCTAATGGCATACCGCCTTGACCGGGGATGATGTCCGCATATACATAGGCGTTCTCCCTTATCTCGACATATACCTTAAAGTCGGGGTGATGTACATCTACGCTCACGTTATCGAACGCGTCCAATATATCGCCGCCCAGCTTGGCCGCGAACTGCATGGAGTTATAGGGAAAGCGCTTGTCCGCGCGCTTGCATTCCACCTTGAAGGTCGCGTGCGCCTTGTTGTATTTTTTAAGATATGCGTTGACCTCGTCTATCGCGGCGGCGGCTATCACATCCTCTTTCTTTTCAAGCTCGACTGCGGGGCTTAGTGAATGTACGCCGAAAACCTTTTCCAGCGCGCTCATCGCTGCGGGGAATTCGTCGTCCGAAAGCCCTTTTACGAAATATCTGCCCTCCGCGCGCTCGACCTTCGCGTTGGGGAACTTTTTAAGCGCGCCCTTTACCGCCGAGACGAGCAGCCGCTCAAAGTACGGGCGGTTTTGTCCCTTTAGATGTATCTCACAATATCTTAAAAGTACGACCTTGGTCATTTTTATCTCCTTATAAATCTTCTGTATTTGTTAAGCGCCGATTCGATCGCTTCAAGCGTTGTATCGACCTCTTCTGGCGTGTTATTCGCGCAGAGGCTTATGCGGATGATGCCCTCCTCGACCTCGAGCGGGAGCTTTAGGTGCGCGTGTATGCGCGACTGCTTCTTCTTTTTAGAAGAACATGCCGAGCCCGTGCTTATGGCGATTCCCTGCTTTTCCAAAAGGTGTAAAAGAACTTCTCCGCGCATTCCCTCTATCGCGACGTTCACGAGATGAGGGGCATAGTCCTCTTTCGGGCAGAGGTCGATAACGTTGGGTATTCGTGAAAAACCGTCGTAAAAGCGCCGCCTTAATGCGAACATCTTTTCGATATATTCATCCCTGTGCGCGGCATATTGCTCTATCGCCGCGGCAAAGACGTATATTCCGAACGTGTTTTCCGTACCCGAGCGCAGCGCGCCCTCCTGTCCGCCGCCTATAATATACGGCTTTATGGGGCAGCCCTTTTTATAGAACAGCGCGCCCGTGCCTTTAAGCGCGTGCAGCTTATGCGCGCTCACGGTGTAGTAGTCGATTTGTGATGAGCCGAAATCCAGCGGGCACTTCATATATCCCTGAACTCCGTCCGAATGAAAGAGCGTCTCGGGGTTTTTCGCTTTGACCGCAGCGGCTATGGACGCGACGTCGTTTACCGCGCCCGTCTCGTTATTCACGTGCATTATGCTCACAAGCGCAGAGTCCTCACGCACGAGAGACGCGACGTCCTCCGCATGGATATGCCCATCCGCGCGGGGGGAGACAATATCAAGGGCGTGGCCCTCCTCCTCTAACTTTTTAAAACTGTTATATACGCAGGGATGCTCATATGCAGATGTTATAAAGTGCAGCTTTTTTGCGCCCTGTGCGCGATAGCCGCGGAAAATCACGGTATTCGCGCCCTCTGTCCCGCATGAGTTGAATATCACATGCGCGGGGTCCGCATTGATGGGCGCGCAGAGTATCTTGCGGCACTTATTTAATCGAACCTCCTGCTCCACCGCCTCGGGATACATCGCCGACGGGTTAAACCACTCGGACGCGGCATAGCTCTCCGCCAGCTTCGCAAGGCCGTCTATTGGTCTTGTCGTGGCGGCGTTATCAAAATATATCATGAACATCGCTCCGTTTCATACCTATAATGTTATTATTTTAACACTTGAGGCGGGCAAAGTAAATATTATAGGGAAAAATATGGCGAAAGATGCGAGACTTATGCCAAAATAGAGGAGGGGGATGGTTTGAGCGCTTGAATTTAAAAGAGGGAATATACACGTAAATTGAAATAATAGGTTGCTTTGCTGACGCAAAGCTCCATTATAAACCCACGTCGACACGCCGTCCCGCTGACCTGAAAAAGCGTCATTTCACTCGTTCGCGCGCGGCGCAGCTTTCAAACGCGAAACGGCGGGAGCCGTTTCGCGTTTGAAAGTCGCCCGCCCGTTCTGCCCCCTGC
>CAKROK010000071.1 GCA_934373295.1 uncultured Christensenellaceae bacterium | reverse complement strand
CGCGTACGCGAGCTTAGTTTTTGCGCGGCAAAGCCGCGCAAAAACCTGCGCCGCAGACGGACGTGTGAGATGAAGCTTTTTTGCGTTAGCGCACAAACACAACAGCTCAATATCCAAACTATTTCCGCAAACTAAAGCATACGGTCTGTAAAATTATCGCGAAGCATAATTTTAAGACCGTCACAAGCTGCGCGAAAGAAAAGCCAATAACAGCTTATCGAAGTTATGCCAACATTTCTATAATCGAGCGGGAATCTCAAACATAACTATTTACACTAAGTAATGTATGCGGTCTGTAAAATCGCTCGCGATTTTAAGACCGTCACCGTCGGGAAACAAAGTATAGCTGAAAACTAAGTTATGCACTTATGCTGACGTATCAACTTGAACATATTAGCGGAGAAGGATGAGGAGGTCGCAGACCTCCTTATGGGAAAGTTAAGAAAACCACGGTTTTCAGGAAAAAATAGCAAAGTAGACTTCTAAATCTGAATAATCTTATTAAAAGCTTACTATTGACTTGAACAAGTTTCTAAAACGGAGCTTTGCGAAGCGAAGCAACCTTATTATTCAATTTACGAGGCTGTTTTCTTTTTTTAAAATTAAAGGCACAAACCTCTCTCCCTCCGCACTAAAAAACACTGACATTTAATGAAAATTGCAGAATAAGGCCAAAATCGCCGACATGATGCGATTTTTGCGCAATCAGCACTTGCATTTCATTTTTAATAATGGTATAATATTAAAGCTTCTTGCACCGAGGAGCTTTTTTCGGTGCCGAATAAGACCAAAGGAGGTGCGTTAAATGAACAGCTATGAGACACTTTACATCGTAAAGCCCGATATGGAAGAAGAGGCGAGAGCTGCTCTCATTCAGAAGTTTTCTGATCTTGTCGCAAATAACGGCGGTGAGGTTGAAAACGTGGACGAGTGGGGCGCTAGAAAGCTCGCTTATGCCATCGACTATATCACCGAGGGTTACTATGTTCTCATGAACTTCAAGGCCAACAGCGATTTTCCCGCAGAGCTTGACAGACTTATGAGAATAAACGAAAACGTCATGCGCTCTATGACCCTTGTAAAAGAGGCGTAAGTATTGAGCGATTGACAGCATAGCTTTTATGAAAGGAAGCACGCTATGAACAAGGTATTTTTGATCGGAAGATTGGTCGACGCCCCTGAGGCAAAGACTACGCCGAACGGCGTTTCCGTAACAACATTCAGGATCGGCGTCAACAGACGCTTTAATAGAGAGGTCTCCGACTTTTTCACTATCGTCACATGGAGAGGCCTTGCGGATAACTGCGGCAAATACCTTGTAAAGGGACAGCAGGTCTCCGTTATCGGTGAGCTCCAGACGAGAAGCTATGAGGACAAGAACGGCGTAAGAAGGTACGTCACGGAAGTTGCCGCTGATGAGGTTGAATTCCTCTCAAAGCCGGGCGGGGCTTCCTCCTCATCAAATGGCGGATATTCCGCATCTGCGGCGCCCAGAAACAACGCGCCCGCGCCGAGCGACGCCTTTGCCCAGGAGATGGGCTCGATGGGCGATGTGCTCATGGAGGATGAGGATCTGCCGTTCTAACAGACCCGGTGATATCATCACGAAAGGAGTAAAGTCATGGAAGATAGAATGAACAAAAGACCCAGAATGAGAAGACCCAAGAAGAAGGTCTGCGCATTCTGCGCCGAGAAGTCTACCGGTATAGATTACAAGGATGCCGCTAAGCTCAGGAAGTACATCACCGAGCGCGGCAAGATCGCTCCCCGCAGAGGCACTGGCTGCTGCGCGAAGCATCAGAGAGAGCTTGCCGTCGCTATCAAGCGCGCAAGAGTTATGGCTCTCCTGCCCTACGTTGTAGACTAATATTTTTTTAAAGAATACATCCGCTTTCGAACGAAGGCGGGTGTTTTTTATGTGAGGATATGTTTTTTTGAAGTGATGGAGGTTGAGCTTGATTTCAAAGGTGCGAGCAGCCATGTAGATTGAATAATTAGGTTGCTTTGCTCCGCAAAGCTCCATTATAGAGTTCAAGTCAAAAGCAGGTTTTTAAAGACATTATTCAGATTCATGAGTTCACCTTGCAATTTTTCCTGAAAACCGTGGTTTTCTTAACTTTCCCATAAGGAGGTCTGCGACATCCTCATCCTTCTCCGCTAATTCGTTTAGGTCAAAATGCCGGTATAAGTGCATAACTTGGTTTTTAGCTATACTTTGTTTCACGACGGTGACGGTCTTAAAATCGCAAGCGATTTTACAGACCGTATGCCTTAGTTTGTGGGAAAATTTTGGATGTAGAGCTGCTGCGTTTAAGCGCTAACGTAAAAAAGCTTCACCTCACACGTACATGCGCGGCGCAGCTTTCAGCCGCCTCCGGCGGCGGAAAGTGCCCGTCCGCCTCCGGCGGGCGGGCTTAGTTTAAAAACGACCCCATGGGGTCGTTTTTAAACCTGCGCCGCACGTCACCTAAAAGCTCGCTTTATGTTCGGAGGGGATAAGAAAGATAAAAATAGGGAACTTCCTATGGAGTAATAGCATAGAAAAGTTCCCTATATCTTCAGTGTCTTAAAAAGCTCCCTTATTATTCCTCCTCCATCGCCGCCTGCATGGCGATCGCGCACTCTATGCGCTTTTTGAATAGCTCACAGCCCTGCTCGTATACGCCGTGGATGCTGCCCGTCGCGTGATATGCGTTCGCCGCGCACCCGCCCGAGCAGTACAGCTTCGCCCAGCAGTCTGCACATTCCTTTCGCGCATAGACGTTGGTCAGCTTGAACTCGTCGAGGCGTTTGAGATTGTCAATGCCGTTCCAGATATCGCCCATTTTAAAGCTCTTATCGGATACAAACTGGTGACAGGGATATAGCTCGCCCGTGGGCGTGACGGCGAAATACTCCGTACCCGCGCCGCAGCCGGAAATGCGCTTATATATGCACGGCCCGTGGCTGAGGTCGATCATGTAGTGATAGAACGTGAAGCCCTTGCCCTTTTTCTTTTCGGTCATCATTATCTCGCCTAAGCGCTCGTATTCCTTTAAAACGACGTATATGTCATCCTTGGTGAGCGCGCATTTATCGCCGGGCGCGCAGACCACGGGCTCCATGGAAAGCTCAGTGAAGCCGAGTTCGTACATGTGCATGACGTCGTTTACGAAATCGGGGTTATAGTGCGTAAAAGTTCCGCGCATATAGTAGCCGCGGTCTCCGCGCGCGTCGACAAGCTGTTTAAACTTGGGGACGATGGTGTCATAGCTGCCCTTTCCGGACGGGGTCACGCGGAAGCGGTCGTTCGTCTCCTTTCGGCCGTCGAGGGATAGGACGACGTTGTGGCATTGCTCGTTTGCGAAGTCTATGACCTCCTGATCGATGTTCACGCCGTTTGTGGTGAGCGTAAAGCGGAAGTTCTTGTTATGCTCCTTTTCTATGCTGCGCGCATATTTCACGATGCCCTTTACGACCTCAAAGTTCATGAGAGGCTCGCCGCCGAAAAAGTCGACCTCTAAATTGCGCCTGTTTCCGGAATTTTCTATGAGGAAATCTATCGCGCGCTTTCCTACGTCAAGGCTCATGAGTGCGGCCTCTCCCTTAAACCTGCCCTGCGCCGCAAAGCAGTATTCACAGCTTAAATTGCAGGTGTGCGCGACGTGCAGACATAGCGCCTTGACCTCGGTATGGCGCGCCTTCAGGTCAAACGCCATCCCCTCGAACATATCACGGGCGTACAGCTTGCCATCTCGTGCCAGCTCGTCAATATCGTCCATCAGATCGTCGATGTCGGCGTCTGTCAGCTCGGTGAATTTCTCCTTAAGCGCCGCAGAAGCCTCCTTTCTGTCCGCATTTTCGCGCAGCTTGATCGCCTCAAACGCGACGTCGTCCACGACGTGTACGCTGCCCGAATATACGTCGATCACTATGTTTTTGCCGTAAAGCTTATATGCATGTATCATCTATTGGTCAATTCTCCCGTAAAAAAATGTAGTAATATGCGCTATTACCAAAAAAGCCCCGCGCTGTCTAAAGAAACGGACAACTTGGGGTTCTTTGCGTTTCGCCGTATTCCGGCGGAGCTTTGCGCGGGACGGGTTATTATTTGCCCGCCTTTTCGCACTGCTGATTAGCAACGCCGCAGGAGGTCTTGCATGCAGACTGGCAGGACGTCTGGCATTCGCCGCAGCCGCCGTTGTTTAAGCTCTTCTTTAAATCTCTGGATGCAAGTGTCTTTATTCTCTTCATTTTATAGTCTCCTTTATCGGTAGTTTTCTAAATTAGATTGTAGCACAGTACTCGCGTTCTTGTCAATCTTATGGGAGAGAATAAATAGTTAGGCTGCTTTGCTTCGCAAAGCTCCAAAATAATGTGCAAATCAACAGTTTGAGCATATGACATTATTCAGATTTAGAAGTCTGCTCTGCTATTTTTTCTGAAAACCGTGGTTTTCTTAACTTTCCCATGAACAGGCAATCAAAATGTGCCTGTTTGTCGTCACTTTTCAAGCGAGCCGAATGAGGCGTACTTTAGTACGTCGATTGAGGTGAGTCGCAGGAAAGGGGCGGCAGGACAGTGCATTTTGGAAGCCTGAAGGGGGCTGCGCCTCCGAACATCCTTCCCCGCAATTCGTTCAAGCTGATATATCGGTATAAATGCTTAACTTAGTTTTTGACTATACTATGTTTTCCGACGGTGACGGTCTTAAAATTATGCTCCGCGATAATTTTACAGACCGTATGCTTTAGTTTGTGTAAATAGTTTGAGTTTTGAGCTGGTGTGTTTGTGCGCTGACGCCAAAAAGCTTCAACTCATACGTTTTCGCGCGGCGCAGCTTTCACGCATGAAACGGCTCCCGCCGTTTCATGCTTGAAAGTGCCCGCCCGCCGCCGGCGGGCGGGCTTAGTTTTAGCGCGGCCGGAGGCCGCGATAAAACCTGCGCCGCGCCTATTCGGCAAGCTCGCTTTATCTTCGAAGAGAGGGTTGGCGCCGAACGCTTGATGCAATGCGTTTGATTTTCCTCAAAGGCTGCTCATAACCGCCGTGTTTTTTTAGAAAATTTTTGCAGCATAGGTTTTGAATAGTATGGTTTGATCGGCGAAAAAATAATGTGCAGAGAGAATTTGTGAAATGCGGAGTATATTTCAAAAGGAAGGTTTTTATGCGTATAGTTGATCTTATCAGGAAAAACGGGGTGCAGTTGGGCGCGGAGGTCTCGTCAAAGGACGAGGCGATCGAGCGGCTCATACGGCTGCAAACGGCGGCGGGCAGCCTCACCGATGCGTCGCGCTTTAAAAAGGACATCCTTGAGCGCGAGAAGCTCTCCACCACGGCGGTGGGCGGCGGTATAGCCATCCCCCATGCGAAGAGCGCGGCGGTAAAAACGCCCATGTTGAGCGCAATGACCGTTAAAAAGGGCGTGGATTACGGCGCTGCTGACGCTCAGCCATCTCGGCTGTTCTTCATGATAGCCGCGCCGGAGGAAGGAGCGGACACGCATCTCGAGGTATTATCCCGCCTAATGACGCTGCTCATGGATGAAAATTTAAAAAATAAGCTCATAAATGCCAAGAGCGTTCAGGAGTTCATAGGCGCGATAGACGCAGCGGAAAGTAAATTGGAAACAAGCAGTGAAAAGCCGAGCGGGAAAGGATATAGGATACTCGCAGTGACGTCCTGCCCCACGGGCATTGCGCATACGTATATGGCAGCGGAGGCGCTTCAAAACGCGGGTGAGCGGCTGGGCATACCCCTCAAGGCGGAGACTAACGGCTCAGGCGGCGCGAAAAACGTGCTCACGAAAGAGGAAATTGACGCGGCGGAGGGCATAATAATCGCCGCGGACAGGGCGGTCGATATGGAGCGCTTTGACGGCAAGCCGCTGTTGAGCGTAAGCGTCTCAGAGGGCATAAACCACCCCGAGGAGCTTATCAAAAGGATAACCTCGGGCGAAGCGGAGGTCTACCGATATACGGGCGAGCGCTCGTCTAAAAAAAGCGGCGCAAACGACGGCTTCTTCAGGACGGTCTATAAGCACCTCATGAACGGCGTTTCACATATGCTGCCCTTTGTAATCGCGGGCGGAATATTTATCGCGATAGCGTTTCTCATCGATACGCTTGCGGGCGCGCCGCAGGACGACGCCTTTGGCACGCACATGCCCGCCGCGGCGTTTTTTAAGACCATCGGCGGATATGCGTTTAACTTCATGATACCTATTTTGGGCGGATATATCGCCATGAGCATCGCGGATAGACCCGGTCTGCTGGTGGGCTTTGTGGGAGCGTTTTTGGCGACGACGGGCTCGACCTTCGCCGCGCTGACGGGGGATATACCCTCCGGATTTTTGGGCGCATTGTTCGCGGGCTTTGTCGGCGGATATCTCATGCTGGGGTTAAGAAAGCTCTGTGACCATCTGCCCGATTCTCTTGAGGGAATAAAGCCCGTGCTCATCTATCCGCTCGTCGGGCTGGGGCTTATCGCAGTGATAATGTGCGCGGTCAATCCGCTCATGGGCGCGATAAACACGGGCATAATCAACCTTTTAAAGTCCATGAACGAGGGAAGCAGGATAGCCCTCGGATGCGTGCTGGGCGCGATGATGGCGATAGACATGGGCGGCCCGTTCAACAAGGCGGCGTATGTTTTCGGCACGGCGTCTATAGCGAACGGCAATTATGACATAATGGCGGCGGTTATGATAGGCGGAATGGTCCCGCCCATAGCCATCGCGCTTGCGACATCCGTGTTTAAAAACAGGTGGACAGAGCAGGAGCGCAAAAACGGCCCCGTTAACTACATAATGGGCCTTTCGTTCATAACCGAGGGCGCTATCCCCTATGCCGCGGCTGATCCGCTTAGGGTGATACCCTCCTGCATGATAGGCTCGGCGGTAGCGGGCGGGCTTTCCATGTTGTTCAACTGTAGTTTGATGGCGCCGCACGGCGGAATTTTCGTCTTTGCCGTGGTTGGCAACTGGCCGTTATACTTAGCGGCGCTCGCGGCGGGCTCGATAGTGGGTATGCTCATGCTCGGGTTGTTAAAGAGAAAAGCGACGACTTGACAGGAGGGGTAATAGATGGTTTCAGGCAAGGTGACGGTGACGAGCGCGCAGGGGCTGCATATGCGCCCCGCGAGCCTGCTCGTAAGCGGTTTATCGCGCTTTAAGAGCAATATAATGATAAATTATGAGCAAAGGGAGATAAACGCAAAGAGCATTATGAACATACTCGCGGCGGGCATACGCAAGGGCAGCGTGTTGGAGGTCACATGCTCGGGCGAGGATGAAAACGAGGCGCTGGAGGAGACTCTGCGCCTGATAAGCGGCGGGTTAGGTGAATGACATGTTAAAGGGCAGGGGCGTGTGCGCGGGCTGCGGCATGGGCAGTGCGCTTTTGACGGACGAGGCAGATACAAACGAAAAAAAGCTCGACATGTCGAACAAATTATCGCCGCAGGAGGAAAGGCGCAGGTTTGATATGGCCAAAGAGCGCTTTTGCCAAAGCTCGCGCGGGATATCAAAAAAGCTGCAGCTGACCGCGGGCAAAAATGAGGCGCGCATCCCCCTTGGGCATATCGATATGGTAAACGATCCGTATTTTACGGACGGGATATACGCACGCATAGACGGCGGCTTGAGCGCGCGGGACGCCGTTTTTCAGGTATGCGCACAGCTGTCGGAGCTGTTATTGAGCTCGCCGGACGAGCTGACGCGCGGGCGCGCCGACGATATATCGCACATCGAAAAAGAGCTGATAAACATCATGAGCGGACAAAAAAATGCGGATTTATCCGTCGCGGCGAAGGGCACGGTCATAGTATGCGACGAGTTTACCGCCGCCATGGCGGCGCAGATCGTTCCCGAGAACATCGCCGCGATAGTCGCTCAAAGGGGCGGGGAGACGTCTCACAGCGCGATAATCGCGCGCGCAATGGGCATACCCACGGTGTTGGGGGTAAAGGACGCGCTTTTAAGGATAAAGAACGGGCAAACGGTCATCGTGGACGGCGGTACGGGCGAGGTAGTGATCGACCCCTCGCAGGAGCAGGCGCGAAGATATGCCATAAAAAACAGACAGGCCGTTGAGGAGCGCACATCGCTCGATAAATATATAGGAAAGCTCACGCGCACATCGGACGGGCGGCGCATAGAGCTTTACGCGAATATCGCAGGCCCGCAGGACGCCAACCTCGCGTGTAAGCAGGACGCGGAGGGCATCGGGTTGTTCAGGACGGAGTTTCTGTTTTTAAACAGGGAGCAGGCGCCGTCGGAGGATGAGCAGTCAGAGGCATATCGGCGCACGGCGGCGACCATGAAAAACCGTCCGGTGATAATACGCACGCTGGACATAGGCGGCGACAAAAATGCGCCGTATCTCGACATACCCGACGAGGAAAACCCGTTTTTGGGCTTCAGGGCGATACGCTATTGCCTTAAAAATGAGGAACTGTTTTTGACCCAGCTAAGGGCGCTTTTGCGCGCGGGCGTGTACGGGGACATAAGCATAATGCTCCCGCTTATCACGAGCATAGACGAGCTAAAAAGAGCGCAGGAGCTTTTAGCGGATGCAAAAAGACAGCTCGAAAGGCGCGGGGAGCTGTTTGACGATAAAATGCGCGTGGGCGTGATGATAGAGACGCCCGCTGCGGCGCTGACGGCGGACATACTCGCCAAGCACGCAGATTTTTTCAGCATAGGTACTAACGACCTGACGCAATACATCACCGCGGCGGACAGGGGAAACGCGAACACGGCGCATCTATACAGCGCGGCGCATCCGGCGGTACTGCGCGCGATAAAGCGGACGGTCAGATGCGCCCATGAGCAGGGTATCCCCGTGGGGATATGCGGAGAGGCCGCGAGCGACGAGCTGCTTCTGCCCATGTGGGCGGCATTTGAGATAGACGAGCTTTCCGTCAGCCCGAGCGCCATCCTTCGCATGAGAAGGAGCATAAGCAGAATAGATATCGCGCAGGCACAGTCCCTCGCAAAGGACGTCCTGCGCCTTAACACGGCGCACGAGGTCAAAAAGGCGCTAAGTGAACTCAGATGACGCAAATCAGCGGGAGAAGAACGTATGACTTCCCCGCTGATTTTTTGTTTGTGAAGGAGAGATGGAGGTTTAATAAGGAATCGCGGCGTCACAGCAAGCGCCATAGTCATGCAGCCGCGTAAACGCGACTGCAAAGACTAATAGCGCTGCCGCTCCTGTTATATCCCAAAAAAGATGAATCATACGCAAGTCTTTCGCCTTGCCCCTACAATTAAAAAGCGAGCTTGCCGACGAGGCGCGGCGCAGGTTTTTGCGGCCTTCGGCCGCAAAAACTAAGCCCGCCCGTAGCCCC
>CAKROK010000070.1 GCA_934373295.1 uncultured Christensenellaceae bacterium | reverse complement strand
CTGCGCGATAATTTTACAGACCGTATGCATTAGTTTGTGGGCTTAGTTTTTGCGGCCGAAGGCCGCAAAAACCTGCGCCGCGCCTCGTCGGCAAGCTCGCTTTTTAATCGAGGGGCAAGGCGAAAGATTTGCGTTTAATTTGAAGCTTTGCGAAGCAAAGCAACCTTATAATCCCCCGCACGTCCAGACAAGTTCACAGTATTGTCATAATAAACTGTTATCATCTTAACAAACCAAATTTGCAAAGTTGTCGATTATCATTCGGGATATGCGGAATAATACCACAATGCTTACTGAAAAAATGACCGAGTACATCTCGGAACAAGAGCTTTTTACATATGACGACACTATAGGTGCGGCGGTATCGGGCGGAGCGGATTCCGTCGCGATGTTGTTGTGCCTGAAAAAGGCGGGTTATAACGTCACCGCGCTGCATGTGGAGCATGGCATTCGTGGTGAGGAGTCTCTTTGCGATATGCGCCTTGTCGAGCGACTGTGTGAAAAAATCGGCGTGCCTCTGCTTAAAAAGCGCGTGTTCGTCCCCCAAAATATGCTTTCAGGCGAAAGTGAAGAGAGCGCTGCGCGCAGACTACGATATGAGTTCTTTGAAGAGGCGTCAAAGACGCACGGTCTTAAATACATCGCCGTGGCGCACCATATCGAGGACGCCGCAGAGACGTTCGTCTTTAACCTCCTGCGCGGGAGCGGGCTAACCGGACTATCCTCCATGAAGCCCAAGCGCGAGCCGAATATCGTCCGTCCGCTGCTGTTCGCGACGCGCGGCGATATCGAGGCGTTTTTGAAAGATGAGGGCATAGCTTACGCGACGGATTCCACAAATGCAGACACGGACTATTCGCGAAACTACATTCGAAACGTGATAATGCCCGCGCTTTGTAAGATAAATCCCAGGAGCTGTGAGTCCATCGTGCGCGCATCCGGGCTTATCGGCGAGGAGGACGCCGCATTAAACGAGATTGCGAGCGCCGAGCTTGCGCGGATATCCCGCCGTGAGAATGACTGCGTATATGTCGACATTCCCGCGCTGTTATCGCTCAACAAGGCGGTCGCGCGGCGCGTTTTGCGCATCGCGCTTGCGTCCGTCGGGTCGATAAAGGACGTCGAGCTTGCGCACATCGAGGCGATATACGCGCTGTGCTCTGCGGGTACGGGAAAACGCTATGAGCTGGGCGAAAGATTTTTTGCACAAGTTTCATATAACAGTTTGAAAATATCCGCCAAAAAAGGTATAATAAAAAAATACGGTCCTGTTCCGCTGAATATCGACGGGGCGACTGATATATGGTGCGGCAGGCTGGAATGTTCTCCCTGTGAGGACGCTGCTTTTACCTCGCCGAAGTCGCTCGTTCAGACGGTAAATGCGGATATGCTCACGGGCGCCGTCATAAGGACGCGCCGCGCGGGCGACAGGTTTAAGCCGTTCGGCGGCGGTGAAAAAAAACTCAAGGACTTTCTTATAGACGCCAAAGTCCCGCGGGATGAGAGAGACGATTTGCCCCTTATTGCGAAGGACGGCGAGATATTGTGGGTCGTGGGATATGCGATTTCTGACAAGTTGAGGGTGGATAACGATACGCCCTGTAAATTGAGGATAAAATTTATAAATGAAGCGGAGGAACAATAGCGTGAAAGAGCTTAACGGCATTTTGGGGAAGGATATTGAAAAGGTACTGCTCACAGAGGATCAGATCAAGGCGAGGATCAAGGAGCTTGCCGCGCAGATAACCGAGGATTATGAGGGCAAATGCCCCCTGTTCGTGTGTATATTAAACGGCGCGTCCATGTTCTATATCAATCTGATATGCGAGCTTGACATGCCGCTCACCATGAATTTCATGAGGATTTCGAGCTACGGCGGCGGTACGGAAAGCTCCGGAAACGTGCGCATACTCTATGACCTCGAGGAGGACATCACCGGTAAGGACGTCATGATCGTCGAGGATATAATCGACAGCGGCAACACGCTCTATAAGCTCACGAACACGCTCGCCAAACGCGGCGCATCGTCCATAAAGACCTGCTGCCTGCTCGATAAGCCCTCTCGCAGAGAGGTCGATATTGATGCCGATTACGTCGGATTTGTCGTCCCCGATGAGTTCCTCGTTGGATACGGCCTCGACTACGATGGCATTTACAGAAATTTGAATTTCATCGGCACGCTCAAACCGGAGATTTATTCCTGAGCATGCCTAAGGAGGATAGGATTTGAAGGATAAGAAGATTTTCAGAGGACCGCTTTTATACATCGTCCTCATTATCGCGATAGTTCTGCTCGTGAAGCTCGTGGGCACGCCCGCAAAGACCGATAAGGACGCGAAAAAGGGCTATTCTGAGTTCATGGAGATGGTCAAGGATGACGAGATCTCCGCGATTCAGGTGACGGCGAATACGCTCACCGCACTAAAGACGGATTCCGCATATAAGCCGTCCGAAATGCCCGATAAGTACGACTACACCGTATACGTTCCCTCGATTTATCAGTTCCAGAACGATCTGCTCGAGGTTACGGGCAAAAAGGACGTCACGCAGCTGGACATCAATATAACATATAACCCCGAGCCGGAGACGTCAATGTGGCTGAGCTTCCTGCCCTACATACTGCTCATAGTGCTTGTGATAGTGTTCTGGGTATGGATGATGCGTCAGGCGCAGGGCGGCGGAAACGCCGGCGCGATGAAGTTCGGCAAATCTAAAGCGCATATGAGTATGCAGAACGACAAGAACCGCAAGACCTTTGCGGACGTCGCGGGCGCGGATGAGGAAAAAGAGGAGCTTAAAGAGATCGTCGATTTCTTAAAGGAGCCTAAAAAGTTCGCCGTATTGGGCGCGAGGATTCCCAAGGGCGTGCTGCTCGTCGGCCCTCCCGGCGGCGGTAAAACGCTTTTAGCGAAAGCCGTTGCGGGTGAAGCAGGCGTTCCCTTCTTCTCCATAAGCGGCTCGGATTTCGTCGAGATGTTCGTGGGCGTGGGCGCGTCAAGGGTGAGAGACCTGTTTGACACGGCTAAAAAGAACGCTCCCTGCATAATCTTCATAGATGAGATAGACGCGGTCGGCCGCCAGAGAGGCGCGGGCCTGGGCGGCGGTCACGATGAGAGAGAGCAGACGTTAAATCAGCTCTTGGTCGAGATGGACGGCTTCCAGGTGAACGACGGCATAATCGTCATCGCCGCGACGAACAGACAGGATATATTAGACCCCGCGCTGCTGCGTCCCGGTCGTTTTGACAGACAGGTCGTCGTGAGCTATCCCGACGTCAAGGGCAGAGAGGCCATACTGCGCGTTCATTCCAAAAACAAGCCGCTTAACAGCGAGGTCGATTTGGCAGTTTTAGCGAAGATGACCCCCGGCTTCATAGGCGCGGATCTTGAAAACGTGCTGAATGAGGCGGCTATCCTCGCCGCAAGACGCAGCCGCAAGGATATCGGCATGAGCGAGATAGAAGAGGCTATCAAGCGTGTCGTCGCCGGCCCGGAGAAGAAGAGCAGAGTCGTCACGGAAAAGGACAAGCGCTGCACGGCCTATCACGAGGTCGGCCACGCGGTCATCGCGAAGGTGCTGCCCAACTGTGACCCCGTTCACGAGGTCTCCATCGTCCCGAGAGGCATGGCGGCGGGCTATACGCTCACCCTTCCCGCGAACGACGACAGGCACATGTTCCGCTCAAAGATGCTGGATGAAATATGTATGCTCTTAGGCGGCAGAGTCGCGGAGCAGCTCGTGCTGGGCGATATCTCCACCGGCGCATCCAACGACATTCAGCGCGCGACGGAGATGGCGAAGAGCATGGTCGTGACGTACGGCATGTCCTCAGAGATCGGCCCCATCTATCTGGGCGGCGATCAGGAGGTATTCTTAGGGCGTGATTTCGGCCACACGAGGGATTTCTCCGAGCAGCTCGGCGCAAAGATAGATTCCGAGATACACAAGATCGTCGCCAACGCCTATGAGCGCGCGGAGAAAGTCTTGACGGAGAACATGGATAAGATACACCTCATCGCGGGCGTTCTCGCGGAAAGAGAGAGCATCACGGGCGAGGAGTTCGAAAACCTCTTTGAGACGGGCAGTCTCACGGGCGTGAAGATCGCGGATACCTGCGAAAGCTCGCTTGAGGATACTGAAGCAAACGGCGAAAACGAATAAACAACAACTTTAGGGACGCTTTATACGGCGCCCCTTTTTTAGGAGAACAAATATGAGCGATTTTCATATAGACATGCACATGCACTCGACCGCGTCCGACGGGACTTTATCCCCGCGCGAGCTGGCTCATGCGTGTAAGAATGCGGGGCTTGAATACTGCGCGCTGACCGACCACGACACGGTGGACGGCGTGAGAGACTACATCGACGAGGCAAAAAAGCTGGGTCTGCACGCGCTCCCTGCGATAGAATTTTCCACGCAGTACGACGGCGAGCTGCACATATTGGGCTACGGCATCGATATCGATAACGAGGAGTTTAAAAACGAGCTTGATTACCTCGCCTCGACGCGCGAGCTGAGGGTGCATAAGATGGTAAAAAAGCTGGATGACGCGGGATATCACATAACCGTCGACCGCGTGCGCGAGATAGCCGGTCAGGGCGTAATGGGGCGGCCGCATATCGGCGCAGCGCTTGCGGAAAAGGGCTATTGTAAGGACGTTTCAGACGCCTTCAAGCGCTTTTTATCAAAGGGATGTCCCGGATATATCGAGCGACACTGCATCACGAGTGAGCGCGCGATAAGCCTTATTAAAACCGCGGGCGGCATAGCGGTATTCGCGCATCCCGGCATAACGAACGACCCCGATACGCCCGCCCTCGTCGACCGCCTCGTCTCAGAGGGGATTTCCGGCATCGAGGTATACTACCCCACGCACACCGATGAGCAGATATCGCAATATCTCGCCCTCGCAAAATCACACGGGCTATACGTGACATGCGGCAGCGACTTCCACGGAGTGACCCGCCGCACGGCGACAATAGGCTGTGAAAAGCGCGGCGATTTAGATATGAAAAAGTCGGTGATACAAATTTTTGACATATTCCGTCATTTGCATTGAAGTACGTTTTTTCATGTGCTACAATGAAGGTGCAACATACATAGTTGCTATCATTTCGGTTATGTGAGGTTTTTTTAAAATGCAGAGTGAACAGGTCGATATAAAGATATTCGCGGGCAGCACGGGAGTCTCCTTCGCAAAGAGGATGTGTAAATACCTCGGCGCGGAGCTGGGCGATGCTGAAGTCATCCATTTTTCTGACGGCAATATCTTTATACGTATTCAGGAAACAGTCAGAAACAAGGACGTATATCTCGTTCAGCCCATCGGTCTTGACCCGAACAACGAGCTCGTCGAGATCCTCTTCTGGTTAGATGCTTTCAAGCGTGCTTCGGCGAACTCCGTCACCGCGATAATCCCGTATTTCGGCTATGCAAAGGGCGATAAGAAGGATGAGCCCAGAGTTTCCATCAGAGGCCGCGTATGTGCGGACTGCATAGAGCTTTGCGGCGCGGACAGGGTCGTGACGATGGATCTCCACAGCCCGCAGGTCCAGGGCTTTTTCAGAATACCCACCGATCACCTGTTCTCCATGCCCATGCTCTGTGAATACGTCAAGGGGCTGGATTTCTTCGACGAGGAAATGGTCGTCGTTTCCCCCGACGCCGGCTTCGCGAAAGAGGCGAGGAACTTCGCAGACTACCTCGGTCTTAACGTCGCTATCGGCGATAAGACGAGAAAGGGACACGACGAAAACGCGCAGATACTCGAGCTTATCGGCGATGTGGACGGAAAGAACTGCATGATAGTCGACGACTTCACCATCTCCGGCGGTACGCTCATCGACATCGCAAAGGTGCTCAAATCAAAGGGCGCAAAGAAGATAATCGCGGTCCTCGCGCACAACATGCTGCGTGAAAAGGGCGTTAAGCGCATAGACGAATCGCCCATCGAGATGCTCATATCCACCGACACTGTGGACAACCCGTACATCACCGCGAGCAAGAAGATGATAACCGTTTCCGCGGCGCCGCTCTTCGCAGAGGCTACATTGAGAATCCACGAGAGGGAGTCCGTAAGCCCGCTGTTCGAAAAGGTTCCGCCTAAGGTTATAAGAGAATCTCAGGAATAATATAATTTAAAACGACCCTAAAAAGGGCCGTTTTTTCGTACAAATTTTTTATGCTATGTCGTTCATTACACCCAAGAAGAGCACGGCTCCGCCCTTTTCAATGGTGTATACGAACGGGCGGTCGACAATGAACTCAACGCGAGGCATGTCAAGCTCGGCGGCGAACATGTTCGCAGTAGCCATCGTCGTCGCCGCGGCGACCGTACCCTTTTCGTCTACCTTTATGGACGCCTTCTGTATGAGCGCGGAAAGGTACATATCGCCGTCCGGGGTTATCTTTGAAAGCGGACCGGACGCGGTGTCGCAAAGCACCTCCAGCCCCGTTCCCGTGAGGTTATCCTTTAAATCGAGGTCATTTTGCAGCTCGAATTTGGGGAGCTTCATTGTGACGAGCGCCTTGCCGTATTCGGCGCTGTCGCCCTTTGAGAGGATGTTCATCACGTCGCGCGCGGTTCGTCCCTCCTCGGGGAGATATACGCGCATGACCGCGCCGCTCTTGTAGGGCAGCACAAGGGAGGCATAATCGTCACATTTCGCATAGGCGGACTCCGCGTCGAACTTCTGCATAAACGTGACCTCGCTGTCCCCGTTTAGACCGTGGAACGCGCCCTGTTCATTGCCTTCCTCGTAAAATCTGTCCGACCATTCGCCTAAGAAATATACGCTGTTTAATACGGCAAAGTCGGTGGTTTCGTCGAGCGGGTCGTTCAAAAGGGGATTTATCACGCCGTCCGTAGTTTCGCTCGCCCAGCTGTTTATGCGCTGCATCATGTCGTTGGAGGATAAATCTCCTCTGCCTAATGCAGCGTCATAGGTGTCGCCCAGAATCTTCTTATAATCCTCATTATAATTATATTTGTCGGATAATAGGGCAATCGTGCTGATATCCAGCCTGTCGCTCATTTCGCCGTTTTGTATGGTGAGATTTTCAAGCTCTGCCTTTATGCACTCCCTGAAGCGCTCCATGGTCATGCCATCCGGCGCAAGCACGGAGTATATCTGCTCTGAAAGAGAGTCGTCCGCGCCCTCGGCGACCGCATTTAAAGCGATATATGCGCTGATGGGGGAATACACGAACGAGTCGTCGTCTATGCCGTCCGCTATCTCAAAGCATACCGAACGCAGCCTTTCGTTTATCTTTGTAATATCATCATAGCATTTTTTATACGCTATTATGCCGTCCGCGACGCTCCAATCCGAAACGGGCGCGGATAGTACTTCATTTACATGAGTTTCGCCTTTATCCTCCAATTTTTTCGCGTCATCCGACGCGGCGGGGGATGCGGCGGGATATGCACATGCGGACATGAGCAAAAGCGCGCCCGTGAGCAGCAATGCGACTATTTTTTTCATGATACCATCCTTGCTTTCTATATAATATTACAACTATATTTACATTGTACACCACATTCTATAAAGAGTAAAGTAAAAATTGCTAAATTCTATCAAGCTCCGGCGGGCAGCTCGTTCATCACGCCTAAAAAGAGGATAGTTCCGTCCTTTTCGATGGTGTATACGAACGGATGGTCGACTATAAAATCGACAGTTTTGGTCGGAATGTAGATAGACGTGCATTCGTCCATGACTGCCATAGTCGTCGCGGCGGCCTTTGTGCCTTCCTCGCTCACCTCTATTTTCGCCTTTTGAATGAGCGCCGCAAGATACATCGGATTATCCTGCGCGATCTTATCAAAGGGGTACATATCAGGGTCGCACATCACCTCAAGCCCTGTTCCCTTGAGCGCGTCTGTCAGATTTTCAAAATCACTTTGCATCTCAAACTTGGGCAGTTTGAGATTGACCTGTGCGGTGCCGTAATTCGCATTATCGCCCTTGGATATCGCGTTTATGACATCCTGCGTGGTCTTTCCCTCTGTGGGGAGATATACGCGCATCTGCGCGCCGCTCTCATAGGGCAAAATGACGGAGGAATAATCATCGGATTTTGCATAGGAATACTGCATGGTATGCATCATGAAGGTCGCAGTCATTTCCTTATCCTGCCCGTAAAAAGTTCCCGTTTCATTTGATGATTCGTCGAATGAATCCTGCCATCTTCCGGAAAAGTACAGGCTGTTTAACAGCGTAAAGGATACATCATTTTCAAGCGGCGATGTCAAAAACGGGTCGATCATGCCGTTTGTCTTTTCCTTTGCCCATGCGTTGATGCGGTTCATGGTATCTTTCGAGCCTATGTCTCCCCGAGTGAGCGCCACTTTATAATAATCGCCCATGATATTGGCAAAGTCGCGCGAATATTCAAACCTATCGGATAAAACGGCGAGGTTGTTGATGTCTATCACGTCGGTGTCACTCGCCATAAGGTATTCGTAGTTGACCCTCAGGCACTGTCTGAAGCGCTCGCGCGTCATTCCCTGCGGCGCAAGCACGTCGTATATCTGCTTTTCGACGTTATCCGACGCGCCCTCTGAAATCGCACAAAGCACGGTATACAGGCTGTACGGCGAGAATATATAGGAATCCTGATCACAATTTTGGATGATTTTAAAGGATACCGAGCGCAGATTTTCGTTTATCTTTGATATGTCCTCTGCACAGGCGTTGTAATCATTGATGATATCTTGTTCGGAGCGCGCGTCGTCTTTCGCGTCCACGATTTGGGATGCATCCACAGGGGCGGAGCACGCGGACATTACCACGAGCGCACCCGCAAGCAGCAGAGCGATAATTTTTTTCATTTCAGTTACCTCACTTTTTTGAAATTCATACTTTAGACGAAGTGGGATGTAAAAAAGTTCCGACAGTTTTTAAAAAAGTTTGGGGAGAGGCGAGCTTTAAAATAAAGGCGGCTGCGGCGAAGATAAAGCGAGGTTGCCGACGAGGCGCGGCGCAGGTTTTTGCGGCTATGCCGCAAAAACTAAGCCCGCCCAGCCCGCCCCCGCCTTCGGCGGGGGCGGGCTGGGCGGGCAGCTTTCAAGCATGAAACGGCTCCCGCCGTTTCATGCTTGAAAGCTGCGCCGCGCGCGAACGTATGAAATGAATCTTTTTGGCGTCAGCGGGAGGGCATAACGAGGTGAAATTATAATGGAGCTTTGCGGAGCAAAGCAACCTCAGGCTTCCAAAATGCACCGCCCTGCCGCCTATCGTCGCAGCAAGCGTAATTGACATGAGGCCGCGCAAACGCGACCCCATTGTCTAATAACGCTGCTGCTCCTCTTTCCAAAAAAAGCACGCTTACGCTACCACTTTTTTTGGAGCCCTGTTGCGACTCGGTTCAATCGACGTACTATGAGTACGCCTCATTCACCTCGCTTGAAAAGTGACGACAAATCGGC
>CAKROK010000069.1 GCA_934373295.1 uncultured Christensenellaceae bacterium | reverse complement strand
GGCCGTCGCCTTTTTCGCGCTTGAAAGTGCCCGCCCGCCGGAGGCGGGCGGGCTTAGTTTAAAAACGACCCGGTTGTAAAGTAGTTAATACTTTACAACCGGGTCGTTTTTAAACCTGCGCCGCATGTCGCCTAAAAGCTCGCTTTTTCTTCATAGGGCAAGTCCAACATATTCTTTTTATCACACTTCTTATCGAAAAAACTCCCTCTCCGATATGGAGAGGGAGTTTTCATATAGTCGTTTAGACTTTTACTTATTTCTTAGTTGTAACCGCCTTCGCCTTAGACCATGCAGAGTAGACGTTATAGTTCTTTCCGCTTATCTTGGTGGTCTTGTAGCTTCTTACTCTTATGTAGTACTTTGTCTTTGCCTTGAGCTTTGTCACCGTCTTAGAGGTAGTCGTGTACTTGCTTATCGTCGCAGTCTTAGTCGTCTTAGCCGTGAACTTGGAGGACGTCGAGTACTGTACCTGATAGCCCGTTACGTAGCTCTGCTTAGCCCATGTCGCCTTGAAGCCCTTGGAGAGCGCTGTCAGCTTGGATACACTCATCTGCTTGCCGCGGATAGCGAACGTGAGCGTCTTTGTGCCGGTGTAGCTGCCCTTCATCGTGACCTTTACGGTGTACGTTCCCGGGAGCTTTCTGCCGGAAGCATAGGTTACGGTGTAGTTGGAAGAAGTGATCTTCTTGCCCTTGGCGTCCGTCACCGTGACAGCGGGCTTCTTCACCTTGCCGTCGTAGGTGTACAGCGTCGCCGCTAACTTGACCTTTAACGTGCTTATGGATATCGGCGCGGGCTTTTCGATCATTATCGGCTTGTATGCGAATACGTTTTTATCCGACTTCGCGCGCGCCTCGATAACCACGACGCCCGTCTTTGAGGGGGTGAATACGCCGTTTTCGTCGATGGTGCCTTCACCAGTTAACGGATATACGCTCCAAACGACGTCCTGCTCGGCGTCCTCGGGGAGGATGCTCGCGCTGAATTTGAGCGTCTTGCCCAGCTCGACGGAGGAGTCCGCGGTGATGCTTATGCTCTGTGCCTTGGGCGGGAGCGGCATGTAGTATATCGCGTCAAGGGGAGTGAGTGTGCCGGTAGCGGCGGAGTACTTCCTGCCTGTGTTGCGTATCTCTACTGTGTGCGTGCCGCGTGCAAGCTCATCGCTCTTAAAGACGACCTGCCTGAACACCAGCTTTGAGCTGTAGTAGTTTATCTCGCCTGCGTACTTATCGTCGATGTATACCTCCGCAATGCCGAGGTCAGAGTTCTTCGCGCTTATCACTGCGAAGCTCGTTCCCTCAAAGGTGAAGCGTGCGGTCTTGCCGATGAGCGTCTCATCGCCCATGATGTAGCTCGCGCCGCCATCGCCCGCCTTGCTCGTCTCGTCGTACTCTATCGCATCGTCATCGTTGTTGATGAGCGTATAGCCCTCAAACTGCGCCTTTTCAAAGCCGTAGGAATCCAGCTCTGCGGCGTATTCTGTCTTATCTATCTTCGTGACAGCCTGTGCGCGGTCGTGGCCGTAGTTTATCATGTTTAACAGCAGCCTTTCAACAGCGGGGGATTCGCTTGCGCCGTCCATGTCGAGATAGCTCAGCGTGAAGCTGCCGTTGTGGTGCTTATACGTGCCTATGCCCACGCCGTCAGCGGCATATCCCGCGAGAGGCAGACCCTGCGCATAGATGGACATCACGTTGACCTCATCCGGCTCGGGCATGCTCATCATGTATGCGTACTTCTTTGTGAGGTCCTGACCGTAGAAGGAGGGATCCATGAGACCGGTCTGTAAACCGTCCATGAGCACGTCACCCTTCATTGCCACCCACTCGTTGTGGTAAAGACCGCCCAAATACGCCGTGTTGAACGTGGAGGGCTTGGTCGTTCCGGGGAACCACTCATAGCTTGAGCCTAAAAGCTCGGCGTCGAGTATCGCGGCATATGCGCCCTGAGCGACCTTCTCATAGAGAGAACGCCAGAACTCGGCGGTGTTCGCCACGCCGCTTGCTACGAGAATAACCTCGTTGTCTATCCTTGCGGATGCGTTGTAGTCCCTTATCTCCACGCCGTTTTGCTTTAACGTGTTTATAAAGGATTCGGGGAGCTTGCCCGCGATGGTGACGCTCTTGGAATCCGCGTCCACGACGTTGGAGTTATCCGTGACGTAGAAGCTCATGGATGCGCTCGCGGGGGTGTAGCTGTCGTTTAACAGCTGCGCGTTTAAGGTGTATTCGCCTGCGGGGAAGGTTATATCGACCTCGCTCTTCCAAACCTTATAGGAGAAGGGTGCGGTCTCGCCCGCCTCGACGGTAAAGCTGACGTTTTCACTCGTGTAGACCGTCTCGCCCGCCGCGTTGTTTATGGTGAATACTGCGGAGTATTCGCCCGCGGGGAGGATGTCCTCGTTTGCGATATCGACCTCAAACGTCGCCTTTTCGCCCTTCTTTACGTTGGAGTTGTCGTTGTTGAAGAGTATGCACCAGCGCAGGGGCGCCCATGCCTCGGTGAGCATCTCTGCGTAGCCCGTCTTCCAATCGCGGAAATTGTCCATGACGCCCTCGCCTAAGCCCTGAGCGTCCGAAAGGCTGGTAAGGCCGTAGCCCGCGACCTGCGGATTAGAGCGGATGTAGCTCATGAGTATCTGGCGCTGACGCCTGTTGGCTACGTCAGAGGCCTCGATTATCTCCTCCGCATTCTTATACATCTCGGAGAGTCCGGTGTATTTTGCGTAGATGTAGTCTAAGTTCTCGATGAGCGGGCTTACCCAATGCGTCATGCCGAAGTTGTTGGTGTCGCCGCCGTTTTCGATCGTCTTATCGCGCTCGTTATAGGGGTTGAACATGCTGCCCGTGCCCGATTCCGTTATCGCGACGGGGTTTACGCCCTCGCCAATCGTGCGCAGGTATTCCATAGCGTCGTCCTGAAGCGGATAGGTGGGATAGAAGTGCAGGTCGCCCACGTAGTTCTTTGAGGAATCTATAGTGGTGTCCTCGAGCGAGCCGTCATAGAGATTTTCTATCTTCTCATCCGCGTTCGTCTCATTGCCCATGCAAACATCCCACGTCGTGGAATAAGAGTTGGACATGTGCGCGCAGTTCGGGTTATAGTCAAAGCTGCCCGAGTTCCACATGACTATCCTCGTCATGTCAAGACCTCTCAGCCTTGTGAGATATGCGCGGGTGATGTCTAATCTGTTGTCGCCGTAATACTGTATCTCGTTTAACAGTCCCCATATGGTGAGGGAGGGATGGTTGCGGTCTCTTATGATGAGCCTGTCAAAGACCTCGTCTATCCAGCCGTTCTTACCCAGCCAGGACTGTGAGCTCTCCTGATATATCATGAGGCCCATTTCGTCGCAGTAATCGAGCTGCGCGGGGAGCGCCGCCATGCCTATCGTTCTGAACGTGTTGAAGCCCGTCGCCTTTAAGTTGTCGAGCGCCTTTATGTGATAGGTCATATCTCTGGGCGTGCCCTGGATGATGAGCGGATCATAGGAGTTCTGATGCACCATCTTTAAGAAGAAGCGCTTGCCGTTTAAGAAGTAGTAGCCGTCCTTTATCTCTATGTGGCGGAAGCCGATGTTAAAGGGCTTATAATCGTGCTTGCCGAGATCGCCCGAAACGCTTGCGCTGACGGTATAGAGGTTGGGATGCTCGGTATCCCACAGATTGAAGTTTTCGACCTTGCCGTTTAAGGTGAACTTGTTCTCACCGGGCTGAGCCGTTACGGTTTCGCTGATATTGTCAACAGCCGCGCCGCCCTTTTCATTTATAAGCGCGGTCAAGCTGACGTCCTGCGCGGATGCGCTCTCGTTTATTACGGTCACGTCTATCTTGACGTCGCCTGTTTTCCAGTCGGGCTGAGCGTAAACGTCGCTGATGTACGCCTCGGGGCGCGTTATGAGAGATACCTCCTGCCAAATTCCGCCGCAATCCCAGAACGAGCCGGTCTGCGTGTTGGTGGAGGCGAGTATCATGCCCTTGCCGTTTGAAACAGCCACGGAGAGGAAGTTATCCTCGTTGGGCTTTATAACGTCCGTTACGTCGAACTCAAAGGGGACTTCACTGCCCTCGTTGCTGCCCAGCTTCACGCCGTTTAAATATACGTCGCAGGAGTACTGGACTGCCTCAAAGCGCAGGTATATGCGCTCGTTTTCGCCCGTGGTGAGATAGTCGTTAAACGTCTTGCCGTACCATACCGTTCCGAGATACCCCGGATAAGCCTCCCAGATGTTGCCGGGAACGAGTATGGGCTGAGCGTTTTCAAAGTCAAAGCCGTCTGCGTCGCTCCAGGAGAAGCTGTCCGCGCTGTCCGTTAAGATGCTCCACTGGCCGTTTACGGAATACTCATTGGCGACGTCCGCGCCGCCCTTGGCTGTGTCCGCATTAGTAAAGCCGAAGGGCTTGTCGCTCTTTCTGCTCTTTACCACGGTGACGAGATGCAGGCCGTTCTTGAGTCCGGTTACGCTATAGAGTGCGTCGCTCTCGCAAGCCGCTGCGTTCGCCTCGCCCTGTAAAATGCCGTCCACGATGACCTCGGCTATGCCGTAGTCCGCGCCGAACGGGCCGTGCAGAGTAAAGCCCGTGCCCGAGAACGTGAATTCATAGGAATCCTCCGCCTTTGTGAGAAGCGCCATATCCGCCTTATGCTCAACGCTGCCAGTATAAATCACGCCATTCCAGTCGTGCGCGATTACGTCCGGGAATTCGGGCGTGCCAAAAGCCGCGCTGACGCTGCCTAAAACCTTGTTCGCGCCCTCGATGACGAGTACGCTGCCCTGTGCGGCGGGGGTGGATAGCGCTATGGTATTTTCGTTTATCGTCCATTCATCGGAGGAAAGCACCTTATATTCGCCGTAATTTACGGACATTTTAACAGAGAGGTCGCCTGCCGCGATGTCCGCGCCCTTGTCGTTGGTGAGCGCTATGTGGGAAGCGTCCGTGAACTTCGCGCCCGTGAGCGTGATAGCGTCGGCGGAGATGTATCTCGCCTTTGCCGAGCCCTCAAGGCGGCCCATGCCCGTGACGGTGTAGACCTTGCCCATTACGGCGGGGCTTGCGAGGGTTATGAGCATCCTACCGTCGTCAGCCTGTGAAACGGAGGATATCTCGACGTTCTCCTTTGAAAGAGAGACCTTGAAGTCGTCAATGGTCTTTTTCTCCTGGGGAGTGATGGTGACCGCGATGGTCTTGTCGTCTAAAAATTCCGCGGCGGTCACGGTAGTCCTCTTGTACATCGTGATGTTGTCGACGTAGTAGTCGCCCGTACCGTCCTTGCCTGTGGCCCAGTTCTTTTCGCAGACAACGCGCAGGTTTATCGCGGTGTTGTTTCCGCTGTACCAGAGAACCTGCTGGTTCTCCCACTTGCCCGAGCTTGCGGCAGAGACCGTCGCCTCGCCCTCGATATCGCACATATCTACATACATGTACCTGTCCGCATCACTGCGGTAGAAATCTGCGCTGATGATGTAATACGTGTTCTTTTCAACAGCCGTGGTCGCGTGTACGCTCGTGGCGATGGCGGTGCTCTTGTTCCACTCGAGGCGGTGCTTGCCGTCCGTGGTCTCGCCTTCCTTTATATTAAGGCCGTCGAAATAGTTCCAGCTCGCCGTGCCGTCTTCAAACGAGCCGTTATATACCAGCTCGGGGACGGTATCGGATTCCTTTATTTTGATGTTGTCGATGTAGTAATCGCCAGTGCCTTCCGCGCCTGTTTCCCAGTTTTTCTCGCAGACAAGACGGAGGTTGAACGCGCTCGTATTGCCGCTGTACCAGAGGACCGTCTGCGTCTCCCACCTTCCGGAGCTCTGCGCGGAGACGGTCGCCTCACCCGTGATATCGGACATATCGATATAGAGGTATCTGTCCGCGTCGCTTCGGAAGAAATCTGCGGATAGCTCATACCACGTGTTCTGCTTTACTGCGGTGACGGAGTGCTGAGAGAGCGCGAGAGCTTCCTTTTTATCCCACTCGAGGCGGTGCGTTCCGTCAGTGGTTTCGCCCTCGGCGATCTTGAATCCGGTGAACCAGTCCCAGCCGTCCTCGCCGTTCTCGAAAGAGCCGTTGGTTATGGAGACGTCGTCCAGACTCTGTGAGATTTTTTTAAAGGAGAGATCGTCGATGTAGTAGTCGCCCGTGCCGGAGGTGCCTGTCGACCAGTTCTTCTCGCAGACTAATCTGATGTCGACGGAGGTGCGCTCGCCGCTGTACCAGTTTCCGCTGAGCGTCTCCCACTCGTTGACGGCGGTCGTGCGCAGCTGGACCTCGCCCGGGAGGTCACCCATGTCGACATATAGCCACTGCAGGTCGTTATTGCGCCAGAAGCTCGCGGACAGCGTATACCACGTGTCCGGCTCGACGGTTATCGACTCGTGCAATTCGATGGCAACGCCCTCGGATGTGACCTTTGCCGAGTGTGTGCCCGTCTTGCCGAAATCGTCGACGAGCGAAAAGCCGCCGGTGAAGGGCGTCCAGCCGTCCTGCCCGTCCTCAAAAGAGCCGTTTTTAAGCAGCTCTTCGCTTTCATCCGCTGCAAATGCGACCGTCATGAGAGACGCGGGGATGAGCGCCGCTATGAGCAGAGCCGCCAGCAGAAGTGAGACCAGCTTTTTTACTAAGTTGTTTTTCATTCTTTTTCCTTTCCGATCTAAGTTGATCATTATAATAATTCAATAATTCATATTGAAATCGTGCCATAATTCGCGTAATTGTGATAATATTCGCAAACTGTAAAGAAACACATCAATATAATAATACAGTATATGTGTAATAAGTGCAAGACAAAAATGCGTAATTTAAGGGCATTTTTTTTTTTTTTTTTGAAAAGGCATTACAAATATTGCGGGAAATTAGACGATGACCGACAATAAATGGATGCGCGTTAATTGTCGACAAAAATCAGGGGGAATACGGGATGAACGAACGAAGCAAAGGTGTAGTTTGTCAATATTTTCACGTATAAACGCGTCAAACGGAAAGATGGCATATCGCACAAAAAGTCGACATTTTCTTAGGGGCGTAAACGTATTGACATTGCAAAGTGCGGATGTTAAAGTGATATCAGAACGAAACAATAATAAAATTGTCGACACAATTTGGGAGCGCATTGATGAAAAGGAAGATTCATACGGGATACGAAATATTTGAAGAGCTTAACGATAAGCTGATCGAGGAGATGAAGGGCAACGGGACGCAATATACCGAGGGCGTTGACAAGCTCGTGCAATACGACCGCCCTGCGGACGTCTCCATACGCGAAATAGACATAAAATGCCTGGACGGCACGAATACGATAGCCCTGCACCTGTTTGAAAAGGAAGGGATGGGCGAGAACGTGCCTCTGCTCATAGCGATACACGGCGGCGGGTACACCGGCGGGAGCGTGGATTTTGACAGAAACCGCGTGACGTACTACGTTGAAAACGTGGGCTGCCGCGTGATATGCGTGGACTACCGCCTTGCGCCGGAGGGACGCTTTCCCAAATCGCTGGAGGACTGCTACGCGGCGCTCATATACGCATATGACCATGCGGATGAGCTGAAGATAGACCGCGAAAGGATAGCCCTTTGCGGCTACAGCGCGGGCGGTACGCTGGCAGCGGGCTTGGCACTGTATGCGCGGGACAAGGGCGGCCCCAAGATATCTGCGCTGCTGCTCACATATCCCGTGCTCAAATGCACGCTGGATTCTCCCTCTGCGATGCAGTTTTACAGGGAGGACGACACTCCCATGCTGCACGGATTCGATTTTCCCCGCATGGCACGCGATTACATGGGCGATCTAGATGGACGAAACCCATCGTATTACGCAATGCCCGCGTATTGCAGCGACCTTTCGGGAATGCCCCCCACGGCGATATGCGTGGGCGAGCTTGACCCGCTGAGAGATGAGTGCATGGAGTTTGCGGCGCGGCTCATGCGCGTGGGCGTTCCGGCGGAGTTCTACTGCCTGCCCAGGATGTCCCATTCATTTGACCTGTATACCGAGGGCGAGCTGACACAATGGATATGGCAGGCGTTCGCGAGGGCATTAAAGCGGGAATTTTCTATGTTATAAGGAGATAAGCATTATGAAAAGCGTCAGAATAATGAAGCCGGGCGAGGTGCTGTTGAGGCAAGAGCCGCTGCCCGTACCAGCCGCAGGAGAGGTGATAATTCGCCCCAAGCGCATAGGCATATGCGGCACGGACAACAACATATATAACGGCGAATTCAGCGAGAGAGTGAATTTTCCGCTGCGCCCCGGTCACGAGTGGTCGGGCGTCGTTGAGAGCGTGGGCGAGGGCGTCGTGGGATATGCCCCGGGCGACAGGGTCATGGGCGAAACGGCGGTGTCCTGCGGGATATGTGAAAAATGCGTTTCAGGCAGAAAATACGAATGCACTGCCGTTCGCGCGGTGGGCACTGTGGACGCATATCCGGGCGCGATGAGTGAGCTTTTCGCCTTCCCTGCGCGCGATCTTCTGAAGATACCGGACGGGGTGGATTTCGACATGGCGGCGCTCGTCGAACCCACGGCGAACGCGATAATGGCTATGGAGGACGTCCCCGTGCGGCCGGGCATGAGCGTGGCTGTCATGGGAACGGGCCCGATAGGTCTCGCCGCGATAGCGCTCGCGCGCGCATACGGCGCATATCCCATAATATCCGTGGGACGCAAGGTGCAGAAGCTGGATGTCGCCAAAAAGCTGGGCGCGACGCATACCGTAAATACCGATGAGGAAGATCCCGCTGCCGAGATTAAACGGATAACGAATGGGGGCGCGGACGTCGTGATAGAGCTTTCCGGCGCGAAGTCGCTGTTTTTCGCCGCCGCAAATGCGGTAAAGGCGCACGGCACTATAGAGCTTTTAGGCTTTTACGACTCGCCCTTTGAGGTTAATATGAACGACTTCATATTTAATAACATAACCCTGCGCACGGCGGGCGGCGGATGGGGCGGATATTTCGACAAGGTGTTAAAGCTCATGTCCACGGGCGCACTTAACTCACTCAAGCTGCTCATAACACATAGGTGTACGCTCGATGAGGCGGCGGAGAATATCGCGGAGCTTAAAATGAACAATGCCCAAAAGATAAAGGTGATGATAACGCTTGACGATAAGGTGAAATGATATGAATGGTGAGCGCGAGGAGAAGCGTCCACTTTCGCTTGAGGTGACTGACGCGATAAGATACAGTATATTGAGCGGCAAATTTGCCCCCGGTGAAAAGATGAAGGAGGCGGAGCTTTCAAACGACCTGCTCGTGAGCAGGGCTATGATACGCGAGGCGTTTATCCGCCTTGAAAGCGAGGGCTTGCTTGAGAAAAAAGCGAACAGAAGCGCGTATGTGAAGAAATTCAACGAGCGCGAGCTTTATGACTTATCTGAATTTCGGCGTGCGCTCGAGATAGCCGCAGCGGAGCGCATAATAGACATGAATATGGACATATCTCAGGAGATGGAGCGCCAACTCAGGCTGATGATAGTGCGCTCGAGCGGGGATACATACATGAGCCTGTTAAAGCTTGACCTCAAATTTCACTCATATATCGTGATGAGGTGCGGCAATAAGCACATTAAGAAGGCGTGGGAGCTGCTATACAGTCAACTGTTGCTGCTGCTGTATGCGCTTGCGAAGAAGAAATATTCTGAAATAGACAACCTCCACACAGACCTGCTTG
>CAKROK010000068.1 GCA_934373295.1 uncultured Christensenellaceae bacterium | reverse complement strand
CGTGAAAGCTGCGCCGCGCCTATTCGGCAAGCTCGCTTTTTAATCGCAGGGCCGGTCTTTTATGCAATAGGAAAAAGACTCCTCCATATCGAAGAAGTCCATCCCTTTGAGAAGAATATGAAAACAAGTTATGTTATGCGTTATTATCCTGCCCCGCGCGCATGAGAAAGCGCTTAAAGGGCTCCCTCACGGTGATGTACACCGCAAGCTCGTATATGCTTATGAGCACCGTCAAAAGCAGGGGTATCGACTGAAGAAAGAAGTTCACTGCGATGAGGTAAAACGCCACGTTTATCGCCGCGATTATGAGCGAATTTACCGGACAGGCTATCGTCAGGAGCACGGAATTCTTTAAAATATGCCGCACCTTCAGCTTAAACTGCGCGTTCATGGGGAACGCATATGAGAATACCACGCTCGCTATCACCATCACTGCGCATGATACGCAGAACAGCGCCGTTCCCATGCCGCCCGCCATTTGCGGATAAACCCTCGCGCACACCAGCGCCAGACCGGCTATTACCGCATAGCATATCCCCAAAAGCAGGCTGTTTACAAACGATGCTTTAAACTCTCTCAAAAAGTCCTTAAACACCTCGACGTAGCCGTCGTTCAGCAGGACTATATACACCCTTGAAAGCGCGGTGAGCGCGGCGGGCAGTGTGACGACGGGAATGGAGAATAATATGAACAGGAGATTTGCGAAAAGCACCTTGTTAAAGTGCGAAAACAGCGTGAAAAAGAACAGCTTTATGCCCTTTTCGGGAACCTTGACGTTCTTTTTATATGCCCTTGCGTTAGGCTCAACTCCCGTATATCTTTCCATTTTCCGTCATTCCTTCCTCATTTATTTATTGTTCCGTCAGGGGCAAACCCCTGGCGGAACTTTATGCATTACTCCTTAACCGACCCCAGAGTCATGCCCGTAGTTATTTTTTTTGAAGAAACAAAGTACAGCACGCACACGGGAAGGCTCGCGCAGACCGAGGTCGCAAAGACCTTGCCCCAAGCGAACATGTCGCCCACCATGTAGTCCTTAATGGTCACCATCAGCGTGAACTGCGAAGGGTCGGTTAGCAGTGAGAACGCCAACAGGAACTCATTCCATACGCGGGTAAAGCAGAATATGCCTATAGACATTATACCCGGCATCGCGAGAGGAATAATTATCCTCAAAATTATGCCCATTCTCGAGCAGCCGTCTATCATGGCCGCCTCCTCGAGTGAATAGGGTATGCTCTTTAAATACGTCACGAACACCCATGTCGCATAGGGTATGCACGTCACCGGATAGATTATATATAGTGACGCGATGTTGTTCGCCAGTCCGATCTGGCTCATGAGCACGTATATCGGGATAAACAGCAGGAACATGGGGATGAGGTACGTGAGCAGCACGAACTGGAGTATCGTGCGCTTGCCCTTCATTTTCGTCCTGCACAGCGCGTATCCCAGCAGCAGGCTGACCGCGAGGGATATCAGCGTCGCGAACAGCGATGTGGAAAAGCTGTTTAGCAAGCTGCTCCAGAACGTCGGGCGTTCAAAAATCGCCTTATATTGCTCGAGCGTGAACGGATCGGGCAGCCACGTCGGGTCCTTCTGGATAGTCGCGGCGTTCGTCTTAAAGGACGTCATTATTATCCAATATATCGGGAACAGCGACCATATGAGCAGCACGGCTATGAGCAGCCAAAGCAGTATCCTGCTCCATTTAAACTTCTTGTGATTTCGCCTTATGAGCATGTTGGTGTCCTTCATCACGATGCCGCCTTTCTCATGGCTCTCGCCTCGCGCTTCCTTTGCTTTTCAGCCTTGCGCTTGAGCTTTTCCTCGTCGCCCAGCATGTTGTTTAATATGGGCAGCATTATCACTATGAGCACGGGTACTGTGGAAAGCGCCGCGGCGCATGCCCTGCCTATATGGCCTATCGCGGAGTCAAACGCATACTTGAACGCCGTGATGGGTATCGTATAGGTGCTCTGTCCCGGGCCGCCGCCCGTCAGCAGGTATACCGTTTCAAAGTCGTTTATAGTCCATATCGTGGATATGAGCGTGGAGACGAGTATGACGGACATTATCAGGGGCAGCGTTATCTTTGTGAACGTCTTTATCGTGCTCGCGCCGTCTATCTGCGCCGATTCATAGAGCTCCTCCGGTATCGTCTGTAATCCGGAAAGCACCGTTATCGCTATAAAGGGGATTCCCCTCCAGATATTTACTATCATGAGCGAGACTATGCCCATGTTCGGGTCACTCAGCCACGCTATGCCCTCTTTTACTATTCCCAGCTCCAGCAGCAGGCTGTTTATAAGGCCGCCGTTGCCCGTATACAGGAACATCCAGGTATATATCGCAACTACGCTCGGCAATGTCCAGGGTAACAGGAACAATGTGCGCAGAAGATTTCTGAATTTAATATTCATGTTCAGTATAAGAGCTATTATCACGCCGAAGAACACCTTGCCCACCATCGAGCCCACCGTAAACAGTACGGTGTTCCACACGCTGTTTAAGTATGTCGGATCATTAAAGATGTATTCGTAATTTTGGAACCATACGAACACCGCTTCTGTCGCGACATGCTTATCCGTAAAGCTATATACCAATGACCATATCATAGGGAAGAGCATCCCTATAAAGAGAATTATCAGCGCAGGCGCGGCTATCGCATAGGGGAAATAATCGAACCTTCGCTTTTTATATGCTTTTTCAGCCGCGCCCGGCTTTTTATTAAAAAGTTTCACAAGCATCCTCCGTCATAATATCGCGCATACGGGGCTATCTGCCCGCGCTTCGCGGTTGTCGATACTTTTATAGAATACCGTCTAAATTGCAGACTTTCGAAAAGTCCTGATTTTTCGTTATTTTTTGAGCGAGGCGCGTAAGGCGTACTAAGTGTACGTCGCACAAGCCGAGTCGAAAAAAAACGGAAGGGCGGGGCTTTTCGGAAGTCTGAGGCGAGCGTAAAGCCCGCCCCATTCATCTTATCTTTTGTTTATTTTTTATTTAACGTTTGCAAGCGCCTGGTTGCACTGATCGATCTCCTTTGCCAAAGCATCGTCAAAGGACATTCCATCGACAACTACGTATGCTATTACGTTGTTGATGTAAGTGGAGCTTGCGGTCAGCGCTGCGCGCTCAGCCGTGAACTCAGCATCCGGATAGCTGTAGTACTTACCGGTGGAGATAGCTTCCATGTGTGCCTTAACGATCGGATCGGACATGTAGTCGGTCATCTCGAGCGTATCGGAGTAAACCATGCCGTAAGCGGGAGCAACAGTCTCAAGAACCTTCGCGAGGCGGCTCTTGTCAGTCGCATATGCTAAAGCCTTGGATGCCCAGTAGTTAGAGTCGTCGCCGCAGTCGAGTATGCTCATGCTGTTGGAGCAAGCGAGCGGGAAGGAGCCCTCGGGGCCGGCGGGCATGGGAACAGCGCCCGTGTTTTCCCAGATCTCGGGAGCGTCGTTCTTGAGCGCGCTCGCGATGGTGGGGATGTTGACTATGAAGCAAGCGGTGCCTGCGAGCATAGCAGTGTTGTTAGCCATATCGTCGCCGGAGATCATGTCGGGAGCAACAGTACCCTCGTCAAAGAACTCGATGAGCTTCTTTATAGCTGCCTTGGAGCCTTCGCTGTCTAAATTGAGCTTGCCGTCCTTCATTACGGAACCGCCGTAGCTCCAAAGAATGCTCTGGCTCATGTTGTTGAAGTCGGATGCAGATGCGCCCGCCGCAAAGCCTGCGCCGTAGATTCCCTTGGAAGCATCGGTAACGGCCTTGGACATCTCTAAAAGCTCGTCCCACGTCTCGGGAGCCTTGTCATAGCCGGCTTCCTTTAACAGGTCCTTTCTGTACCAAAGCATCCAGGACTGTGCAGAGAAGGGAACAGCATAGGGCTTGCCGTCAACGTATACGGTCTCAAGGATGTTATCCATGATCTCCGTGCCGTTTTCCTTCATTTCAGCTAATGCGTCCTCTGCGGAATAGAGGATGCCCTGCTTCGCATACGCCATAAGGCTTGCGGGCTCCATGTAGGAGATGTTCGGATAGTTCTTAGCCTCTAACGCTGCGGGGAGCTTGGTGTCTCTTAAAGCCGCTGCGTCTACGATCTCCGTGGAGATGTTAATGCCGTTTTCCTTACCAAAGTCCTGGAAGAGCTGCGCGAATGCGTTGTTGAAGTCGTCAGAGAACGTCTTCTGGAGCCAAACCGTGAGCTTCTCCGGCTTTGCGGGTTCGCCCGAGGGTTCGTTGGTGGTCGTGCCCGGATCTGCGGACGGTGAATCTGTCGGCTGGGTGTCAGCGGGCTTACAAGCCGTGAGCACCATTACCGTCATAAGCACTGCCATGATCAGCGCGAATAGTCTTTTACCATTTTTCATATATTTTCCTCCTTGATTTATATTCAGCGTATTTAACGCTTTAATCCATTGTTTACTGATTATATATAGCCTCTTCGAGAGTGCTGTGCGGGGTCGTCTCGGCGTCCGCACCCAGGCGCACGCCCGTCTGTTTATCGAACAGGTGTATGCTCTTTAAAACGGGCATTATGCTCACGCGCTTTGCGTCCGGCGCAAGGGAAAGCGCCTTTACCCTGAGCACGGCTCTGTCGACGCCGCCCACGTTGTTGGGCGCATCCACGTGCAGATAGACCTCGGAGCCCATGAGCTCGGTCACGTCGATATCCGCCGTGACGCCCTCGCCCTCGGCGCAGACCTCTACATCCTCCGGTCTTATACCCGCGATCACCTCGCCCTCGGGACGGTCAATCTGCGTAAGCGTCTGTTGCAGGCTTTCAGGCAGCTCGAATTCCTTTCCGAATATCTTTATCAGATACTTTCCATCCGCCTTTTTGAGGACGGCGTCGTCTAAGAAGTTCATCTGCGGCGTGCCTATAAAGCCCGCTACGAACAGGTTATTCGGGTGATTAAATATCTCCTTGGGCGTACCCACCTGCTGAATGAAGCCCTTTTTCATTATCACTATGCGCGTGCCTAACGTCATCGCCTCGGTCTGGTCGTGCGTGACGTATATGAACGTCGTGTCCATCTCCTTATGCAGCTTAATGATCTCCGCACGCATCTGATTTCTCATCTTCGCGTCGAGGTTGGACAGCGGCTCGTCCATCAGGAATACCTTGGGCTGTCTGACTATCGCACGGCCTATCGCGACGCGCTGTCTCTGACCGCCGGAAAGCTGCTTGGGTTTTCTCTGCAAGAGGTCCTCAATGCCCAAAATCTTCGCCGCGCGCATTACTCGCTCTTTTATCTCATCCTTGCTCTTTTTCCTGAGCTTGAGCGCAAACGCCATGTTTTCATAGACCGTCATATGCGGATAAAGCGCATAGTTCTGGAAAACCATCGCGATATCCCTCATCTTGGGGGGAAGGTCATTTACCAGCGTATCGCCGATGTACACATCTCCCGCGGAAATGTCCTCTAATCCGGCGACCATGCGCAGCGTGGTGGACTTTCCGCAGCCGGACGGGCCGACGAGCACCACGAATTCCTTATCCTCAATCGTCAAGTTAAAGTCATGCACCGCCGTGACGTTGTTATCGTATATCTTGTATACGTTTTTCAGTTCGACTCTCGCCATTTGCTCTTCTCCTGTCATCTGTTATTTAATGTAATAATTATTGCCGTTCGCATTAATTTGGTTACAGTGTGTTTATCAACTTGGTTTTAATATATCATGCTCAAAAGCTCATGTCAATACTATTTGCACTTTTTTATTTATTTTTTGATTGATTTCTTTCAAAGAGGATTATCTTTTTCAATCATCCATATGCCGTCGGCACGTTTTTCATTCTGTCAATTTTACAATTTTCCACGAAAGATCGTTGCTCCACTCACAAAAAACACCCATATCACCCGATAAACTCGCAGTTTGCTCTTTATTTATCATTTTGCGCCAAACACTTCAAGAGTTTATCAAAAGTTGAAAGGCGCCTTTTTCTCATAATGTGTTGAATGGTATAAATGTTTAATTGTGTAGAAAATGTAGTAGATCGCGAAGGGGTTGTGCGCCTGACGGCGCAGGTTATATGTAAGAAGTAATAGTGAAAAACGGAAATGGGAGGAATGTTTGTGCGCTTGAGTTAAGCAAGGTGGATTCGTCAAATGAAGAAATCGGTTCAAATCAATAGCAAGTTTTTAAAATCATTAGCTCGATTTAAGAGTAAACTTTATTTTAACTGAAAACCGTGGTTTTCTTAACTTTCCCATAAGGAGGCCGTGCGCCTGACGGCGCAGGTAAAATGTAAGAAGTAATAGTGAAAAACGGAAATGGGAGGAATGTTTATTCACTTGAGTTAAGCAAGGTGGATTCGCCTAATGAAGAAATAGGTTGCTTTGCTGCGCAAAGCTCCATTATATGTGCGCGCGGCGCAGCTTTCCAAATCGAAACGGCTTCCGCCGTTTCGATTTGGAAAGTGGCCCGCCCAGCCCCGTCCCCGCCTTCGGCGGGGGGCGGGGCTGGCGGGCTTAGTTTTTGCGGCGAAGCCGCAAAAACCTGCGCCGCGCTATTCGGCAAGCTCGCTTTATCTTCACCGGACAAGACGAAAGACTTGCGTATGATCCATCTTTTTCGGCGAATAGCCGCGCCGAAAGAAATACCTATTTTTTTATCCAATCTCCTCATTCCCACATAAATTCCCACAAAAATAACCGCCCGATTTCATCTCGAGCGGTTATCTTCATGCGTTTTGTAAGTCGATCTTATCCGAATATCCTGTATCCGCAGACGAAGTGCCTGTACCAATAGGGCGACTGATATGAGCGGTAGACGACCTTTCCGTTTGAGGAGGAGGCGTCGATCATGTATCCGTTGCCCGCGCATATTCCGACGTGTCCCTGATAGGAGATGACGTCGCCCCTGCGCAGGTCGCTCATGCTGTTTATGCGCTTATATCTCGTCGTGCGCTGCCAGTAGTATGAGGTCATGTAGCCCTGATTAATGCCCGCCTGATTTAAGCACCAGTATACGAATCCGGAGCAGTCAAAGCGGGACGGACCCTTCGCACCCAGCACGTAGCGGCTTCCCAGCTTGCTCATAGCTATGCTTATAAAGCGGTTTATTCCGGAAGATGTGCTTCCCGTTCCGCCGTTCGCGTTTTTCGCCTTGCCGGAGGCGAGCAGCCTCAATGTATTCGCGCCCACCTTTCCGTCTGCGGAAAGTCCGTTCTTCGTCTGGAATTTTTTGACCGCCTTTTCCGTCGCTTCGCCGTAATAACCCGTCGCACCTGCGGAGAGATAGCCCAAATCTTTAAGGTATTTCTGAACCTTTGTGACCATGGTGCTGTTGTCGCCCACCTTGAGGACGTTCGCGATGACCTGCTCGGAGTCCAGCAGCTCGCGCGTCTTTGCGCCGAGATAGCCGTCCGCGACAAGTCCGTTATCCTCCTGGAACAGCCTTACCGCCTCTGCCGTGCTTGTGCCGTACTTTCCGTCCGCCTTAGCCATGAGATATGCGAGGTTTTTGAGCTTCTCCTGGTATTTTTTGACCATGTCGCCCTCGCTGCCCGGGCCTAATACGTTCGCCTTTACGTTATCCGAATAGAGCTTTTCCCTCGTGTCCCTGCCTATGCTGCCGTCCACGATAAGCCCATTCTTGCTTTGAAAGCTCTTTACCGCCGCCGTAGTGGATGTGCCGAAATAGCCCGTGGCCTTTTCCAAAAAGCCCAGCTCTACAAGGCGGGTCTGAAGGTCGGAAACGTCCACGCCCTCTGCGCCCTCCGCGACGGAATAATAGGGCGCGTCCTTGGCGAACAGCTTTTTATACGTCTCCTTGCCCACGACGCCGTCCTCGGTCATGCCGCATTTCTTTTGGAAGTTCTTTATGGCGTTCATTGTCGACGGGCCGAAGTAATACGTCGGCTCATCCTCGCCCATATACCCCAGCTCCATCAGCCTTAGCTGAATCTCCTTGACCTCGGTATGGTCGTCGCCGTATTTATAAACGTCCTGCGCGGGATCCTTTGACCTTTCCGGCTCGACATCGTCAATTACCGCGTCCTTCTGCTCATCAGAAAGAGAGTCGAGGTCGTCGACGGGCTTTGCCGTAGCCACCGCTAACAGCGAATTTTCGTCATTCGGCGATGCATTGACGCCTGCGTTTGCGGGCGTCCCGCCCAATGTCAGACAGAGCGTGACCACCGCCGCCATGACTATTACGAGGCATCCGCCCGCAATAGCCAGCGTCTTTTTGGAAAAGCGGGAAAACACCTCGCCTATCCTTGAAAAAATGCGCTTAAAGAACATCCCCGCGCTTCTAAAAAAGCCGCGCAGCGCTCTTTTTATCTTTTTAGTCGTCTTGGAAAACGACCCTCGCCGCTTTCCGCCTCTTTTTACAGAATTCATACAAGCCTCACTGAGTTATATTTATGGCTCTATTATACCCCAAACAGCCGCCTTTGTATACCGTAAACCATGAGCAGTCTTAAAACAATTCGTGAACATTTTTGAACGGCGTACCCCGACCGCCGCACATTTATCTTTATAACCCGCATTCGGTTATGCTATAATTACATATTATAATAGAAAATTTTTCGGAGGAACACTATGGTCAGCGATTTTAAATATTATACCCCAACAGAGGTGCGCTTTGGCAGAAATACCGCGAATTTGACGGGCGAGCTCGCCGCGAAATACGGCGCAAAGCGCGTGCTCGTACACTACGGCATGGGCAGCGTGGTACGCTCCGGCCTGCTTGATATAGTTAAAAAATCACTCGACGACGCGGGCATTTATCACATCGAGCTGGGCGGCGCCGTGCCTAACCCGCGTTTAGGCCTGGTCTATGAGGGCATCGAGCTTTGTAAGCGGGAGAATATCGACTTTATAATAGCCGTCGGCGGCGGAAGCGCTGTCGATTCGGCAAAGGCGATAGGCTACGGGCTTGCCGGCGAGGGCGACGTCTGGGATTATTACGACATGAAGCGCGTGCCCGAGGTCTGCGCGCCCATCGGCGTGGTCATCACTCTCGCCGCGACAGGCAGCGAGATGAGCAATTCCTCCGTCATCACGAACGAGGACGGCATGAATAAGCGAGGCATAAACTACGATTGCAGCCGCCCGAGGTTCGCCGTCATGGCCCCCGCGCTCACCATGACCCTCCCCGATTACCAGACGCAGAGCGGCTGTGTGGACATTCTCATGCACACTCTCGAGCGGTATTTTGACGTTTCGGGGAGCATGGAGCTCACCGACCAGCTTTGCGAGGCGCTTTTGCGCACTGTCATGAAAAACGCGCTCATTTTGCACGACGATCCGCTCAATTACGACGCGCGCGCGGAGGTGCTTTGGGCGGGCAGTCTTTCACACAACGGTCTAATGCACTGCGGCCGCGGCTTAGGCGATTGGACTTGCCACAAGATGGAGCATGAGCTGGGCGGGATGTTCGACGTCGCGCACGGCGCGGGGCTGGCGGCGATATGGGCGACTTGGGCGAGATACGTCCTGGATACGGATGTCTCGCGCTTTTCGCGCCTCGCAA
This sequence comes from uncultured Christensenellaceae bacterium, assembly GCA_934373295.1. Lineage (GTDB taxonomy): Bacteria > Bacillota > Clostridia > Christensenellales > Christensenellaceae > HGM11616. The sequence continues at coordinate 404 of CAKROK010000068.1, read as the reverse complement.
AGAACGTGCTCGATATTCCCGAGCAGGAGGACGAACGGCAGACGGCGCTTTTGGGCATAGACGCGATGGAGAGCTTTTTTAAGAGCATCGACATGCCCACAAATCTCAGGACGCTGGGCATCGACCCGACGGACGAGCAGTTCTCCCTACTCGCGAAAAAGTGCATAACGGCGTGCGGAGGAAAATACTGCGGTCACTTTAAGCTACTCGACTTATCAGACGTCGAAAGGATATACAGGGCGGCGTATTGAGAATAATCGCAAACGAATGATCGATAATAAAAGAAAAATCGCACAGACTGCAATGATCTGTGCGATTTATTTTTGAAGAGGAAACTCTCATGTAAATTGAATAATTAGGTTGCTTTGCTGCGCAAAGCTCCATTATAATATTGAGCCGTTATG
>CAKROK010000067.1 GCA_934373295.1 uncultured Christensenellaceae bacterium | reverse complement strand
ATAGACATACGATAATACCTCGTTGTCGTAAAATCCCAGCACATTTATCGTCGCTATCTCGCGATATCTCTCGCTGACGTTTATGTTGGTCAGGTTGTATAGTATCAGCAGGCAGAGCGTCGCCGCGGACACTATGAGCACGAGCACGACGTAATTCAGCGACGAAAGCATGTCCTTAAACCTGTCCATTATGTCCGACGTGAACGATACGCTCACCACGCCGTCGTTTTTAAGTATCTCCTTGCCGAGCGAGTCCGTGTCGTATTCGCCAGACATGTGCGCGAGCAGCACGTTAGGCTCCACTTCCTCCTTGAAGTACTTCTCATATGACGAATACGTCATATAGACGTAGTGCATCGCGTAGTGCTCGGTTATGCCGGATACACTCACGTCGATGAGCTTCGTGCCGTCGTGCATCTCGACCGTGTCCCCCACGCCCACGCCGAGTATGTTCGCCATCTTTTCGGTCAAGATGACCCCGTCGTCGGTAAGCTCGATGGGCGTACCATCCCGCCTGTTTCTCAGGTTTATATATCCCGTCAGAGCTGCGTTGTCATTGAACGCAGTGAGCGTCGCGGTGACCTTTGCACTGTCCGTGGAAAACTCCACGCTCTTCATAAACGCCTGCGTCGCGGAGTCGATATTATCCAACTTTACGATATTTTCCTTAAGCTCATCCATATCGGCATCATTTCCCGTAACCATGAGCTGATAATTATAAATGTCCTCAAATTGATATACAAGGATGTTGTTTACACTATCCCGCACGCCAAAGCCCACGAGCAGCAGCGCGACCGCCGCGCCTATGCCGAACACTGTCATTACGAATCTCTTTTTATATCTGAACAGATTTCTCGCGGTGACCTTTTTGGTGAACGAAAGATGATTCCATATAAATCCTATGCGCTCAAGGAACACCCTCTTACCTGCCTTGGGCGCTTTTGGGCGCATCAGCTTGGCAGGCTCGCTCTTTAACGACCCCATGCACGCGAAATACGCCGCGAGCGTTGTCACAAGCACGGCCACAACCGCTGCGGTGACCGCCGTCGCGGGATAAAAGCCTATTTCCAGCGCGGGCATGTTGAACATTATTCCGTATGCGCCGTAAATCACCGACGGGAATACCCTTATGCCCGCCGCGACTCCGACCACACTTCCTATCACGCTCGCAAGCGCCGCATATAGTATGTATTTGCCCGCGATGGCCGCGTCGGAGTAGCCCAGCCCCTTTAGCGTGCCTATGAGCGTGCGCTGCTCCTCCACCATTCTGGTCATCGCGTTTAGGCTGACGAGCGCCGCAACGGTTATGAATATCAGCGGGAATATTTTCGCTATCGCGTCCATTCTGTCTGCGCCGTCCACGTAATCAGAAAAGCCGAAGCATGCCTCGCTCCTGTCGCGCACGTACCAAACGGGCTCCTCCAGGTCCTTTAGCTCACTTCTCGCGTCGTCTATCTTGCCCTGTGCCTCGCTTATCTGCTCATCTGCGTCCGCTTTCGCCTGCGCATAATCCGCCTTGCCCGTTTCAAGGTCGCCCTTTGCGTCCTCTAACTTGGCGCTTGCGTCGTCCAGCTTACTCTGCGCGGAGGAGACGTTTTCGCTCAGCTCCTTTTTCTTCTCTAAAAGCGTCTTTTTCGCGCTGTCGATGTCCTTTTTCGCGTCATCCAGCTTCTTCTTGGCTTTATCCAGCTTTTTTCTCGATTTATCGAGCTTTTCCTGCGCTTTATCTATCTCCTTTTTTGCATCCGCAAGCTCGTCCTTTGCCTTGGATATCTCCGTCTTATAGTCCTCTAAAGCCATTTCGCCCGCCGCAATGCCGTATTCCAGCCTTGCGTTTTGATACTTTAATGAAGATATCTCGTTTTCAAGCTGTTTCTTCTCTTCCGGACTGAGCGCGTCCCCCTCGTTAGCGAGCTTCGCCTCTTTCTTTGCGATCTCGGCTTCGTTATCCGCTATGAGTTGCTTTGCGTCCTCTATCTCCTGCTCCGCGTCCGCAAGCCCCTTTTCATATTCCTTTAGGGTGTCCTCGCCCTCCTCGTATTCTATCTTTGCGTCGTTTAGCTTGTTTACTCCCTTTTTATAGCTCTTTTCGCCCTTTTTATACTCCGAAAGGCCCTTTTTATAGTCCCTCTCGGCTTTTTCTATTTCACCCTGCGCCTCGTCTATCTTCTCCTGCGCGTTTTTCTTCTCGTCGTCCAGCTTATGCTGATTTTTGTCGATGTTCTTCTGCGCATCGGAAATTCCCGTTTCGGCGTCTGTTATCTGCTTTTGCGCATCGGAAAGCTCCTCGTCCGCCTGCGCCTTTTTGTCGTCAAGCTCGGTCTGCGCGTCGTCAATTTTGCTCTGAGCCTCCTGCTTTATCTCATCATACCGCTCGACCTCGCGCACATCCGCGATATTTTCAAAGTCCGCGACCGCCTTGTCCACAAGCGCGTTATAGTCCTCCGTAAAGCAGTCGAGCTCCCTCGCGCCTTTTACGCTCACGAACACATCCGTATACACTTCAAGGTCAAAATTTCCTTCATCTATAAATATAACGCCGTTTACCGTGCCCGAGCCTATCTTGCTCGTGCCGTAGCTAAATGAAATCAAATATGGGCTGTCCACGATGCCTACGACCGTATAGTCCTTGCGCTTGAGCGTATCTGCGATGTCGTCCTCTGTACCGCTCTTAAAGCTGATATTCTCGCCCACGGCGATCTGTGAATCCTGCGTTTTTCCAGCAAGAACGACGCATTCCCCCTCGTTTTGGGGCATGTGTCCCTCTTTGAGTTCGAGCGTATTAAGCCCATTTTCCGATATGCTCATGAGCTTTATGACCTTGTCCGTGCCGTCGTGCGTCATGAGCACGTCATAAGAATACTCCGCATCCACGACGTCTGCATATTCGCTCTTTTTTATCGCGGATATGTCTTTTTCGGAAAAGCCCAATGTGGATAATATATGCACGTCCGCGAGCTTGTTTTTGTCAAAATAGTCGTCTGCCGTTTTGCGCATATCCGGCCCCGCGGCTCTCAATCCGGCGAAAAACGCCACGCCCAGCATGACTATCAGCATGATGGATATAAATCTCCCGAAAGAGTGGCGTATTTCCTTAAAACTGTCCTTTAAAAGCGCTTTTTTCATGCTACCACTCGATCTCCTCCACGGGCTTGGGGTCGGGGTTTATCTCATTTGAAACTATTCTTCCGCTCTTTACGCGAATGAGCCTGTCCCCCATGGGCGCTATGGCGAGGTTATGCGTTATCACTATAACCGTCATACCGAACTCTCTGCACGTATCCTGAAGCAGCTTCAATATGTTCTTTCCCGTGACGTAATCCAGCGCGCCCGTAGGCTCGTCACAGAGTAGCAGCTTGGGGTTTTTCGCGAGCGCGCGGGCTATAGCCGTCCTCTGCTGCTCGCCGCCCGAAAGCTGCGCGGGGAAGTTGTTCACCCTGTCCCCCAGTCCCACCTTTTGCATTATCATCTTAGGGTCAAACGGATCCTTGCATATCTGCGTGGCCAGCTCGACGTTTTCAAGCGCGGTCAGATTCTGGACGAGATTATAGAACTGAAACACGAAGCCGATGTCAAACCTTCGATAGGTTATGAGCTGCTTTCTCGAAAATCCCTCGATGTGCTCCCCATCCACGGTTATGCTCCCGCTCGTAGCCCTGTCCATTCCGCCCAAAATGTTCAAAAGCGTGCTCTTTCCCGCGCCGGATTCACCCGCGATAACGGCGAATTCACCCTTATTTATCTCAAAATCCACCCCGCATAGTGCGTCGATGGTGACCTCGCCCATCTTATATTGCTTCTTCACGCCGGAAAATTCTATATAAGCCATTTTATCCTCCGTTGTTCCCTATAGTTCACGAATGCTTTTAGTTTACTGCTTTCTTTAGCGGCTCAAGGTCTATATCCGCGCAGTTTTCCAACACGCCTAACAGCATTTTGGCGATTTGCGTGACCTCGCCCGCCTTATCCGACTCGATGTTTATGGGCAAAAGCGGGTCGTGCAGGCTCATCCTTATCAAAAACCATCCGTTTAATACGGAAACTCTCACGCCCTCGCGGTTGTCGTCCGCTATCTTCCAGTCTGCACGGCTGTGCGCCTCCTTTTCAACGTGGTCGAGTACGGCCTGTCCCGCCGCCTTGAAATCCTGCGCGGTTATCTTCAACCTTATCTCGCTCGCCTCCGCCGGCTCCTTTAACGTGCTTATGAGGTGGGATATGCTCTTGCCATGTCTCGTGAGCTGGGCGAGCTTTATTATCAGCTTTGTGACGAGGTACGCACCGTCGTCTAAAAAGTAATTCTCCTTGAGCGCGGCGTGGCCGGAGGTCTCTATCGCAAGCTGCGCGTCCTGCCCCGCGTTATTTAACCTTATCGCCTCGTTTATGACGTTCTTATAGCCCCTCTTGAAGCGGTGATGTATGCCGCCCAACGACGGGATAAACTCCGCAAGTCCGGCGGACGTCACCGAATCCGTGACTATGGTAGTGCCCGGATGCTCCTCCAAAACTATCGCGGATATGAGCGCTATGAGTCTGTTTTTGTTTAACGGCCTACCCTCGCAGTCCACCGCACCCGCTCTGTCCACGTCCGTATCGAATATCACGCCGAAATCCGCGCCGCTCGAAAGCACCGCGTCCGTTATGCTCCTCATAGCGTCCGCATCCTCGGGATTGGGGATGTGGTTGGGGAAATGCCCGTCCGGCTCCAAAAACCTCGACCCCGCAGTATCCGCGCCCAGCGGCTCGAGCACGTTTTTAGCGTAAAAGCCGCCCGCGCCGTTGCCCGCGTCCACGACTATCTTCATTCCCTTTAGCGGGAGTATGTCCCCCGTCTGCCTGCGCACCAAATCCGCAAGGTGCGCCGCATATACGCTCATGAAATCTATGTCATCTAGGCTGCCGCCGACGCATTCCGGCTGCATACCGCGCTCAGCTATCTCTATCAGCTTCGCGATGTCGCCCTTATCCAGGCCGCCCTCCTTCGTGAAGAATTTAAGCCCGTTTCTGTTCCAGGGCAGATGTGACGCTGTTATCATTATCGCTCCGTCGTACATAAACCCTTTCGTCACCGTGGTCATGAACATCGCGGGGGTGGACGCAAGACCTGCGTAATGGACATGCGCGCCCGTGCGCTCAAGCTCGCGCGTCACCGCGCCCGCTATCCTCTCGCCGGAAAGTCGGGAATCACGTCCCACGGCGATGCTCACGTCGTCCTTTCCCAGCTTATTTTTAAGCCATGCGCAAAACGCGCCGGACAGCAGCGCGACGTTTTCATCCGTGAGGTTTACGCTCCCCTCGCCGCCCTCGCTTCCTATGCCCCTGATATCGCTTCCATTCTGCAACGCCTTGAGTTCCATAAAAATCCTCCGAACCTGTTTTTAAAAAAATTCTACTACTTTATTTTACCTTATAACCCTCGATTTTTCAAAGTAATTTTGCCCTTGCGGCGTATATTGCGCTTGTTTTTGTTGAAATATAGTAAAAAAGCTGATAAAATAGATTAGAAATGATAAAAATTAGGGCAAGATGCTCTTTATTAACTGTTTAAGGATGGTAGGAAAGATGGCAAAGGTTAGCGTAAAGGTGCTTTATCGCAGCACAAGCGAATATCTCGGCGGCGAGGTCACTGTCTGCGGCTGGGCAAGGACTATCAGGGATTCAAAATCGCTTGGATTCATGGAGCTTAACGACGGCACCTTCTTCAAAAACGTTCAGGTCGTTTTTGAGGATGGCGGCATAGATAATTTTAAACAGATAGCAAAGCTGGGCGTGGGCTCGGCTATCACTGTCACGGGCAAGCTCGTGGAGACTCCCGAGGCACGTCAGCCCTTTGAGATAAAGGCGGCAAGCATCGAGGTAAACGGGGACTGCCCCTCCGATTATCCCCTCCAGAAAAAGCGCCACGGCGTGGAGTTTTTGCGCACTATAGCTCACCTGCGTCCGCGCACGAACATGTATTCCGCCGTGTTCCGCGTCCGCTCCGAGGTCGCGTTTGCGATACACGATTTCTTCCATAGCAGAGGCTTTGCATACGTCCACACGCCCATTATCACCGCGAGTGACTGCGAGGGCGCGGGCGAGATGTTCCAGATAACCACGCTTGACATGGATAACCTCCCCAAAAACGAGGACGGCACTGTCGATTATTCACAGGATTTCTTCGGCAAAAAGGCTAATTTGACGGTCTCCGGTCAGCTTGAGGCGGAGATTTTCGCGATGGCGTTTAAGAACATTTACACCTTCGGCCCGACCTTCCGCGCGGAGAATTCAAACACTCCCCGCCATGCGTCCGAGTTCTGGATGATAGAGCCCGAGATGGCCTTCGCCGAGCTTGAGGACGATATGGACATCGCAGAGGCGCTCGTAAAGCACATCATCAACCACGTCCTCTCGACCTTGCCCGAGGAGATGGAGTTCTTCAACAAGTTCGTCGATCCCGGTCTGCTCGACAGATTAAACAACATCATCAGCCAGGATTTCGCACGTATAAACTACACAGAGGCCATCGACATATTGAAAAAGAGCGGACAGAAGTTCGAATATCCTGTGGAATGGGGCATCGACATGCAGAGCGAGCATGAGAGATACCTGACCGAAAAGGTGTTCGGCAAGCCCGTTTTCGTCACCGGCTATCCCAAGGAGATAAAGGCGTTCTACATGCGCTTAAACGACGACGGAAAGACCGTCGCGGCGATGGATCTTCTCGCACCCGGCGTGGGCGAGATAATGGGCGGCTCGCAGAGAGAGGAGCGTCTTGACATCCTCGAGAGCAGGATCGAGGAGCTGGGCATGGATAAGCGCGACTACTGGTGGTATCTCGATTTGAGAAAGTTCGGCGGCGTGAAGCACAGCGGCTTCGGCCTGGGCTTCGAGCGCATGATACTCTACCTTACCGGCATGGGCAACATCAGAGACGTGCTCCCCTTCCCCAGAACGCCCAAATCCGCAGAGTTCTAAAATCTTAAAGCAAAAAGCTCGTATCTTCGCATTGATACGGGCTTTTTTATGCTTTATTCCTTCTTTTCCATCCTTTTTATCAATCTGCCATAGGATATTCCGAGACATGTACACACAGCGGCATATATGCCTATCAAAACAGTCGGTATGCAAAACCACGCGCTTATTTTTATCGTCAGCAGCAAAAACGCTGCAAAAGCTATCCAACTCAATACGCTGCCCGGAAGCATGGGGCGGCGTATTTTTTCGATGATCGTCAATTCTTCCTCCGGCGTATAAAGCCGAAAATCCCGCTCACTGCGAAATATCGCCCAAAAGGAATATCGGGACACGAATTCTATCCCCCTTTTTGCGAGGTCTTGCTTTAGCTTTTCTATCTCGTCGTTGCTCTTGCCGCGAAGATAGCATACGCGAAATGTGTATTGACCGGGCTTGCAGGGTTCAAAGCTCCAGACGCCCTCCACCAGGCGCGTCGCCGCCCAGCCCTCACGGCACATCTTCTCCATATATGCCTCGTCCGCCTTGTGGTTCATGCTGTAGTTGAATTTTTTCATATCATTCCTCGATAATCAGTCCCTCTGATTTAAAAAATCGCGTATCGTGCGTATATAACCGTCCGCCTCGGCCACCGTCGATAAATGCCCTCCGCTGACATACGATATCTTCGGGTCATGCATCAGTTCTATTAGGTCGCGCTGCATTTTTTCCAAAAAAGGTCCTGATCGGGTAATATGAGCAGTATTTTTCCCTCTAACTCCGCAAAATCCGCCTACGTCACCGGCTTTTGATTCATGAGGTCCGCCAGCAATCCGGAAATATGCACGTCCTTCTCCTGCTTGAAATCCTTGAAAATCGTCTCAAACATGTCCTGCGCATAGGCTATCTCCTCTTGGCTTTCATTTCTGACATGGCTCATGCCCGCCTTTATCAGCCTGGGCTTTAGCTTTTCATAGTTGCAGTGCTTCATATACCAAAGCATCACGGGCGCAAGGCGATATTTCCTTTTGAGGCTCTTTAGCGTATTTTCGTCCATTCCTCCCGTGGATATCAATATCAGCCCGCCCGTCTCGCCGGGAAATTTCTGTACGTATATCTGCGCGACCATACCGCCGTCGCTCGCCCCTACGAAAATCGGCTTTTCGACGCCTATCTCCTTAAAAAATGCGTTCATCCCCGCGACCAATTTCTGATTTGTGCGCAGCTCCTGCGGATAGTCAAACAGCAATACGCGGTGTTCCTCGGCCAGCGCATCCACATAGTCCATCCACATCTCCAGCGTATTCATGACGCCGTTTAGAAAAACCAGCGTTTTTCCGTCACTTTTTCCGCATAAAATATAGCGAAACAACGCGCCGTCAACCGTAATTTTTTCGCATTTATGCTTCTGCTCAAATAACTCGAGCTTTTGTGAATATAACATCATAATTCCCTCCATTCTGTTATCGCCTGCATTATACGTCGGTCGATATCCTCGCGCGTCTGTCTGCACTGCTCAGGATATTGCTTAGCGGCGCGAAAAGCTCGGCTCACTAAAAAATCCGAAAACAGCGGAATTATCTGCTTTAGCATGGACTGCGGAAACGCAAAGTGCGTGCCGTGCGCATAAACGAGCGCATCATACCGACAATCGTGTTCGCGCGTCTTTAAGCGCTCGTCCATTCTGGCGATGTAGTGCGCCGTCGGCCAGAGGCTGTCGTCCTCACAACCTATCAGCATCAGCCGTCCGCGTATCTTTTCCACGGGTATCATCACATCCTCCGCAAGCTCGGCATTTTCCTCCGTGTCGCGGAACAGGCGCTGAGATGAAAGCAGATTGCCCGAGCCCTTCGTCTCCTCCCTGACCACCTGCCAATACCTCGGGTGCTGATAGGCGTAGGGCACATATGCCAGCGGCCTGCCCCGCCATGTCAGCATGGACTCCCCCTCCACCGGCCACTCCGCGCAGCCGTCCCGCTTTTTCTTTGAAAATCCCTGTAATACAAAATCACAGGGCGTTACGGCAATTGTCAGGCTTATGTCGCAAAAGCGCGCGGCGGATATCAGCGCAGGTATGGTCGTGATGGACGCGCCCAGTATGCCTATCTTTTCGTTTCCCTGCTCCTTTAAAAAGCCGATAGCCCTCTCCACGTTTTCCAGCGCAAAGCTGTGATATCCGGGGTCGGCCGGCCCGATGCAAAGCGCGTTCACTCCCCGCTTTACAAGCCACTTCGCCACGCCCCTTGTGAGCGCGTTGCTTCCGCCGCTGCCCAGCATAACTATCATCGCCGCGTCGGAATTCTCCGCCTTAAAATAGTTTTTCATAAGCTCCATTTACATTTCTCCGATAAGAGCATATTTGCGAAAAACGCATTTATGCTCAATCAGACTGCCAAATATTTCTTTTTTGGCTTTGGCTAAACTCCCTATATAACAACTTTTTTTGTTAGCAAACCAAGCCCAAAAACCACTCAAGAAGAACTTGATTTTTCGTCATTTTTCAAGCAGACCGCTGACGGCTGTACCCGTAGTACGCCGACAAGGGCTGTCGTTCCAAGGTTCCCGAAAAGGTGGTAGCGTAAGCGTGCCTTTTTGGGATAGAGGAGCAGCAGCGTTATTCGTCGTTGAAGTCGCGTTTACGTGGCTTCATGACAATATCGCTTGCTGTGACGAAGGCGGAAGGGCAGTTTCTTCTTGAGATGCTGTTGCGTTCGGTTCGTCAAAATAAAAGGATTATTAAGCTATCTTAGCCAATGCCAGACAAGAAAGATTTGACGGGCTGATCTATGCTTTCTTTTTATATCCGCAGTCGCAATACGGTCCGCCCGATGCAAGCGTGTACTCGCGTACGAAATCCGTCACGCCGCCCGCCTCGGCCATGGTGTAGTCGAGGTGACATAGCGCGGGCGTGAGGTCATAAAGCCCCAGCTTTTTCATCAGCTCGCATATGCCGCACCGCGTGAATCGTCCCTCATAGCCGCTCCCGTCGGGATATTCATAAAAGTCCATGTTCCATGAATACGGGTTGCGGTCAGCCGCCTTGAGCGCGGCGGTCGCCCTCATGCCATCGACGTCCTTTTTTGAAAACTTGCTCTTACCGCTCTTTCGGCAGAACCACTTCATGGGCTTAGTCATCATGGACTTTGCGTAGTATTCCGTGAGCGGCTCGACCTGCGGGCGCTCGGGCATGGATAGTATAAACGCGCCTATCATCGCGCAGTTTACTAAATTCATCTTGAATCTGTCGCCCTTTTCAAATTCGGGCAGCTCGGCTATTATCCCCTTGTATCTGGGCTTCGCCTTTCTTGTTATCGCCTTCGCCGCGTCCGCATCATAGCCGAATACGGCGGTCAGCTGCTCTTTAAACGACTTGGAAAACAGCATCCACATGCCCATGGGCATACCAAAATATTTCATATCGCACCTCCGCTTTATCTTCTCATTTCTTCATATCTGCATCAGGGTATTTTATCAGGTCATACAGCACGCCGTGTTCGCCGAATTTGCGCGTCCCCGCAAGCTCCATGCCCAAATGGACGTATTTATCGCACTTCGACTTGGCGTCCGTGTCCAAAATCACGGGGACGTTCAGGCGATTTCCCTCGTTAAACGCCATGTCCATGACTTGCCTCACCCGTATGTCAAGCCCACGACAAAAAAATTTATAACTTTTTTTGAGGCTTTCCGGGCAGCCATATAGCCACCC
>CAKROK010000066.1 GCA_934373295.1 uncultured Christensenellaceae bacterium | reverse complement strand
GTCTGCGGGAATTTTTTAAGAATCTCGCCCGCCTCGCCCACGTGGTCGTCGTGGTCATGCGTGACTAAAACGAGGTCCGCGCGCTTTACGTCCTCAATTCCCATGACGCCCTTGGGGTTTGAAAGCCACGGGTCGATATAGATGGTCATGCCGTCCTCTCTTTTGATCTCAAAGGCCGCGTGACCCAGCCACTTTATGCTGTATTTCATTTCGATATCCTCCTTAAAAAAGTCTTTTTTATAATTTTACACTATCGGTCAAGTCATTGCAATAATGCAATTTTTCATTCACCTCATCGAGTATATTTATTCTGTCACAAAAAATATGTCCCCACACAAAAACCCCGCTGTCCATTGCGTCAAGCGGGGTTTACGTTTTATTCTTTAATTATTCGCCCTCTGTCGATTCAGACGGAGCAGGCTCCGCCGTCTTGGTGGGCTTGGCCGTCTTGGTCGGCTTAGCCGTCTTGGTGGGCTTTTCAGTCTTTGTTGGCTTGGCCGTCTTGGTCGGCTTGGCGCTCGTCGTTGCGGACGGCGTGGGCGTCGCGTCCGGATCGTGCTCATTGCCCTCGCCGACGAGGATGAGTCCGTTAAACGCGCGGTATGTGGACTCCGCAAGAGTCTCCGTCTTTACGAGCGTGTCGCCCTTCCAGTAGTTCTTATAGGATATCCACTTGGAGCCGTTCTTCCTTCTGACCTTGGTCTCGGTGTAGCTCGCGGGCTTGCCCTTTACTACCTTATACTCCGTCTCACCCGAGGGGCTGACGACGCCCAGCATCTTTGAGGTCAATGTAATGTGGTCGTATTCCTCGCCGAAGGGCTCGCCGTAAATCTCAAAGTATACGTGCTTATTAATATTGTATCCTATTATGAGCAGATCACTGTTCGTGTTATTTTTAAACTTGAAGTCGATGGTGCCCGTGTTGATGGTCGCGTCCAGACCGCCGCCGACATACGAAAGCTGCTCGGAGTGGTTCCTGCGGTATACTATCTCGATATCCGCCTTTACTATCGCGTTATAAAGCGTGGAAGCGACCTGGCATACGCCGCCGCCCGCCTGTGTCTCCGTCGAGCCGTTCACGAGCGCGCCGCCCTCTTTCCATCCGTTCGCATACGTCCTGTCGCCGATGGTGTCGTTCATGGAGAACACCTGACCGGGCGTGAGGACCGTGCCCGAAACAAGGCCCGTCGCCTTTTCAATGTTATGCACTCTCGTCGCATAGCCGTGGGATGCGTCGTTATAGCTCGTCACCGCGGACGCCCTGAGCGTGTACTTCGCCTCTAACTGTTCCTTCGTCACGGTGGGTTCAACTACCTGCGTCGCGACCTCGAGCGTGCCGCCCTCACCCTTGGAGAACAGCTCGACGATTGTGTCATACATCTTCTCCGTATCGATAGTCACGCCGGATTGACCGTCCACAAACTCGACCTTCTTGCCCTCGGGCGCGTCCATATTTATCTTATATGTAGCGTCCTTAGCCTCCTGCGTATATTTGCTCGATATCACACCCAGCTTTGTGCGCAGAGAGCTTTCGTCTATCTCGCTTGTGCAGTTATATTCCTTTCCGTTCTCCTTTATGGCAGAATACTGCTCCATTACCGTTCTTACGTCCGGATTGGAGTAATCCACGCAGGTAAACGCCTGGTTTAACACCTCGGTGAGGTTATATCTCACGGCGAAGCTGTTGGACTGCTTTAATACTACCGTCTCGTCGTCTATTTTAAAAGTATATTCAAGGCCGTCAAGCTGCTGCTTATGCGCCTCGTCGACCGCCTGCTTAGCCTCGGCCATGGTCATGCCGCCGATCTCCACGCCGTCAACCTTTATTCCCTTTATAAACACGCCGTCGTTTATGACGCCCTGTATCTCGTCATAAAGCGCCTGATCTTCCTCAGTAAACGCCGCGTCCGTCGCACGGGTGAAATACCATATGCCTACGCCCGCAAACGCGAGTATGAGCACGCCTAAAACGATGCAAAGCACGATAACAAGCGTCTTTTTTGAATTCTTCGTCTTTGATCCTGCCATTTTATACTCCTTAACTCAAATATAGCAATTCTATTATATCACGTCTGAGCGTGAAAAAATGTTAACTTTTTGTATGCATTTACGCACAAGGTCTATTATAGACCAGCAATCCCCCTATCGTCAATAAAACTTTGCCCTTACGACTATCTTTTCTTTTCTTTCCATGCTATAATCAATAGGAACAAAGTGAAGTGAAAATGAAGGAGAATTGATATGAGCTACGCCGACAGGGTTTTTATAGATAACTGCAAAAAGATACTTTCCGAGGGCTTTACCGACGAGGGCTACGACGTCCGTCCGCATTGGGCAGACGGCGCGCCTGCGCATACCATAAAGTGCTTCGGACTTGTAAACCGCTATGATTTGAGAAAGGAATTTCCCATACAGACCATAAGGAAGATAAACTTCAAGGGCGCTATAGACGAAATACTGTGGATATGGCAGAAGAAGTCCAACAACATCGCAGACCTCTCTACGCACATCTGGGATTCATGGGCAGATGAAAACGGCTCTATAGGCAAGGCTTACGGCTATCAGCTGGGCGTTAAGCATCAATATAAGGAAGGAATGTTTGACCAGGTCGACCGCGTATTATACGATTTAAAGCATAATCCTCTAAGCCGCAGGATTATGACCAATATTTACGTTCACAGCGACCTGCACGAGATGAACCTCTATCCCTGCGCATATTCCATGACCTTTAACGTCACGGGCAATACGCTCAACGCGATATTAAACCAGCGCTCTCAGGACATGCTCACGGCAAATAGCTGGAACGTCTGTCAATACGCCGCGCTGCTCGCGATGTTCGCGCATGACGCGGGGCTGGAGGCCGGCGAGCTCGTCCACGTCATCGCGGACGCGCACATATACGACCGCCACATCCCCATCGTCGAGGAGCTCATAAAAAGACAGCCGCTCGAGGCTCCGAAGCTCATAATAGACCCCTCCGTAAAGGGCTTTTATGACTTCACGCCCGAGAACATCTATCTCGAAAACTATGAAAATCAGGGAGGAGTGGGGCGCATCCCCGTGGCTATTTAAAATGTTTACAGCTATCGCCGCAATAGACAATAAAAACGCAATAGGCAGGGACGGCGGCCTTTTGGCGCATATCAAGGAGGACATGGCGCATTTTCGCAGCACGACCCTCTCGCATACCGTCGTCATGGGCAGAAAGACGCTGGAATCCTTCCCGAATGGACGTCCGCTGCCCAAGCGCCGCAATATCGTGTTGAGCAGAAATATCTCAAGCATAGAGGGCGCGGAGGTCGTCAAAAGCGCGGACGAGCTAATCTCCCTTTTGGGCGATGAGCAAGACGTTTTCGTGATAGGCGGCGGCGAGATATACTCCCTGCTCATGCCCTACTGCTCCGCATTGATACTCACCGAGATCGACGCGGATTTGGGCGGAGACGTGTTCTTCCCCAAGTTTGATAAAAACGAGTGGCGCGCGACCGTCCTCTCCCCCGAAAAGGAGGAAAACGGTCTGCGCTTTAAAATCGTCCGATACGACAGAATCATCCGCTGATGCACATCGGCGGATTTTTTAATATTTCATCCCCAAATAATCGCGGTTTTTCGCATTTTTTTACAGCTCACACCTACTGCTTGCAAAATTCTTTTGATTTTTACATTTAGTGGTTGATTTTTGTTTTGCCGTCTGCTATAATGAGGATGAGAGAATTGTACACTATATATGTACTCCTTTGTTAGTAAAAGAGCGTTTAATTAACACAGACCCGCCTATATAGGCAAACCGCCGCAAAAGCATCCCCTTGCTTCTGCGGCTTTATTTGTGAATAGACCGCCCGCCTAAAGCCCTCGGCCCTTGTGAATTTTTACACCAATCAACCTCTTGCTTGCAAAAATCTTTTGATTTTTACATTTTGTGGTTGATTTCTGTTTTGATGTTTGGTATAATGAGTTTACAGAGTTAGTGAGATGATAGATGATAGTTGCTTATAGGACGTTTTTTCATATTTTTCCTTTCAAAGCTAATCTACCCTCTTCCCCGCCTAATATAGGCAAACCCGCCGCAAAAGCGTTCCTGCGCATTTGCGGCTTTATTTGTAAATAAACGAACTGACAAAAAAGCTCGGTTTTCCGCTATTTTTTACATCTCCCGCCCGTTTGCTTGCAAAATTCTTTTTATTTTTACATTTTATGGTTGATATTCATTTCATTCTTTGCTATAATGTATTTATTAGGACTAATGTGAATATTTGGTTTTTCTTCCTTTTTTCACTCGTTGTTCTTTTCTCTTCCATGCGCCGACAGGGCGCGCCGCCGCAAGGAGCGTTTTCGCTGGTTGCGGCTTTTTTATATAAAAAAGACTGCCGATCTCTCGACAGTCAAATAATATCCCTTATTTCAATATGAATAGAACCCCCAAAGTACCCGGTCCGCAGTGAGAAGATATCACGCCGCCCGCGCGCGTCTCGTGTATCTCTTTAAAGTAGTTTAAGCCGGAAAGATACTCCCTCACGGCCTCGACAGCCTTTCTATCACAGCCCGAGTGGGTGATGAATACCCTGTCGTCATATGCCTTTAGGATATCCTCCTCCATGTCCTTTACATAAGACATTATCACATTGTTTATCTTTCCGCGGTATTTTTTACCCGGGCTCATCTTTCCGCCCGCGACGCCTATGCGCGGATGGAGGGAGAGCAGGCTGCCCGCGAGCGCCTCCAGACCGCTGCATCTTCCGCCTCTGTAGAGGTAAACGAGCGTGTCCACCACGAAGCTCGCGCGGACGTTGGGGATGAGCTCATCTATGCGCGCGGAAATCTCCTCGCGCGTGCGCCCCTCCTTCGCCATGATGGCCGCCTCCACCACAAGCAGACCTATGCCCGTCGAGAGGTTCTGTGAGTTTATCACCGTAACGCGGTCCGCCGCATCCAGCTCCTGCGCCGCCATGCGCATGACCGTCGCGGAGGTGGACATATCCTCCGAAATGGAAAAGCAGACGATCTCATCCCCTGCGTCTAATATTGGCTTAAAAAGCTCGACCGCGTGCTCAACGGACGGTGCGGATGTCTTGGGCGTGGTTTTGTGTGCATCCGACCACGCGAAGATCTCATCGGGTGTTATGCCGAAGCCGTCCTCGTATTCGTCGTCGCCTAAGACGATATGCAGGGGAAGTATGGTTATGTCATACCTCTCGAGAAGCTCCTGCGAAAGGTCACAGGTACTGTCAGAAATAACCTTTATCATAATAATTGCATCTCCTGATAATGAATAAAGTAAATGAATTCCAATGTTGATATTATAGCAAAGAGAGCGCCTTTATTCCATATACAAATTATAAAAATCATCCAAAAGACAGGTATTTTTATACCATATTAACGTTAAATACCGCATATTGCGGCGATTATATATTCATATTTGTACGCTCATTATATGATAAAACTTAATAGTATAGAGAAAAGCTATCGAACAATAAAATAATAGTATTTTACAATCACTTTACACGATGGTACACTTGAGTTGAACAAAAGAGAATATTTCGTTCGGGGCGGCGACGGCAAACTGCAAACTGCTGAAAATATGCAAACCTTCTGAATATACAAAGTTATTAAATACATCCCTATGCAGCGCTGTCTCCGCCCGTTATATTCTCACTGCGGTTTATAGCTCCTTGCAAATTGAATGAATTGAACCGCGCTGTTGTGCAGATACTTATTAGAGTCCCAAATGAGATTGACGGAGATGGGAATGGGCGGGTCGAGCGGAATGCCCACCATGTCGTCGGAAAGCTCCGCAGCCTCCTTTAAGACAAAGCCTATCGCATACTGATGGGTGATGTACTGCTGAATAGTATAGAGCTGCTCCGTCCTCATGAGCACCTTGGGGGATATCCCCAGCTCCCTGAAGTTCTTCATCAAAAGCTGGTTTTGATAAGAGCCGCTCTTCATGAGTATCATGGGCTCGTCCGCAAGCTCGGCGATGTTCACGCTCTTTCTCCCCGCGAGAGGATGCGACCGCGAGACGCAGCAAACCAACTGAGTCAAAAGCAGAGGAAGCGAGAAAAAGTGCTTCTGACGGCTGTTATCATATATAACTATGGCAAGATCCAACAGATTTTGCTCCAAAAGCTCGAGCGTCTTGACGGAGCCGTGCTCGACGATCTCGAACTCGACGTCCTCGCAGAGCTTATGAAACCTTGAAAACATATCAGGAAAGAGAAATGTCCCTATCATGGGCGGCACGCCTATTTTAAGCCGCTTGTTGAGGTCGCCGAAGTTGCGCATCTTGTCCTCAAGCTCGAGCGTCTGGTCGATGATGCTGCCTATATGGGAATAGAAATACTTGCCCTCCTCGGTCAGTATCATCTTCTTATTATAGCGAGTAAAGAGGTTTACGTTGAATTCCTCCTCCAACTCCTTTATGGCGTTGGATATGGTGGGCTGTGAAACGTGTATCGCGTTCGCCGCGGCGGTCACGCCCTGGTGGTCGCAGACCTCTCTGAAATATATAAGCTGTGTTATCGTCACTTGATGTACCCCTTTTTATCTTTTTCATCGAGCATGACTATACTCACATCGATAGTTAAATTCTATCATAATTGATAGTTAAAAGCAATAGACTAAATCAACTAAGGAGAAATACCATGGATTATCAGATGGAATCAAAGAAACTCCACGAAGTTCTTAAAGGAAAAATTGAAGTAGTCGCACGCGTTCCCCTGCATGGACGGGAGGACCTCTCTTTAGCATATACCCCCGGCGTGGCCGAGCCCTGCCTTGAGATCAGCAAGGATGTCGACCGCAGCTATGACCTCACGCGCAGGCACAACCTCTGCCTCGTGATAAGCGACGGGACCGCCGTCCTCGGCCTGGGGGACATCGGCCCGGAGGCGAGTATGCCCGTTATGGAGGGCAAAAGCGTGCTGTTTAAGGCATTCGGCGACGTGGACGCGTTCCCCATGTGCGTCAAATCAAAGGACGTGGACGACATCGTGAACACGGTCTACCTCATCTCCGGCTCGTTCGCGGGCGTGAATTTAGAGGACATCTCCGCGCCCAGATGCTTTGAGATAGAAAGAAAACTCAAGGAAAAGTGCGATATACCCATATTCCACGACGATCAGCACGGCACGGCTGTCGTCACCCTCGCGGCGCTCATTAACGCCCTGAAGGTCGTCAAAAAGGACATTCACGACATAAAGGTGGTCATAAACGGCGCGGGCGCGGCGGCGATAGCCATAGGCAAGCTGCTCATGAGCGCGGGCGTATCCGACCTCATCTTATGCGACAGAACGGGCGCGATATATAACGGCAGACAAAAGGGCATGAACTGGATAAAGCAGGAGATGGCCGAGACCACCAACCCGCGCGGCATAAAGGGCGGCTTGGCCGAAGCCATAGCGGGCGCGGATGTCGTCGTGGGCGTCTCCGCACCGGGCAGCATCACGCCCGAGATGGTATCCAGCATGGCCAAGGACGCAATAGTTTTCGCCTGCGCGAACCCTACACCTGAGATCTTCCCCGATGAGGCAAAGGCGGCGGGCGCGGCGGTCGTCGCGACGGGCAGGAGCGACTTCCCCAATCAGGTCAACAACGTGCTCGCGTTCCCCGGCATATTCAGAGGTGCGTTCGATGTGCGCGCGCGCGATATAAACGACGAGATGAACGTGGCGGCGGCGCACGCAATAGCCTCCCTCGTCTCCGATGAGGAGAGAAGCGCGGAATTCATCATCCCCCGCCCGTTCGACGAGCGCGTAAAGGACGCTGTCGCGTCGGCAGTCGCCCAGGCGGCGAGAGACACGGGCGTGGCGCGCATATGATCGCGCATATAATTGCGCATATAATATTGTAAGTTTCTCATTCTTTGTTCCCTTCACTTATTTTGTTTTGGCGGTTCGGTTATTTTTGACCGAGCCGTTTTTTTATTGAAATTAGTGTAAAACGGTAATATAATATGGATAAAGCAAGGGCTTTTGGGAGGCGATTAAATTGAGGTCAATCGGAGGCGTTATCGACCGCCTGCTCTTTCCCGACGCGGGCCGCTGCCCTATATGTTCAAAGGAGGGCGCGTTCGGCATATGCGAATACTGCCAAAGCAGGCTCAAAGCGCTGGTGCTGCCTTACGATATCAGCGCATACATCTATGACGACATCGTGCGCGACATCATCCACAGCTACAAGTTCGACGGCCGCAGATATCTATATAAGACTATTTCGGCGCTCATGTCGGATAAGGCGAAAAACGCAGATGCTGATATAATAACCAACATTCCCGTGCATAAGACGCGCCGGCGCCAGCGCGGCTACGACCAATCCGAGCTTATCGCAAAAGAGCTTTCAAATCTTATCGGCATAAAATATGCGCGGCTTATAAACAAGGACGTGAACACCGTCGCGCAGTCGACCTTAACAAAGGAGGAACGGCTCAAAAACGCCGCGGGCAAGTATAGCCTGTTATCCTCGCTCGATATTTCGGGAAAGCGCGTGCTCGTGATAGACGACGTACTCACCACGGGCGCGACAATGCGCGAATGCTGCGGACTACTATCCTCCGCGGGCGCCGTCCCCATCCCGCTGACATTTGCAAAGACACACGACAATATTCTTGATTTTATACTAAAGGAGAACGACCATGATATCACAGAGGATGTATGAGCTGGGAAGCAAAAAATCCACCATAAGAGAGCTTTTTGAATACGGCAAGGTGCGCGCCGCCGAGGTGGGCAGTGAGAACATATACGACTTCAGCATAGGCAACCCCTCCGTCCCCGCGCCGGACTGCGTGCGCGAGACGCTCGTGGACATATTGAACTCAGATGCAGCAAACATCCACGGCTACACCTCCGCTCAGGGCGACATCGAGACGAGAAAGGCAATTGCAGACGACCTCAACGCCCGCTTTAACACGCATTACAGCGCGGATAACCTCTTCATGACCTGCGGCGCGGCGGCGTCCCTCACCATCACCTTTAACGCGCTGTGCGAGAGTGAAACGGACGAGTTTATCGCGATAGCGCCCTATTTTCCCGAATACAAGGTGTTCGTGGAGGGCAGCGGCGCGGTG
Source organism: uncultured Christensenellaceae bacterium (assembly GCA_934373295.1). Taxonomy (GTDB): domain Bacteria; phylum Bacillota; class Clostridia; order Christensenellales; family Christensenellaceae; genus HGM11616. The sequence continues at coordinate 1,648 of CAKROK010000066.1, read as the reverse complement.
TTTAGATCCGTCCCCGCGCAAAAGGGCAGCTTTCAGATAGACATAGACGCGCTCTCACAGACGATAGGCGAAAACACAAAGGGCGTCATAATAAACTCGCCCAACAACCCCACGGGCGCGGTATACACCGAACAGAACATCGCGGCGCTCGCGCGTCTTTTAAGGGAAAAGTCCGCAGAGCTGGGCAGGCACATCTTCCTGATATGCGACGAGCCCTATAGAGAGATAGTCTACGGCGGCGCAAGGGCTGTGAACGCCGCGGCTATGTACGCCGACACGATAATCTGCTATTCCTACAGCAAATCCCTCTCACTTCCCGGCGAGCGCATAGGCTACGTCCTCATTCCGGACGAGGTCTGCGACTCAAAGCGCGTATATGCGGCGGTGGCGGGCGCGGCCCGTTCGCTCGGCTTCGTCTGCGCGCCCTCTCTTTTACAAAAGATGCTCGTGCGCTGCGCGGGAGCTACCTCCGACATCGAGGAATACCGCAAAAACAGAGATCTGCTGTACGGCGGGCTGACGGACGCGGGATATGAGTGCGTCCCTCCGGACGGCGCGTTCTATCTTTTCGTAAAGGCGCCGGACGGCGACGACAGAGCGTTTTCCGAGATCGCCAAAAAGTACGACATACTCATTGTCCCCGGCTCGGACTTCGGCGGCGCGGGATATGTGCGCATTTCCTACTGCGTGGATAACGACATGATACGCCGCTCACTTCCAGTGTTCAAGAAGATGATGGACGAGCAGTACCGCGCGAAATAGGCAAAGGTTTAACAGAAATCAAAATAGCACCGTCATTTTGAAGCAAATCGATTTGGCGGTGCTTTCTTATATTGGGATGGAGCTTATCAAATGAAGAAAAAGGTTGCTTTGCTTCGCAAAGCTCCATCAAAGAGAATGGTTCAGGTCAGCGGTAAGTTTTTAAATGCATTAGATTGATTTAGAAGTAAACTATGTTTTAACTGAAAACCGTGGTTTTCAGACTTTCCCATAAGGAGGTCTGCGACCTCCTTATCATTCTCCGCTTATTTGTTTAAGTTGAAATGTTGGCATAAGTACTTAACTTGGTTTTCGACTATACTTTGTTTCCCGACGGTGACGGTCTTAAAATCGCAAGCGATTTTACAGACCGCATACATTACTTTGAGTAAACTGATATGTTTGTGATTCCTGCTCGATTGTAGAAATATTGGCATAACTCCGCTAATCAAGTGATTTGTTTTTCTTCTGTGCAGCTTGTGACGGTCTTAAAATTATGCTGCGCGATAATTTTACAGACCGTATGCATTGGTTTGTGGGAATAGTTTGGACTTTGAGCTGTTGTGTTTGTGCGCTAAATATAAAAAAATTCATCTCTTTCGTCCGCGCGCGGCGCAGCTTTCAACCGTGAAACGGCTCCCGCCGTTTCACGGTTGAAAGTGGCCCGCCCCAACCCCGCCCCCGTGGTGGCGGGGTTGGGGCGGGCTTAGTTTTTGCGCGCCTTCGGCGCGCAAAAACCTGCGCCGCGCCTCGCCGGCAAGCTCGCTTTTTAATCGGAGGGCAAGACATATGACTTAGGTATAAAAAAATCACGTTCGGCGAATAGCCGCGCCGAACGTGATACATTATTTTTCGTTATTTTTCAAGCAGCCCGCAGTCGGCTGTACCC
>CAKROK010000065.1 GCA_934373295.1 uncultured Christensenellaceae bacterium | reverse complement strand
GCTTTACCCGCAATATAAAAGCGGCCTGCCTGATCTGCAACGCCGCTTGCGTTCACCATTTATTTTTTCTTAAATAATGTCGCCTTGACAACACCCTTCGGATCTTTTATGAGCAGTATAACGAGCCAGATGATCAATCCCAGTGCAACTACAGACAGACCGAGATAAAAATCGTTTAGCATGTCTACAGGAGCAGGCGTAAAAAACTCTGCACCAAGCTCTGCATACTCAAAGATCGCATCGACGAGCCACATCAATGATGCACCCCAATACATCCAGCAAAGCACTCCGAGCTTCATCTCGCTTTTCGGGGCGTTCTTATACCATATAACAGTTGCAGTGATCGCGGCAAAAACCGTTGTTAACAAAGTCATTCCTATGCTTCCTCCTGTGCGAGTTTTTTAGTGTTCAAAGCTCTCTTTTCTATGATAGACGAAACCGCGAGCATACCGACCCACACAACAGTAACAAGGACAGCCATCGTTACTCCGGCGCTTCCCATCTCCGCAAGCATTTCCGCCGTTTCGCCACTCTTAACAGCTGTAAGGAACGGGAAGAACGGAACAACCTCTCCGTGCCATACATGTTCAAACGCAAGCAGCGCAGAGCCGCCCCAAAGAAGCTTATTCAGCCAGCCGAGCTTAGTCGAAAACTTAATCTTTGTCGCTTCCTCTATAGCGCCGTTAGGTAAAGAAACCTTAACCGTTTCTTCCTTTTCTTTAGACTTGATCACCTTTTCGGCAACCGTTGTAATTACCGCTTCTGCGGCCGGAACGAGAAAACATGCCATAATTATGGTCCTCCAAAATATTAATATAATTCTACACAGAGCCTTTCGTATAATAACAAAAAACATACAACTTTTCTTCTGAAAAGTCATATGCCTTCATATGCATACATTACTCGTCTCTTGTAAAAAACAGAATCAATAAGCACTTCTGTGCCTTTTCAAGAGCCTCATGCTCTTCTTTGATTTTTATTATAGTATATATATGTCGAAAAATCAACCCTCTTTTATGATTTTGATTTTTTTAAACATAACGAATAAACCGCAGTTTATTCCTCTGATTATTAATACTAAAAAAGCGCCGGAAAACCGACGCTTTTATCGTTGTGAATATGCTCTTTAGGTTTACTCTTCTTCCATGTCCTTCTTGGCCTGCTCGATGACCTTCTGGGCGATGTTCGCGGGAACTTCCTCGTATCTCTCGAACTTGATAGAGAACGTGCCTCTGCCCTGCGTCATGGAGCGCAGGTCGGTCGCGTACTTGACCATTTCGGACATAGGCACCTCTGCCTCGACCATTACGCCGTCCTCAACGGGATGCATACCTAAAACTCTGCCTCTCCTCTTGTTGAGGTCGCCCATGATGTCGCCGGTGTACTCGTTGGTGACGATAACCTCCGCCTTGCCGATGGGCTCTAAGAGGACCGGGTTAGCCTCTGCGCAAGCCGCCTTGTATGCGAGTCTTGCCGCGGACTTAAACGCGACTTCCTTGGAATCGACGGGATGATACTTGCCGTCGAACAGCGTCGCGCGGACGTTGACCATGGGATAGCCCGCTAAAACGCCCGTCTTCATGGACTCAACGAGACCCTTTTCAACCGCGGGGATGTATTCCTTCGGAACAACGCCGCCCACGATGGCGTTTACGAACTCGAACTCGGGGCCGTCATAGATAGGCTCGAACTTGATCTGAACCACGCCGAACTGACCGGAACCGCCGGACTGCTTCTTATGCTTACCTTCTGCGGACGCCGCCTTCTTGATGGTCTCTCTGTATGCGACCTTAGGCTCCTTTAATACGGCCTCAACGCCGAACTTGTTCTTGAGCTTCTTGCAGATTACGTCCAAGTGTCTTTCGCCCATGCCGTTTACGAGCGTGTCGCCCGTCTCGGGATTGGAGGTAACGGTGAAGGTCGGGTCTTCCTCTTCGAGTCTGTGCAGGCCCGCGAATACCTTTTCTTCATCACCCTGCTTTTTAGCGGTGACCGCGAGGGAGATGCAGGGCTCGCCGAACTCGACAGCCTTGAACGTGAGCTTATCGTTAGCGGAGCAGAGCGTGTCGCCCGTCTTGGTGAACTGGAGCTTGGGTATAGCGCCGATGTCGCCTGCGCTGAGCTTGGTCACTGCCTCTAACTTCTTACCTCTCATTATGTTGATGGATGAGAACTTCTCCGCCTTGCCCGCGGTCATGTTCATCACGGGGGTGGAGGACGTCAGTTCGCCTCTTACTACCTTTATTATAGAAATCTTGCCGAGGAAGGGATCTGCGATGGTCTTTAAGACCTGTGCCGCGAATTCGCCATCCTTGGAGATCGCAATCTCCTTTTCATCGTCGCCGTCAACAGCGGTGTATGCCGCGCCCTTGTCGGCGGTGGGCATGAACGTAACGATCTCATCGAGCAGGGATATTACGCCCTGGTTCTTAGCCGCAGATGCCGCGAAAACGGGGATTACGTCCTGAGAGAGTATGCCGGCCTTTATACCCGCCTCGATCTCCTTATCGCTTATCTCCTCGCCCTCGAAGTACTTCTCCATGAGCTCGTCGTCGTTCGCCGCAGCGTTCTCGATGAGCTGCTCGCGATATGTCTCATAGAATTCCTCAAGGTCGCCGGGGATAGCGACTTCTTTTAACGCCGCCTTATCGCCGTATTCATATGCCTTGCCCTTTAAAACGTCAACATAGCCCGTGAGCTTTTCGCCGTTCATTATCGGTATCTGCATAGCCGTGACAGCCGCGCCCAGCTTCTCCTTAACGTCGTCATACGCCTTTTCAAAGTTGGAATGCTCCTTATCGAGCGCGTTTACGACGATCGCCATGGGCTTGCCGTGCTTCTTGCAGTATTTAAACGCCTTTTCGCTGCCTACGCCCAGTCCGGACATCGCATTAGCGAAAATCAGGGCGCAATCCGCGAGGTAATAAGCCTGCGTCGTCTCACCGACAAAGTCGAATCTGCCGGGAGCGTCTATGAAGTTGATCTTCTTTCCCTTCCACTCTATGGGCGCGAGCGCCGTCATGATGGAAAAGCCTCTTTCAACCTCTTCCGGGTCAAAGTCGGTCACGGTGTTTCCGTCCTCGACCTTGCCTATTCTGTCCGTAAGTCCGGCATCATTGAGCATAGCCTCGATCATAGTGGTCTTGCCTTCCCCGCCATGACCGACCAACGCAATGTTGATAATATCCGCCGCTTCGTAGTTCTTCATCAAATGTTCCTCCAATCTCTTTATGTTTCAGCCAAAATGCTTTTCAAAATTCATTTGTGAAAAAACAATTTATTCCCATCAAACGGGTTTTTAGTAAGATACAATTACCCATTCAACAGACTACCTTTTTATAATAGCAGATTTACGTATAAAAATAAAGCGGATTTTATAAAAAATTAATAGATTTTCCAACTTATCCTCTACTGACTGCAAATATTTTTTGATCGACGTCTAACGCATCCTTTCAACCTGTCTCGACGAAATTGTTCACATTCTACCGCTTGTTATTCATTCGACAAAGTGATAAAATTAATGTGTCTAATTATGTAGACTGCTATTATCTATATTTTTATTAAGGAGCACCACATAGCATGAAAGAATGCATGAAAACTCTCGACCGTCTGGAGGCTGACCAGAGCTTTTCCAATATCTTTGCGATATTATCCGATTACGGCGACCGCGTCTGCACGGAATACTCCACACCGGAGGGCGGGATGATGTCCATGACATACGCCGAGGAGACGGCCAGATACCGCCGCGTCGCGTCTGCTCTCACGGAAAGCCTCGCCGGCCTTACCGGATTTGTCGGCCTAAAGGCGCAAAACAGCCCGAACTGGCCCGCGCTATACTGGGCTATTCTCATGAGCGGATGCAGCCCGCTGCTGCTGGACGCTGCCGCCGAGCCCGCGATGACCGCGCATCTTTTGAACGAGGCGGGCGCCGTCGCGATAATCACGGATGACCCCGCGCAGTACGAGCTTAAAAAGATATCCCCCGAGGACATATTAAATAAGCGCGAGGACGTGAACTTCACCCCCGTTTGGGGCAAATACACCGCGCTTTGCACGTCCGGCACGACGGGCACGGCGAAGATATTCGCTTATGACGAAAAGGCGTTCTGCGCGCAAATACTCTCCACCCGCGGCATACTCGAGACTGACGAGACGGGCAGCATAATGTACGACTATAAAAAGGGCAGCCTAAAGCAGCTCGTATTTCTCCCGCTGCACCACATTTTCGGCTTTATGGCGGTGTATATGTGGTTCACGTTCTTCGGAAAGACCATGGTATATTTAGCGGATAAGGACCCGCGCACCATATTCGAGACCTGCCGTACGCACCACGTCACCCATCTGTTCGCAGTCCCCCTGCTTTGGAACAACATCGCACGCGGCGTGACGAGAAAGATGGCGCTTGCGGACGAAAAGACCAGGAAAAAGCTGGAAAAGGGTATCGAAAAGAGCTTAAAATTCCAGTCCAAAAAGGGCAAGGGCGGCGAAAAGATGCGTAAGCGCGTTCAAAAGAAATTCGCGAGCGTCCATTCCGCGCTGCTGGGCGAGGATATCCGCTTCTTAATAAACGGCGGCGGACACATCATCCCCGAGACAATGCGCACGCTCACCGCGATAGGCATGCCCATACACAACGGCTTTGGCATGACCGAGGCGGGCATAACCTCCGTCGACCTCTCCGGCAGCTGTACGGAAAGATTAAACGGCAGCGTCGGCAAGCCCTTCACCTGCTGCGGCTATAAGATCTCCTCAAAGGGCGAGCTTTCGATAAGCGGCGCGTCCATCTTCACGGGCAGGATGATCGGCGGAAAGCTCGTCCCGCGTGAAGAGCAGTGGTATGCCACGGGCGACTACGCGAGGATATCCGACGGACGGCTGTTCATCGAGGGCAGATTAAAGGACGTCATTATAAACGAGTCGGGCGAGAACATCTATCCCGACGAGCTGGAGGACAGCTTCAACTCGCTCGAAAACGTCACGCAATACTGCATTTTGGGCGCAAATATCGGCAAGTCCTATGAGCAGATAACGCTCGTGGCGGCGGTCGCGGATGACGGCGCGGCGGCGATGGCCACTCTTGCGGACGATATAAACGAGATAAACGTACATCTACCTATATATAAGCAGATACGCAGGGTGTATATCGCTCGCCAGCCGCTCCCCGTGGCAAACGGCATTAAGGTCAAGCGTCAGACGTTAAAAAAGCTCGTCGAGGATAAGACGTTCAAGAGCGCCACGCTCGATCTGCAAAAAAAGCGCCTTATGGGCAACGACGGCACGGAGCTCAAAGAGAGCTTTGCCGAAAACACCGACCCGCGCTTCGTCACCTTGAAAAACGAGGTCAAGGCGATCTTCGCGGATGTGCTCGTTCTGCCCGTCGAAAAGATTGGCGATTTTTCGCATTTCGTGACCGAGCTGGGCGGCGACAGCCTTTCCGCAATAGGCATAATCACCCAGCTTGAGGATAAATACGGCATAAGCATCCCGGACAGCGAGATAACCAAGGCCGTAAACGTATATGAGACCACAAAAATGATATACGAAAGACTGTACGAGGGTAAATAACTATATAATAAATACAGCCTGTTTGAAAAGGAGCAAAGATGAAACACAACGATTCGAGAAAAAGACGTGTAAAGATGATAACCGTGCTGCTCGTTGTGATGTTCTGCTTTGCGGCCGCATCCGGCACGCTGGCCGCGCTCAACACCACCGCCATAGCGAATAACGACGCTCCCCCGTCCGCTCAGCCGACCGAGTTGCCCGATGAGGACCTCGCCGCAAACATGACGGACGACGAGCTTGCGAGAATAGGCACGGTATTGGACGATACCGGCGTGTCCCTCATGCCGGCGAACTTCTCCTTTGTCGATTATACCGCGCCCGACCCGACGCCCACACCCACTGCCGAGCCGGAAAATAGCTCCGACCCCGAGACGGCCTCCCCGACGCAGACGCAAAAGACGTTCACCATAGCGGATTATCAAAAGCTGCGCCCGGGCATGAGGACGGATGCAGTGCGTGCTCTTCAGCAGCGGCTCATGGATCTAAGCTACCTCGCAAACGACGAGCCGTCGGATTATTACGGCACTCAGACGGCGTATGCCGTCCAGCTTTTTCAATACAGAAACGACCTCACTGCGGACGGCGTGATGAACGAACAGACTGCAAAGCTGCTCTTTTCGCAGAACGCAAAGAAGTACAAGGTCTCGATAGGCGTGAGCGGAACGGACGTCACCGAGCTGCAAAAGCGCCTAAAGGAGCTGGGCTATCTTTCAAAGGTCACGGGCTATTTCGGCTCGGATACGGACGCGGCTGTGCGCGCCTTCCAAAAGGCGAACGGCCTGACGGTGGACGGTCAGGTAGGCAGCGACACGCGAGAGGCGATATATTCAGACTCCGCCGTCCCCGCAACCGCCAAGCCCACCAAGACAAATACTCCCTCAAAGACCAAGACACCAACCAAAACTCCCACTCCCACGAGGACTAAGACGCCCGTAAAGACAAGCGCTCCCGTGAAAACCCAAACTCCGACCAAAACGGCGGCGCCGACTAAGACAAAGACGCCTACGCCGACAAAAACGCCCACGCCGACTAAGACGCCCACATCCGACTCATCCTCAAATCCGCCGGATACCGCAAAGGCGGCCAAGCTCATCGCCACGGCCAAGACGCACCTCGGCGCGCCGTATGTCTGGGGCGGAAAGGGTCCGGATACGTTCGACTGCTCCGGCTTTGTGTACTACTGCATAAACGAGATGGGGACGAACTTCTATTACCGCACCTCCGCGGGCTGGGCGGCCAGCTCCTATCCCACGATATCCAAGGCAGACCTGAAGCCGGGCGACATTCTCTGCTTTCAGGGACACGTGGGGATATACCTCGGAAACGGCAGCATGATAGACGCCTCCTCCGCCGAGGGCAAGGTCAGGATAACCTATAACATTTGGAGCTCAAGCTACTGGAACAGCCACTTCCTCTACGGGAAACGCTTCTTCGTTGCAAAATAACGCATAATAAAAAGCAATGGCAATCTTCATGCATCAGCTTTTTCCTTTAAGGGTGATGATAAAATCCTTTTTCAACATATGAGCCATTTTTCAAAACTTGTTTTTGAAAAATCACTTAAAAAAAAGTTTGTCTAAAAGCCTTGATTTTTCGTCATTTTTCGAGCGAGGCGAATGAGGCGTACTTGAGTACGTCGATTGAGGTGAGTCGATGAAAAAGGGCGGAAGGGCGAGGCTTTTTGACGGACTGTAAAAAAGCGGGTGCATAAGGAACAATGCATCCGCTTTATCTTTTCTATTTTTGATTTTCTTCTAAATATCTCTCCAAAATGTCCGCGCACTGCCCAACCAGCTCTATGCACGGGCGCTTTTTATAGTATTCGTTCGTCCTGGGCGCGGGCTCGGGAGAAGAGGATTTTTCCGTAAGCCCCAAAAGCTCGCGGCATACCATGCTGCCGTTTTGTTCCTTAAATTCGCCCACCAGTTTCTGCACAGTCTTATACTGTGCCTTCTTCGCCGCGGTGTCGTTCGGGTCGTCATAGCCGCTTATCAGCCCCAGCGCCATGCACATGCCGCTGACAGCGCCGCAGACCTCCCTCATCCTGCCTATGCCGCCGCCAAATGATGACGCCATCTTCGCCGCGGTCTTTTCATTTATCCCCGTCTCATCACAAAACGCGATCAAAACCGCCTGTGCGCAGTTATACCCATCCGCGAAAAGCTCCATCGCCCGTTCACTGTGCTTTTTCATTTTTCGTCTCCTTTAGTATCTCGTTCAAAAAGCCGCCGAGATCGTTTTGCTTATACATCTCCACGATACCACTGTCCACATAGTTCGCAAGCTCGGGGTCTATGGGCAGCTTTGCTATGGCGCTTATGCCGTTTTCCTTTGCGATATCCTCAACGTCGCTCTGTCCGAATATATAATGGCGCTCGCCGCATTTGTCGCATATGAAATAGCTCATGTTTTCGACGATTCCCAATACAGGGACCTCCATTATCTGCGCGAGACGGACGGCCTTTTTGACTATCATGCCCACCAGCTCCTGCGGCGAGGTCACTATGACAATGCCGTCTATGGGCAGGTTTTGGAATACCGTCATGGGAACGTCGCCCGTCCCCGGAGGGCAGTCTATGAGCATGAGGTCGACGTCGCCCCAATTTACCTCGTTAAAAAACTGCGTGACCGTGCCGGAAATCACGGGACCGCGCCACGCCACCGGGTCGCTTTCATCCGCGAGCAGCAGGTTCACGCTCATCACCTTTATCCCACGCGAGCTTTCCACGGGCATGAGCAGGTCATGATCGTCTGCATACACCCTGCCCGTCAAGCCGAACGCCTTGGGGATGGACGGGCCGGTGACGTCCGCATCCAGTATCGCGGTTTTAAGACCGGATTTCGCCGCGGCGCACGCCAAAAGAGATGTGACGAGGGATTTACCCACGCCGCCCTTGCCGCTGACCACGCCTATCACCTTTTTTATATTTGAAAATTCGTTTGAACGCTCCCTCTGCGGCTGTCTGCTTTCGCATTCCTGCGCGCAGGATGAGCAATCGTGATCACATTGCATAATTCTCGTTTCTCCTTTTTGAGTTTACCCTATTCTATCACATTTTTTTGAAATAGTACATCATGTCGTTGATTTCATCACTCTTTGTATGACATACCCCTCTCTCACGCCGAATTTGCTCACATATATTCGCTTTGCCCCCGTCATTCGCATTATCGAGGTTATTATGAGCATACCGGGAATTATCGTATTTGCGCGTTCGGGAAAGCGCCTTTTCATGAGTGCATATGCCCGCTCATCCTCACAAAAGACCTGCTCCAGCGAGAACAGCTCACAGTCCTCCAGCAATCCCTTGACATGCGAGCTTATGAGCATACCGCCCAGCACCTCAAGCGCGCGTATGCTCCCGCCCACGCCCAGCAGCGCCGCGCTATTTTTGCGGCATACCTCGCTTTTTGACAGCATATCGTCTATTTTCATCTTCATATCATGAATTTCACTCTCTGTGGGATAATCGCCTGAAACGAATTGCTTAAACAGCGACATGCTCCCCAGCTCGAGGCTGACCGCGTCCGTCACCTCTTCGCCCGCAAAGCGCACGACCTCCGTCGAGCCGCCGCCCACGTCAAAGAGCGTTCCGTCATTCTCGGGAAAGCTGCGGCGCGCGCCCGCCAGCGCAAGCATGCCCTCATCTTTTCCGCTCAAAACCTCTATTTTCGCGCCTGTGCTCTGCTCAATTTTAAAAACAGTCTCTGCCGAATTTTTGACGTTTCTTATCGCCGCCGTTGCGAATACGTTCACCGCCTGCGCACGCACGTTCGCCTGTTGTAAAAGTCTTTTAAGCGCGTCCGCCGCGATAATAATGCCCGCGTCCGTCATCAGCCCGTTTTCGATATATCCCGCAAGCCCCGCCGCTATCTTTTGCGTAAAAACCCTTTTAAAACCGTCTCTTTCAACCTCATAAACCGAAAGCCGCACCGTATTCGAGCCTAAATCTATAACAGCCTGCTTCATGCCTGTCTCCTTTTGCATAATACAGATATTTTGTCCCTTTTAACGCAAATAAAAACTCCCTTATAGGGAGTTTGTTGGTTTATCGATATCTCCTCGACCGTCCGGACGTCCTCGTCCTCACGCGCGTATTTCTGAGGTTAGCCCCGCGCGTCCTGCGGCGCAGCTTTCTCGGAGAAGCCGTGCGCGTCCTGCGGCGGGAGCGCTTATACCCCGGCATCCTCGCGGGAGCGGTGTGCTTGGCGTATCTGTGCCTGGGGCGATGGTTCTTTATGAGCATCCTTATAACTATAAAGACGAGCGCCGCGCCCGGAATGACCAACCACCACCACAGCTTGCTGTAGTCCTTTACCGTCTCCTCCTTGGATATCTTTTCGGTGTCAATCGTCGTGACGATGCCCTCTTTACCCTGCGCCTCCGCGACGGATTGCAGCGACTGCGCAAAGTAGCCCGTGCATGAATATACCTCGTTTCCGCCGTAATAATACTTCACGGTGGCCGCGGCTTCTCCCTTGCTGAACGGGGTTTTTATAGTCCCCTCGCTTTCTATCTTATAGGTGAACTCGGGCGAATCTCCGAGATCGTCGTTATCAAGAGTAATTACTAAATTGTCGGGCAGCTTCACATCCAGCTTGACCTTCGCGGTCAGCTCTGGGTCGGATGCATCCTGAATGTCCGCATATACCTCGATCCCCTGCATTTTATCCGCAACGGTTATGGTCGTATAGTTATTAAAGCCGTATTCAAGCAGATATTTCGCTATCTTCCATCTGTTGACGCCGCCCTCTGTCGGATCGCCGAAAACGCACGCCACCAGCTTTTGACCATCCTTTTCACCCGTAGCAACGAGGCAGCCGCCGCCGCGGTACGTCGAACCGGTTTTCATTCCCGTAGCATATTTATACACAAATGATACGGAATCGGAATCCGGCTTATATATGAGCTTGTTTGTGGAATATATCAGCCGCTCGACGCTATTCTCCGTCTTGGGCAGTTTATATGACTTCGTGGCGCATATCTTCATGAGGTCGTCATAGCCCATCGCATAAAGCGCCAGCTTTGCCATGTCCTCACAGGTCACGTAGTGTTCGTCGTTATCCAAACCGTGCGGATTGGCAAAATGAGAGTTCTCCATGCCTATCTCCGCCGCCTTTTCGTTCATGAGCTTCGCGAAATCGTCTATACCGCCGGATATGTGATACGCGAGCGCAAGCGCGGCGTCGTTTCCGCTGACGAGCATCATGCCGTAGAGGAGGTCCTCCACCGTCACCTTTTCACCCGCGACAAGGCCGCACTTTGAAGAATCCGTGCCCAGCATGGTCGCGCGCGAGTCCACCTTAACGACGTCGTCTAATTCACACTTATCGAGCGCAATCACCGCCGTCAATATCTTGGTCGTGCTTGCGGGGGATATCTTATCCTGATACGTGTCGCTTTTCGCGATAACAGAACCGCTCGTGGCGTCCACCAGCATCCACGCCTTGCATAGATCAACTGTATCCGTATCTATCTCCGGCGCGGCGCAAACGGGCGATATGCACACAGCAAGCACTATCACCGCCGTGAGTATTGTCGATATTATATAACGTAAACCCTTTTTCAAAAGTATCCTCCAAAAAACGCAAGCAGCCCCCTGCTTTTCTCTCATAAAGCCTATTATACCATAAAGTACACAATAAAAAAATACGAAATTTTGTAAACGATTGTTTGCACCGCAGTTTTACGCCAAATGCACGTTTTTCCGCACAAAAAAACGGCTGATATCAACCGTTTTTTAATCAACAGGTTGCTTTGCTTGCGCAAAGCTCCATCAAAATTCAAATCGATACGCCATCCCGCTGAAGCTAAAAGGATTCAACTCATACGTAGGCGCGCGGCGCAGCTTTCAAGCGCGAAAAGGCTCCCGCCTTTTCGCGATTGAAAGT
>CAKROK010000064.1 GCA_934373295.1 uncultured Christensenellaceae bacterium | reverse complement strand
AGGCGGGGCTGGGCGGGCCACTTTCCCAAGCGAAACGGCTCTCGCCGTTTCGCTTGGGAAAGCTGCGCCGCGCGTGCATATAATGGAGCTTTGCGTTAGCAAAGCAACCTGTTATTTATGCGATACGGCAGTTTTTTTCGCAGTTCAATGAAAAATAGAGAAAACGCCATTGTTGCCGGATTTTTGGGAATGCTTTTAGGTGGGATAATTTAACTTAGAGAATATTCATATATCGCTTGCAATATGGGCATGTTGTGGTATAATAAAAGTGCCTTTATCAAGAGCGACGGAGGGACAGGCCCTATGAAGTCCGGCAACCGAGAGAATCGGTGCTAAATCCTGCGGCATATGCCGAAAGATGAGGGAGATTTCTTTTATGATAAGAAACACGCCGCTCGAGCAAAAGGCACGGGCGGTTTTTAATTGCAAAAATACATTTTTAAAGGAGATATATGGATATGAGAAAGCTGTTTACTTCCGAATCCGTCACAGAGGGACATCCCGATAAGCTGTGTGATCAGATATCGGACGCGGTGTTGGATGAGATCTTCAGACAGGACAAAATGGCGAGGGTCGCCTGCGAGACGGCGGTCAACACGGGCCTTGTGCTCGTAATGGGTGAGATAACCACGAGTGCATATGTGGACATCCACAAGGTGGTGCGCGATACGGCGAGACAGATCGGCTTTACCGGTCCGGAGGCGGGCTTTGAGGCGGATCACTGCGGCATTATAATAAGCATTGACGAGCAGTCTCCCGATATTGCGATGGGCGTGAACTCTGCGCTTGAGACGAGGGACAAGGGCGCAATGGATATCGGCGCGGGCGATCAGGGAATGATGTTTGGCTTTGCGTGTGACGAGACGCCCGAGCTGATGCCTCTTCCGATAAGCTCGGCGCACGCGCTCACGCGCAGGCTGGCCGCGGTGAGAAAACAGGGCATACTCCCCTTCCTTCAGCCGGACGGAAAGAGCCAGGTCACGGTGGAATACGAGGACGGCAGACCGGTGAGGATAGACACGGTGGTCGTTTCCGCGCATCACAGCGCATCCGTTTCCGAGAGCACGCTCAAGGAGGGCGTGATGGAGGAGGTCATCAAAAAGGCGCTCCCCGCAGAGCTTTTGGACGATAAGACGAGATTTTTGATAAACCCGACGGGCAGGTTCGTGATAGGCGGCCCCATGGGGGACAGCGGACTTACCGGAAGAAAGATAATCGTGGACACCTACGGCGGATATGCGCGTCACGGCGGCGGCGCTTTTTCCGGAAAGGACCCGACGAAGGTGGACAGGAGCGCGGCGTATGCGGCGAGATATGCGGCGAAGAACATCGTCGCGGCGGGCATAGCCAAAAAGTGCGAGATAGAGCTTGCGTATGCGATAGGCGTGGCGCGTCCCGTCAGCGTGTTCGTGGATACATTCGGCACGGGCATCATTCCGGATGACAAGATAAGCGCGATTGTAAACGACGTCTTTGACCTGCGCCCCGCGGCGATAATCGAAAAGCTCGACCTGCGCAGACCCATCTATAAGCAGACCGCGGCATACGGCCATTTCGGCAGGACGGATGTGGATTTGCCGTGGGAGCACACCGATATGGTAGATGCATTAAAAAATAGACTTTAATCAGATATAAAAAGGAGAAAAAATATGAAACTGCTGGAGATCGATTACGAATACTATGCATTCCCCGACGGAATAGGCGACATCGAGGAGTTTGTCAGATACATTCAGGACAGCCCGAGCATGTTTATTAAGCTCACTCAGTATGACTGTGAAAACTGCACTCCGCCGTATTTTATAGACGAGGATAAAAAGACGGTCTATCTGAATGTGCGCAATATTAACCGAATGGCGCAGACCAAGGGAACAGTTTTGAGCCGTGAGGAATATGAAAGGCGTCTCGATGAGATAGTCGAGGAAAAGTGCGTGCATTGCATGGGCTATCGAGATGAGGACGGCGAGGTAATGTGCGACCCGAGGGGCATATTGACGCTCGATGGGGAGTGCGAAGCATTTGAGGCGATTGAAGATTGATTTTTGATGTGATAAAGGGCGCTTTATTTGAGCGCTCTTTTTTGTATGTAAGATTTAATGGGATGATTGAAAAAGGCGTTGGAAGATATGCGCAAAAGATAGCTTAAAATCCGCTGTATTGCTTGACTTTTCAAAAAAGCCTGTTTATAATCATAATAAAGAGAAGTATATGTAGGTGTCTGATATTACGCATTTATATCAAAATGGTCGGATGCATTCTGGATTCATCCGGCGAAGCTGTGCCGGAAAAGGATGTGGGCAATGACAGATAAGGAACTGAAAAAGCTCAGTCGAGCGGAGCTGCTCGAGATGCTCATCGCGCAGAGCAAGAAGCTCAGCCGAGTTGAGGAGGAGCTCGCAAAGGCTAAAGAAGAGCTTGAAAAAAGGGAGATAGCGCTTTCCGATTCGGGCACGCTCGCGGAAGCGGCGCTCAAATTAAACGGCATTTTTGAGGACGCGGACAGGGCGGCGAAGCAATACCTCGATACGCTCAAGGCGCAGAACGAAAACGCAGACCGCCTGATGGTGCTCGCGCGCAAAAAGGCGGAGGAGATATTGAAGGACGCGCAGGAGCAGAAGCTCGCCATGATAAAAGAGGCGGAGCAGCAGGTCAAGGAGCGCACGGAGAGCTTTAATAAACAGCTCAACGAGCTTTTAAAGGCAAATTTGACCTGACAGCGCAAAAAAGGGGGAATTTCGCATGAGCAAAAAGAATAAAGAAGCGGCGCAGACTGACTTTCCCTCTGTAGAAGAACTGACTGAAGAGCTGAAACGGGAGAAATTCCGCAGCAGATATAAAAAGGTATTGCGCAGCACGATATATACGCTTGTGATAGTCGCGGCGATAAGCGTGCTCGTTGCCACGCTGCTCATGCCCGTTTTGCAGATATATGGTACATCTATGTCGCCCAACCTCCATGAGGACGAAATAGTTGTGTCCATAAAATCATCAAACCTCAAAACGGGGGATATAATCGCGTTTTACTACAATAACAGGGTGCTTGTGAAGCGCGTGATAGGTCTCCCCGGGGATATGGTCTCAATAGACGACGCGGGAAACGTGTTCGTGAACGACAAGATGATAGACGAGCCGTATATAGCAGAAAAATCGAGCGGCACATCGGATATAGAATATCCGTATACCGTCCCGCAAAACGAGTATTTCGTGCTGGGGGATCACAGGCAGACGAGCGTGGATTCGCGAAGCTCGCTCGTGGGCTGCGTACAGAGAGAAGAGATAATCGGCAAGATCGTGTTCAGGGTTTGGCCGTTTAACGCGATAGGAACAGTTGACTAATTACAAACGCTACGGGAGAGGGTTTAATGAATAAGGATATTCAGTCAAAGGCAGAACAGCTGAATAAAAAGCGCCGGCGGCGGGGCTTGTGGTATAGGATACTTTCCGTGCCCATATGCATCGTGGTGTTCGTCACGACGTATGCGATGATACTCCCCGCGATAACGCTCGAGTCCACTCCGGACACGTATTGCGGCATGACGGAGCATGTCCACGATGAAAATTGCTATGAGGTGGCGGGCGCGCCCGAGCACACGGAGATAAAATGCCCCGTACAGCAATCGCTGCATACGCATACGGACGAATGCTTTGACGAGCAGGGCGCTTTGATATGCGAAAAAGCGGACTACATTATCCATGAGCACGATTCGTTCTGCTTTGATGCGGCGGGTGAGCTCATATGCACTATCGCCGAGGCGGGCGAGCACGTGCATACGGACGAATGCTATGACGAAAACAGCAGGCTGATCTGCGGAAAAACTAAGGGGATAGCGCATAACCACACCGCGGACTGCTTAGTGACCATAGAGGCAGTCCAGCCGCAGGGGCTCATTTGCGAAATACCCGAGCACAGGCACACGGAGGAATGCTTTATCGAGGCGGACGCGCCGGACGACGCGCTCACGCGGCGTGACATGCCCGAAGAGGACGCGCCGGAGCTTGTACTCGAAAACCTCGCGATTTCGATATCGGACGACGTCTCCGCGAGCGGATGCTTTACGGCGAGCGTCACGGATAATGACGGTCAGCTCGACGGCAGGGATTACAAAATAACGTGGTATAAGAGCACGGACGGCGGCGCGACGTACACAAAGACGGAAAACAAGGCGTATACCATAGGCGGCGCGACTGTGAACAGCATAGACGGCGAGCATGAGCAAAACGTCAACCTCGTCTTAGACGGCGGCGCGGTGAGTGAATCGCGCTCATCGGTGAAATATAAGGCGGTGCTCACGGTGGACGGAGTGGAATATGAGGAGGTCAGCGCGGAGCTGGAAAACGCACAGTACACCGCATCGCTTCTCAACGGGAGCTTTGAAAATCCGGATCTTACAAATCACCAATATCAGGAATTCGTGCCGGAGGGAACGGCCGGTCTATACTGGAAGACGACGGGCGAGAACATTGAGGGAAGCGGCAGCGGAGAAGACAAGCAGCACGTATACGGTGGAGGAACTGCCGAATACGGAAAGCACTATATAGAGATAGTCGATACGTCGGGGGATTTATCAAACTCCAACTCGCATAAATATCAGGCGACGAACTGGCACGGCCAGGGAAGTGCATCCGACGGAAAGCAATATGCGGAGATAAACGCGGGTGCCGCGGGCGCGCTTTACCAGACGGTAATGACCGTCCCGGGGACGACCATGCACTGGTCCGTTGACCACAGCGGACGAGCGGGGACGGACACGATGGCTGTCGTGGTAATGTCCGAGGAGTTGGCGAAGAATATAAAGACACAGGATCAGCTTTTAGCGGCGATAAACAATATAGGAAGCTATGCCGGAGCACAGGCTACGACGGGGCTCACTGCGCCACAGGGCGTATGGGTAACGCATTCGGGCACGTATACCGTGCCGGAGGGGCAATATCTCACGAGGTATTTCTTCGTCGCGATAAGCACGGCGAACAACAAGGCGTATATCGGAAATCACGTCGACAACGCATGGTTCAGCCAGAAGATACCCCCCGCGCCTGAATCCAAGCCGTATTTCAACCTCAAAAAGACACTGACGGGCGATTTGACGGCAGCGGAGGTCGACGCACTGTTAAATAAGCTGACGTTTGAAATACAGCGCTCATCGAATAGGGATTTCACAAATCCCGAAACCGTGACGACGATATCCGCGAAGGATTACGGCGAATTTGTAAAGAACGACGACGGGACGTGGACGCTTTCGGCGAAGATAGACGTGAGCGACACAAGCGTATATCCGAGGAACAGATACTACTACCGCATGGTCGAAAAGGAGGAGAGCGCACAGCTCGACGGACATGCGCTCATACTCACGGACGATAACGGCGCAGTACAGATAACCGCGAGTACGAAACAGGAATTTGCCTTTATAAACGCATATTCTGATGCAAGCAAGGCGCTCACTTTAAAGAAGATAGTGAATGCATCAAATACTGCCGGCAGCTTTGAGTTTAAAATAACGTATACGGACGCGGCCGGAAACATCGCCGCAAAGACGATGACCCTTAAAAACGGGGAGACGGACGTTCTTTCCGACATCAAAAAGGGCGCGCAGGTCACGATAGTTGAGACGAACTCGCAGGGATATACGGTGACCATGAAGGACGCCGATGAAAAGCTGCTTTCGGATTCAAACAGCTATACGTTCACCATGATGGACGACGCATACATAGTCGTCAACAACACGACGAGCGTTCTTCTTCCGGAGACGGGGGGAACGGGAACATACGTATTCGTATATGGCGGTCTGGGCATAATGCTTGCCGTTATAATAATCGGATATATTCTGAGGCGCAGGTATGGAAAGGAGGACGATTGACGAAAAATGCCTCTCCTACATTGCGAAATTTCCATCGTGCCGTAGGACTTATCCGAAAAAAACTAAAAAAATAATCAGAGAGGATAAAAGTAATGAAGAACATTAAAAAGGTTTTTGCAGTAATGCTCGTGCTCGTATTGACGTTCGCGTTCGGGCTCACCGTATTTGCGGCGGGTGAAACGGGCAGCATCACAATCACCAATCCGCAGGCGGGACACACCTACACTGCGCATAAGATTTTCGACGTGACCTATTCGGGCGACAACTACTCCTATACCATAGGCGCGGGAGACGCTGCGTTTAATACGGTAAAGGCGTATGCTGACCAGGCGGGAAGCGGCCTTACGCTCACTAATGCGGGCGATAAGTACATCGTGAGCATCGACGCGAGCTTTTCCGCGGCGAGCTTTGCGAGCTACCTAAAGCAAAACGACGCAAACCTCGGCGCAGGCACGGCGTTCGTTCAGGCTGGAGATGCCATGAAGGCGGACGGCCTTGAGCTGGGCTACTACTTTGTCTCCGGAACGAGCGGAACGGTATGCGAGCTGGTCACCGCGAAGGACGTATCCATTAGGGATAAGAACGAAGTCCCTGTGATTGAAAAGGAAGTGGACGACGAGGACGCGACTGTTGAAGTCGGCCAGGTACTCACGTACACCATAACGGGCAAGGTCCCCTCCACAAAGGGCTATAAGGCGAACACGTATAAGTACATCGTAACGGATACCATGACGGACGGCCTGACCTACAATGGAGATGCCACGGTCAAGATTGACGGCGCGGAGGCGACCTCCGGCGTGACCAAGACGACGAAGGGCAACGGTTTTGAGATAGCCATTAATATGGACGACTATCAGGATAAGATAGACGCGTCTGTGGTTATCACGTATACCGCGACGGTAAACGACGCCGCGATACAGCGCAATGTTGAGACGAACACCGCGAAGCTTGTATATAGCAACGATCCTGCCGCAGAAGGCACGGGCGAGGGAACGACTGTAGTTGATGTATATTGTTTCAATATTGTAATTGACAAATATCAGAAAGACAGTGAGGCGACCAAGCTCGAAAACGCGAAGTTCGTGCTCAAGAACGCCGATGGCAAGTACTATAAGTATGACGCCGCTGCTAAGAAGGTCGAGTGGGTGGCTGATAAGGCGCAGGCCACCGAGGTGACCACGGACACAAACGGCGCGGCGAGGTTTGACGGCCTTGAGGCAGGCACGTATTACCTCGAGGAGACGGCTGCACCGGACGGCTATAACCCGCTCACGGGCAACATAACCATAGTCATTACAAAGGACAAAACAGCAACGGTTGACGGCGCTGCATCCAACCCCGAGGCGGCCACCCTTTCGCTCACTGCAAAGGTCGCGAACAGCACAGGCACCATTCTTCCCGAAACTGGTGGCACGGGCACGATAATCTTCATAGCTATCGGAGCGTTAGCAGTCATCATCGCGGGCGTAATACTCGTGACCAACAAGAGAATGAGCAAGGAATCCTTCTAAGCGGATCCATGCTTTAAAACTGCCGGCCGGAGGCGGGGCTTTTCTCACGCTTCCGGCGCGGCGCTTTTACATAGCGTATATATATGGGCGCGTATAGATGCGCTCATATACATATGCTATGTGCGGTAGGAGTTTTCATGAAAAGACGAAGGGTCATAACTTTAATACTGTTAAGTGTATTCGTAGTCGGGCTAGGGGTGCTTTTGTATCCCTCGATAAGCAGCTACTGGAACTCAATAACACAGTCGCGCGCCATAGTCGATTATGACACCATCATGAAAAGCCTTTCACCCAAGGACTACTCAAAGCTGTATGCCGCGGCGGATGAGTATAATGAAAAGCTCGCCGCGCTCAAATTCCCGCTGGCGGAATATGAACAGGTAGAGGGATATGACGAATGCCTGAACGCCGCGCAAAACGGCGTGATGGGATATATTGACATAGACAAGATACAGGTAAAGCTGCCCATATATCACGGGACGGATCCATCCATATTAAACAATGCCTGCGGGCATATCAAGGGGACGAGCCTGCCCGTGGGGGGAGAGGGGACGCATTGCGCGCTGTCCGCGCACAGGGGTCTGCCCTCGGCGAAGCTGTTTTCCGATCTCGATAAGCTCGAGGTGGGCGACGTGTTCAGAGTGACGGTGCTCGACCGCACGCTCATATATCAGGTCGACCAGATAAAGACCGTACTGCCGGACGACGTGAGCGACCTCTTGATCGAAAAGGGAGAGGATTACTGCACGCTCGTCACTTGTACGCCCTACGGCATAAACACGCACCGGCTGCTCGTTCGGGGCAGGAGGATAGCCTCCGAGGATCTGCGCACGATGAACGTCGTGTCCGACGCATACATAGTCGACCGGCTGATAGTGACGCCCATTGTCGCGCTGCCCATTATATTTATACTGATGCTGTACGTGTTCTTTAAACCCGTCAAAAAGAAACTGCCTATCAACGATGAGGGAGAATTGATATGAAAAGAAAGACTTATATTATAGCCTGTCTTATGATTGCGGCGGCGACGCTGTTTTGCTGCATGACCGGCGTTTGCGCGGCCTCTACGACCAATGCTGCCGAGCAGGTCGAACTGAGAGAGGACTGCACGCTGGATATAACCTATTCGTCCGGCAAAACGGTGTTTTCCGGCCGGACGGTGAAGCTCTATCATATCGCGAATATAACTTCTGATGCGCAATATGAGCTTTGCGGCGCGTTTGCGGATAAGCCCGTGACCGTGACGGGAACGACTTCCCAAACGGAGTGGGACGACATGACCATCACGCTCAATTCATATATCCTTGCGGACGGCATAGAGGCGGACATGACGCAAAAGACGGACGGCGAGGGAAAGGTGAAGTTTACCGGCCTGACCGCGGGCATATACCTCATAAGCTCGATACGCACGGAAAACGCGGGTAAATACTACGTGTTTGAATCCTTTATGGCGGCTGTTCCCACAGTGGGTGAGGACGGACGTTGGATGTACGACGTGAGTGCGAAGCCCAAGATGTCCGAAAAGACGCCCGCCAAGGGAGAGGTCGCGTATACCGTGCTAAAGACGTGGAAGGATGAGGGAAGCAAAACCGCTCGCCCTGAAAGCGTCAAGATAGAGATTTTTAAGGACGGCAAATTGCAGGAGACCGTGAATCTCGAAAAGGAAAACGACTGGAGACATTCGTGGAAGACCGTTGACGACGGAAGCGTATGGAGCGTCGTCGAGAGAGATGTTCCGGATGGATACAAGGTCGCTATTCAAAGAAACGGCGATACATTTAACGTGACGAACAGCCGTCCTTCCAAACACACCGTACCCAAGACGGGAGACACGGCGGACATGGGGATGTACATCGCGCTGATGGCGATATCGGGCGGTTTGCTCATAGCGCTGTGCGTTCTTTTGACAAGGCGTAAAAATGCGAGGTAGGATATTATCAAAAATAGCCCTCGCCGTGGGAATACTGCTCTTTATAGCGGCCGCGGCGGGCTTTATCTTTTTAAAATGGCGGGAGGAAAACTCCGCCATGCGCGGTGAAGAGCTTGCGGCGCGCATAGAGACGGCCCTGCCTGAGAAAATCGCAGGAGTCGCGGAACAGCGCACGGATAACGACATGCCCGTGATGGAGCTTGACGGGACGGATTTCGTCGGTATGCTCGAGCTTGCAGACAGACATTACAAACAGCCCGTCGCTGCGCAGTGGGATAGCTCGCTGTTTGCGTATCGCCCCGCGAGGTTTACGGGCAGTGTGTATGACGGGTCTATCATAATCGGCGGGGATTTCGACTTTGCCGGTGAGATAGACGCGGGAGAGCCGCTCACGTTTACGGACATGACGGGAAGAGTTTTTGGCTATACCGTCGTGCGCATAAGCCACGCCCAAAGCGCAGACGCGCAGACGCTCGCCTCAAAAGGGGGCGCGCTCACGCTTTTTACTAAAAAGGACGGGGCGTATCTCATCGTAGCTTGCGAATTTGCGGAATAGAAAAGGAACGGAAAAAGCTCCGTTCCTGTTTTTGTTTAAAAATATCAGTCGATCGTCTTTTTGAAGCAGCGGCGGATTTTGTGGTTGTGATCCACCTTGAAGTCCTTCCAAAGTCCCTGGACTTTGTAGTTGTACTCCAGCTCCGGGCCGGTCTCCGCAAAGAGCAGGCCGTTTTCATGAGCCTTATGCCACATTCTGTTTAAGAGCAGCGCGGGAACGCCCGCGTTTTTGTATTCCTTATCCACTGCGACGAAATACATGTCTATCGCCTTGGGATGGTTGATGGTCTTTAGGAGGTCTATCCAGCCGAAGGGGAAGAGCCTGCCGTTGTGTTTTCTCATGGGCTCTACGAGCGAGGGTGCGTTCACGCCTAATGCGATGAGCTTGCCGTTTTCGTCCACTACCAGACCGACGTAATCGAGGTTTAACAGCAGAAGGAACTGACCGACGTAGTATTTCTTCATGTGCTCGGTGATGGGCACTACCTGGAAAAGCTCCTCATACGCCTGGTTGATGAGGTCGAATATCTCGGGTACGTATTTTTTGAGCTGACGCTTGTTTTTAAGCTCGACGTATTTTAAATTCATGCGCTGCATCATGCGGTCGCATATCCTATCCAGCTTTTCGATGTTCTCTCTGCCCTCGATGTAGATCTTGTTCTCGACCCAGTCGACCTCTTTTTCAAAGCCGTATTTTTCCAAAAATTCGACGTAATAGGGATAGCTGTAATAGGTTATGAACATGCTCATCCTGTCAAAGCCCTTTACGAGCATGCCCTCTTTATCGAAGTCGCAGAAGCCCATGGGGCCGATTATCTCAGTCAGGCCCAGCTCCTTTGCCCAATCCTCGACCTGCTTCATGAGCAGGCAGAACACGTCGTAGTCCTCAATAAAATCAATGCGGGAGAAGCGAATGCGATTTTCCCCCCAAATGTCGTTTGCGGCGTGTGAGACTATCGCGGCGACGCGGCCCACGATCTCATTATCGCGGTAAACGAGCCACTGTCTGCTCTCGCAGAAGTCGAACGCGGGGTTCTTTTTGGGGTTGAGGTTTGCCATCTCATCCATCATCATCGTGGGGACGTAGTATTCACAGTCCTTATAGAGGTCGTTTTGAAACTGGATGAACCGCTTTCTGTCCGCCCTGGTTTTAACTTCTTTTACTGTAAGCATTTATGATACCACCTGAATAAAAAATATAATGTAAATGATAACTCACTTCAATTTCTCATTATACAACATTGAGCGGCATTTTGGTATATATAATTTTAAAAAATACCTTTATTTTAGGCATAATGAGCCTGCTTACAGACGATTTTGTTAAAAAACAATGCTCAGGTCACTTTTTGGAGGGCGGATATGGGCGCGGGTCGTTCGTTCGGCCGAGCAGGTAGTCCGTGCTCGTGCCGTATATCTCCGCCAGCCGTATCAGAATGGATATGGGGACGTCGTTTTCGCCCGTCTCGTATTTGGAATACCCGGATTGAGACATGTTTAGCTTCGTGGCCAACGCGCTTTGGCTTAATGAGCGCTTCGTCCTAAGAAATATCAGTCTTTTGTTCATGAGATAGCCTCCTAAAAATAAGATTATATTTTTAAGACTGTCGGAAAATCGCCGTGAGGATAAGCGGCACATTTATTAGTATACCGCATATA